>BGOK01000034.1 GCA_003569205.1 Verrucomicrobiota bacterium | reverse complement strand
GCCTTCGTCGATCGCCACCCCGAACTCGTCGGCACCATCACCCTGGCGGTATCGACCGTCCGTTCACGACTTCCCGCGCGGACGTCGAGCGCACGGCCGCGAAGTTCCTCCTCGCGGTGCAGGAAGCTGGTAAGGTCTATCGTTACATCACCTCGGTGAAGGGCGTGGGCCGCTTCGTGCCAGAGATTTCCATGGACGAGACCGATAGCCCGCAGACTCCGCCAGAACTACTGGTTATCCTGGCGGCCATCGCGGACGAAGGCGTGCCGATCCAGACCATTGCCCCGAAGTTCACAGGCCGTTTTAACAAGGGTGTCGACTACGTCGGTGACCTCGCCCAGTTTCGAACGCGAATTCAACGACGACCTCTGCGTCATCGCCCATGCGGTGAGCAGTACGGCCTGCCGACTAACCTGAAACTTTCCGTGGCACAGCGGTAGCGATAAGTTCTCGATCTATCCGGCCATCCGTCGCGCCCTCGCCAAGCATGGGGCTGGCGTCCATGTGAAGACCGCAGGGACGACCTGGCTCGAAGAGGTCATCGGCCTCGCCGAAGCCGGCGGTGCTGGCCTTGTGCTCGCCAAGGAAATCTACGCGGAGCCCTCGCACACATGACGAGCTCTGCCAGCGTATGCGACCGTCATCGATATCGATCGTTCCAAGCTACCAGCCGCCGCCGTCGTGAATGGCTGGACGAGCGAGCAGTTCGTCGTGCCCTGCGCCACGACCAGAAGAACCCGCTCTACAACGCGAACATCCGCCAGCTGATTCACGTGGGCTTCAAGGTCGCCGCCAAGATGGGCCCGCGCTACCTCGAGCAACTGAAGGCCTGCCGCGAGTCCTGCGCCCGTAACGTCACCGGCAATCTCTTCGACCGCCACATCAAGCCGCTTTTCCTGTAAAGGGGGCTTACGCGGGGCCGAGCTCAAGAACTCTCGCTGAGCGCGAGACTTCTATGGCCGGCCGTGGTTTCGACTTGGTAAGCGTGGGTCGTGGCTAGTTTGCACACGATGGCCAGACCCCGGCTTACCTGAATGCTTATGCGGTTTTCGCCGCATGGGCGTTGTGCTGCTCGCCAGCGGTCGGCGCTCCCGTGGATTTTCTTCGTGAGGTTCGCCCAATCTTCGAGGCGAAATGCTTCAAGTGTCATGGTCCGGAAAAACAAAAGAGCGGCTTTCGCCTAGACGCCAGCCAGGTGGCACTGCATGGAGGCGAAGCGCACGCACCTAATATCGTGCCGGGTCAGCCTGACCGAAGTCCGTTACTGCGCTTCATCTCGGGGGTGGACCGCGAGATGCGCATGCCGCCCAAGGGTGACCTGCTGACGGTGTCCGAACAGGCCACCTTGCGCGCATGGATTGCCGAAGGCGCCGTGTGGCCGGCACGGCGGATATCGTTCTGGCTAAACCGTTGGACTGTGGTCTTGGCGGCCCCTCCCTTCATCGCCGCCGCGAGGCGATGGTTCCGCCAAGATTGACAGCCTCGTGCGCGCTAAACTCGCTGAGCGTGGCTTGCAGCCCGCCGCCCCCGCACCGCCGCTACCTTAGTGCGCCGCGTCACCCTCGACCTGACCGGCCTGCCGCCGACGCCCGAGGAAACCGCGGCGTTCCTCGCCGACGCTTCGCCGCTGGCCTACGAACGCTTGGTGGATCGGTTACTCGCTTCGCCGCGTTATGGCGAGCGCTGGGCCCGCCATTGGTTGGATGTCGTCCATTACGGCGACACGCACGGCTACGATAAGGATAAGCCCCGTGAACATGCTTGGGCCTATCGGGACTATGTCATTCGGGCCCTTAACGCCGATAAGCCTTACGCCCGCTTCGTTCAGGAGCAGGTGGCGGGGGACACTTTATTTCCGGGGACGCGCGATGGCATCGAGGCGCTGGGCTTCCTGGCGGCCGGGCCTTGGGATTTCATCGGTCATGCCGAAGTGCCGGAGACGAAGGTGGATGGTAAGTTAACGCGGCATCTCGACCGTGATGATATGTTGGCGAATACCTTAGGGACCTTCACGAGCCTCACTGCGCACTGTGCGCAATGCCATAACCACAAGTTCGATCCCATCACGCAGGAAGATTATTATAGCCTCCAGGCGGTGTTCGCTGCTTTGGATCGGACAGATCGGCCCTATTACCTCGATGATACCACCAACGCCACGGCAACGCAGCTAGGGCGTCGGCAAAAGGACTTGAGCGCACAGGTTCGGCAGACTGAGGCAACTTTGAGCGCTCAAGCCGGCGAGGCTTATGCCGCGTTGACCCGTCGCATCGAAGGGATCTCGAAGACCGCCGCCGCTAAGGCGGGCAACCCGACTCCTGACTTCGGCTATCACGCCCAAGTTTCAAAACAGGCCCAAGCGGTGAAATGGGTGCAGGTAGACTTGGGGCAGCGTATCGATCTGACCCGCGTCGTCCTCGCGCCCTGCTACGACGACTTTAATGGCATTGGGGCAGGCTTCGGGTTTCCAGTCCGTTTTAAGGTCGAAGTCAGCGATGACCCAGAATTCCGTCAAGGCGTCCAACTGCTTTGGCGCGGCCACGACCAACGCTTCATGGCGGATCTGCCCAACCCTGGCCTGACGCCGTACGTGGTGCCAATTGAGCCCGAGGATGCCGTCACTGGCCGATATGTGCGCGTCACGGCGGTCCAACTGGCCCCACGGAAAGGCGACTTCATCTTTGCGTTGGCAGAATTAGAAGTACGGACCGCAGATGGCCGCAACGTCGCCCAAGGCCGACCGGTCCAAGCGTTGGATTCAATCGAGGCCACGCCACGCTGGCGGAAGGTGAACTTGACCGATGGGCTCGCCCCCGTTCGTCCGTCGTTAGATGAGCTGACGCAGTTACGCACCGAGCGTGATCGTTTACTCCTGGCTGCAGCGACGCCCGCGGCGGCGGCGGCCCTTCGTGCGCAGCGCGCCGAAGCGGCGGAGATTGCCGCGTCGTTAGCCCGTTTACCCAAGCCTTCCTTGGTCTATGCCGCTGGTATCCACACTGGTTCAGGCGCGTTCGCCGGCACGGGAGCCCAAGGGGGCCGACCACGCCCGATTTTCTTGCTTGCCCGCGGACAAGTGACTCATCCCCAGCGTGAGGTCGGCCCCGGTGCTCTGGCAGCCTTGGGGTTCGCGCCTGCACGCTTTGTCTTGCCTGCAGGGGCGGGCGAAGGGGAGCGCCGCGCCGCCTTGGCCCAGTGGCTGACCCATCAGGACAACCCCTTGTTCTGGCGCAGCGCGGTGAACCGGATTTGGCAGTACCATTTCGGCCAAGGCCTCGTCGAGACAGCTAATGATTTTGGACGCAACGGTGCTCTCCCGACGCATCCAGAATTATTGGACTGGCTGGCGGGTGATTTTCGCGAGCATGGCGGGTCGTGGAAGCGCCTGCACCGCCAGATTGTGCTGAGTGCGACCTACCGGCAGTCGTCGGACGACAATCCTGCCGCTAGCCGTCTCGATGCGAACAACACCTTACTTTGGCGTCAGCAGCGGCGAAAGCTCGAGGCGGAAGTGCTCCGCGATGCCGTCCTCCAAGCTAGCGGTCGACTAGACCTCACCATGGGCGGGCCGGGCTGGCGGGATTTTGTGGTGGAGCGTCCCGAGCACTCGCCGCACTACCGCTACGACCTAGCCGACCCAGCCAACCCACAGACTTTTCGTCGGGCGATTTACCGTTTCGTGGTGCGATCGCAGACGCAGCCCTTGGATGACCTCGCTCGATTGCGCCGACCCTTCGATGCGCGTCGATAAGCGCAACGAGAGCCTCTCGCCACTGCAGGCTCTGGCCTTACTCAACAATGGCTTCATGCTGACGCAGTCAACCATACTAGCCGAGCGCGTCGCCCGCGAACGCGGCGAGGTAAAGGCGCAAGTAGCGCGTGCCTACGAACTGGTGCTCGGTCGTCCACCGTCCCCCGCGACGCTCGAGCGGTTAGTGGTTTTCGCCCGCGAGCAAGGCTTGCCGGCTACCTGCCGGGCGCTTTTCAACCTCAACGAGTTCGCCTTCGTTGATTAAGCGATGAGCAACACTTCTCCTTATCATCGCTCCCCCGCACCGCCCGCGCTGAGCCGGCGTGACTTTCTCTGGCAGGCGGGCGGCGGTCTGGGTGGCCTCGCCTTGGCTTCGCTCCTCGGGACTGATCGTGCACTGGCCTCGCCCGGTAAGCTCACGGGTTGCTTACATCATCCGCCCAAGGCCAAGCGGGTCGTCCAGTTTTTCATGGCGGGTGCGGCGAGTCATCTCGACCTCTATGATTACAAGCCCGAGCTGATTAAGCGCCACGGGCAACCCAGCGATTTCGGTGAGAAGGTCGAAGCCTTCCAGAATGGTTTGGGACCGTGGATGCGACCGTTCTGGGACTTCCGGCCCTACGGACGTTCCGGCAAGATGCTCAGCGAAGTCTCCGCCCCGTTGGGTGCGGTCGTCGACGACATGGCTTTTATCCATAATATGGTAGGGAAGTCCGGCGTGCACAGCGCTGCGACCTTGTTGCAGTCCACGGGCTTTCAATTACCAGGTTTTCCCGGAGCTGGGTGTTGGGTGAGTTATGCGCTGGGCTCGGAGAACGATAACCTGCCAACTTTCGTGGTCCTGCCCGATCATCGCGGTTTTGCCTCCAATGGGTGAAGAATTGGGATGCGGCGTTTCTGCCTTCGCAGCACAGCGGGACTATCATCCAGCCTGGCACGGCAAATCCCGTGGCCGATCTTTTCCCGGGTAAAGGTGCTGGTCTATTGCGTCCCGGTAGCGAACCAGCGACGCAAGCCCTGCTCGCGGAATTGAATCAGGCCCACGCCGCGAGCCGTCCTGGCGACCAGCGGCTCGAGGCGCGAATTCGCAGCTACGAGTTGGCCGCGCGGATGCAGCTCGCGGCGCCCGAGGCCTTGGACCTCCTGACCGAGCCGGCGCACGTGCAGAAGCTCTACGGACTGGAGCGCGGGCCACAGGCGTGGGCGAAGGAGATTAACGAGGCGGAGGAGACTTTTGTCTTCGGCCAACGTTGCCTCGCGGCCCGTCGCCTGTTGGAACGTGGCGTCCGCTTCGTACAGGTGTGGAGCGGTAATGATAATGGTTTCCCCCGGCGTAACTGGGATTCCCATGAGGACGTTAAGCGTGATCACGGGCCGTTGGCACTCGGGATGTCGCGTGGTATCGCCGCTTTCATCCAGGACCTCAAGCAACGCGGCTTGTTTGACGACACTATCATCCTTTGGACGACGGAGTTCGGCCGGATGCCCTCGTCGCAGGGAGGGAAGGGGCGCGATCATAATCCCTTTGTCTTCACCAATTGGCTGGCGGGGGGTGGTATCAAGGGCGGCACTACCTTGGGCGAAAGCGACCAGTGGGGATTTAAGCCGCTCGACCGGGCTAACCCCACGCAGGTTTACGATGTGCACGCCACCATCCTGCACCAGCTGGGTATCGACCATACACGGTTGAGCCTGCGCAATAATGGCATCGACCGTCGACTTACGGATGTCCACGGGCACGTGCTGCACGGCCTGCTGGCGTGAGCGAAGGCTTGTCCTGAAAGGTCCCTTACCTTTAGGTGGAGCTACCCCTCCTGTATGCGTTTCCTCGCCCTCTTCTTTGCCGTCGCCCTTGGGGCGGCGGACCGCCCGAATATCTTGCTCATCGTCGCCGATGACATGGGCTACGCCGATGTCGGCTTCCATGGCTGCAAGGACATCCCAACGCCCAACCTCGATGCGATCGCCGCCGCTGGGGTTCGCTGTACACAAGGCTACGTCACGGGCCCGTATTGTTCCCCGACGCGCGCGGCCTTGCTCACCGGACGTCAGCAGACCCGTTTTGGCCATGAATATAATCCCAACGGCAATAATGGCCTGCCGTTGACGGAGACGCTTCTGCCGGAGCGTCTGGCCAAGGCTGGCTATGCCACCGGAATGGTCGGCAAGTGGCACCTCGGTGCTAAGCCTGAGCAGACACCACCCAGCCGCGGTTTCGGCACGTTCTTTGGTTTCCTCGGCGGCGCTCATAGTTATTTCAATACGGGCGGTATCCTGCGAGGGGCAGAACCAGTGAAAGAGATGGACTATGCCACCGACGCCTTTGGCCGCGAGGCGGCTGCTTTCGTCCGTGGGCATAAGGATAAGCCTTGGTTCCTCTACTTGGCGTTCAATGCGGTGCATACGCCCATGGATGCGACCGACGCTCGTCTGGCGAAGTTCGCCTCCATCGACGATAAGAAGCGCCGGACCTATGCGGCGATGATGTCCGCGCTCGACGATAATATCGGCCGGGTGCGCCAAGCGCTCAAGGAAAGTGGCCAGGAAGGGCGCACGTTGATTTTCTTTATCAGTGATAACGGTGGCCCGGTGATGAACGGTACGACCACTAATGGCTCCAGTAACGCCCCTTTGCGTGGTTCCAAGCGAACCACCCTTGAAGGCGGTATTCGCGTGCCGTTCCTCGTGGCTTGGCCCGACCAGTTGAAGCCTGCCGTCTATGATTCTCCAGTAGTGCAGCTCGATCTCCATGCCACGGCCTTAGCCGCCGCCGGCGTGGCCGTCGGGCCCGAGGCGAAATTGGAAGGAGTCGACCTGCTGCCCTATTTTTCTGGCACGAAGAAGGCTGCGCCGCATGACGCGCTCTATTGGCGTTTCGGTGCGCAGATGGCGATCCGCCAAGGCGATTGGAAGCTCGTTCGCTACGATGGGAACGCCGATACCAACACCGGCAAGGCCCAGCCCGTTAGTGCGCTTAAACTCTACAACCTGTCCAAGGACATCCATGAGGACAAAGACCTCACCGCCGAACAGCCTGAGAAGGTGAAACAGCTACAGGCGCTTTGGGACGAATGGAACCGGAGTAATATTAAGCCCCTGTGGGGTGCCGATTACGCGGACAATGATGGGGCGGAACCCGGCGCGGCGAAGAAGAAAAAGGCCGCGAAGTAATTCACTTCTTTTTACCTGTGGGCGACGCGGCCCCGAGCGCCGCGCCGTTGTCTGGCGGCATGGCTCGATGCCAGGCCAGCACGGCCCGGGTTAGCCGCTCGACCGTAGTCGGCTCCGTGGCTGCGAGGTCGCGGCTTTCGCCGGGGTCGCGCTTGAGGTCATAGAGTAGCGGTTTTGAACCATCATACTCACAGAGGAGTTTCCAATCGCCGTCGCGGATAGCGAGGTCGGGCGCTGGATTGGGGAGGGCGGGGGCCCACGTCTTGCGGTCCGGCGGTCGGCTCCAACAGAGGGGCTCGGTGTGTGAGGTAGTAGCCTTGCCGAGTAATGTGGCGGAGAGGTCCTGCCCATCTAGTTTTGTTGCGGCATCCGGTTTCGCGCCCGCGAGTACGGCCAGTGAAGGGGCGAGGTCGATGCCGGCGAAGACGGATGTAGCGTTGCGTTGGCCGACCTGCGCTTTCGCCATCAGCCCGGGGGCCCAGACGACGAGCGGAGAGCGGATGCCCCCTTCGTAGAGTTGGGTTTTGCTGCCGCGGAAGGGTCCCGCGCTGCCTGCACCAGGCTCTGGGCCATTGTCCGAACACACCACCACGATGGTGTTGTCGCGCAGGGCGGGGTCATTGCGTACCCGATCGAGCACGCGGCCTAACTGTCGGTCCATTTCCGCCAGCACGGAAAGGTAGAGACGTTGTTTGCCGGGCGTCCATTTTTCCAACGGTGGGAAGTAGGGGCTGTGCACGTCGTCAGTCCAGAGGTTAACGTAAAATGGCTTTTGCTTGGTGGCAGCCTCATCGATGAAGCGCACGGCGGCGTCGGCGTAGCCAGTGGTAATCTTGGCCCGGTCCATCCAGGTGACGGGCCCGCCGAGGCGCTCAGCGTCGCCCCAAATCTTTTTAAACTCTGTGGCGTCAGGGGTGCGCGTCAGTGGCAAGATTTTGGGCCCCATCCCTTCGAAGTTCGTGATCGAGGCGTCAAAGCCGTAGGCTGCGATGGCTGGCGCGTCAGCGACGTCGCGTTGTCCGCCGAGGTGCCATTTACCGAAATGCCCAGTGGCGTAGCCCGCAGACTGCAGCGTGCGTCCGAGGGAGGGTGCTTGGGGGTCTAACCATTGGGCCAAGCCGCGGCGCGTGTTGTCCGCGCGGTTGTTGAGGTAGGACGTAATTTTCCAGCGTTGTGGGTATTGGCCGGTGAGCAGGGCACAGCGTGAGGGCGAGCAGATCGGCGAATTCACATAGAACTGTGAGAAGGTCAGTCCTTCGGCCGCGAGTCGGTCGATATTAGGGGTCTTTGCCTCGGTATTACCGAAGCAGGAGAAGTCGCCCCAGCCCATGTCGTCGATGAGCACGAAGAGAATATTCGGCCGCGACTGGGCGGACCAGAGCGGCGCGACTAGTCCGAGAAGGAGGAGGCCTAGGAAGCAAGCCCGCATGGTTTAGCGACGGCCACCCTTGGCTTGAATTTCCGCCAAGAGTTTCGCCATCTTGGCGACTATCTCGGGGTTTTGGTCAGCGACGTTGGTCGTCTCGCCCAGGTCTTTGCTCAGGTCATAGAGTTCCGGTTTTTTGGGGAACTTAGCTTTTTCCTGGTTTTTCTTGCCGGCACCGGCGCCGCTGACGAGGTACTTCCAGTCGCCCGAGCGTAGGGCGAGGACATTGCCATGTTCAACCAAGGTCGCCCGGCCGGCTTTACCTTCAATTAAAGCGGGCAGGATGTTCTGGCTGTCGGGTGCATCGGCCTCGGCGAGTTTCTGTTGGGTGAGGCTCGCGAATGTCGAGAGCATGTCGACGTGCGAGATCAGGGCACCGGAGGTTCCAGGTTGGATATGTCCAGGCCAGCGGGCGATGAAGGGCACCCGGGTTCCGCCTTCATAGGCGGAGCCCTTGTTGCCGCGAAGGACGCCATTGTGGGCGTGTCCGTTGTTGGTCTTTTGGTCGCCGCTGTTGACGTTGTCGGTGGCGCCGTTGGTGTCGAGGACGCCGCCGTTATCGCTCGTGACAATCACCAAGGTATTGTCCGTAAGCTTGAGGCGATCGAGGGTGTCCAGGACGCGGCCAAGCGTCCAGTCGAACGAGTGAACAGAGTCTCCGCGGATGCCGGCCTCGCTCGTGCCGCGGAAGCGCGAATTCGGGACTCTCGGCACATGGATGTCATGCGTGGCGAGATACAGGAAGAACGGTTTGGTTTTATTATCCTCAATAAACTTGATGCTCTTTTCGGCTAGCACGTCGGCAATCATATCATCTTTCCAAAGAGCGGCTTTGCCTCCGAGCTGCTCGCCGATGCGGGGGATGCCGCCGACGAAGGAGCGGGGTTCGCCTCGCTGGACGCTGTAATCGAGCTTGATCGGATCGCCGGGGTCGAGGTTCACGACCCGATGATTCTCCACCCAGACGCAGGGGGTACGGTCGCCCGTCGCGGGGATGATCCAAGCGTAGTCGAAGCCTATTTCCAGCGGACCAGGTTTGATTTCCGTATTATAGTCGGTCGGGGTCTTGCCTAGACCAAGGTGCCATTTGCCGATGACCGCCGTCACGTAGCCGGCGCGCTTGAGCAGGGAGGGGACCGTGGTACGTCCCGGTTCGATGATAAGCCCGGCGGTGCCGGGCAGGATACCCGTGCCTTGTTTACGCCAGGCGTATTCGCCGGTCATGAAGGCGTAGCGGGTCGGCGTACAGACCGCCGAGGGCGCATGGGCGTCGGTGAAGCGTCGGCCTTGCGAGGCCAGCTTGTCAGCGTGCGGTGTCCGGATTTTCGTGGCTCCGTAGCAACCGAAGTCCCCGTAGCCGATGTCGTCAGCAAGGATGAAAATCACATTGGGCTTGGTCTCGGCCGCTCCGAGGGAGGTGTAGAGGCAGGCCAAGATGAGGGTGAGGGAAGATTTCATGGAATTCACTTTTTGGAAATATCGGCGCCGGAGGGCACGGCGTCTTTGAGTAACTGGGTGAGGCGGACCCGCATGGCTTTGACTCGATCCGGTTGGGTGGCGGCGAGGTTCTTCGTCTCGCCAGGATCTTCGGTCAGGTGGTAGAGGGCGACCGACTCATATTTGCCGGCAGCTTTCTTGCCTTTATTCTTCGCTTTGGCTGCGTCGTCGTCTGCACCGCCGTTGGTATCACCGTTGCCGCTCACAATGAGTTTCCAGTCCCCCATACGAACGGCGGCGGTGGCCGGGCCTTGGGTCGAGACGCAGAGGATGGCGTCGTGCGGAGTGGGTGCCCCTTTGGTCAGCGTCGGCCAGACGTCGAGGCCATCGATGGGGAGCTTCTGCTCGAGTGAGCCGCCACCCAGCTTGATGAGGGTCGGGTACCAATCGACCATGTGCATCGGCTCGCGCACACGTTGGCCAGCGGGTATTTGGCCTGGCCAACAAGCAAAGGCTGCGGCGCGCACACCGCCCTCAAAAATCGACCCCTTGTAGTCGCGCAAGGGCGTGTTATCACCAGGGGGCGGTCCACCGTTGTCGCCGGAGAAGACGATGAGCGTGTTTTCGAGCCGGCCGGCCTTGCGCAAGGCATCTTCCATTTTGCCGACCGCTTCATCGACGGCCGCTAGCATACCTGCGAGCTTTTGCCGGTTATTCTTTAGGTCAGGATAAGGTTTAAGGTACGGCTCGGGGACCTGGAAGGGACCGTGGACGCCATTAAAAGGGACGTAGAGGAAGAGCGGTTTGTCCTTGGGTTGGCGGTCGATCACTCGGCAGGCTTCGTCGCGCAGCAGGTGCGTCGTGTAGCCTGTCTCTTTCAGCGGCTTACCGTCGCGATACCAATCAAGTTCACCGCCCCGTTCGTGCGTGAAGTAATCGAGCATCCCGAAGTAATGTCCGTAATGATGTTCAAACCCGCGGGCTAGCGGTTGGTATTCCGGTTTGAATTCACCGAGGTGCCATTTGCCGACGATTTCGGTGGAGTAGCCCGCTTGTTTGAGGGCATCCGCCAGAGTGCGTTCCGCCAGCGGGAGTCCCCAGGGTGCGTGTGGACTGACGATGGAATACACTCCCGTGCGCGTGGGGTAGCGGCCAGTGAGCAACGTGGATCGGGTGGGTGAGCAGACCGGTTGAACATAGAAATGCTCGAGGACGGCGCCGGCTTTAGCCAAGCGATCGATGTTCGGGGTGAGGATTTGTTTGCCGCTGTTGAAGCCGCAGTCGGCGTAACCGAGGTCATCGATTAGGAGAAAGACGATGTCGGGCTTGGGCGCAGCGCACGCTAGCCAAGGAAGTAGTAAAGCGGCGAGGAGGGCACGGGGGCTCATGGGGTGGCCTCACTTATGCCCATTCAGCTGCGGGCTGACACCTAAAATATAGGCTTTTTGCAGGCGGCTCAGCGCTGCGGGCCGCTGCCGAAGCGAGGGCGGACGTCGATGCCGGGCTGCGTGCCGCGGACGGGGCCACTGCCGAACCCGCCGCCGACGTCCGTGGCATACCAAGCTTCGAGTTTCTCGCGCGCCCACGGGGTCTTCCGTAGGAAGGTGAGGCTCGACTTCACCGAGGGGTCAAAGAGGAAGCAACGGATTGGGATACGATTCCCCATCTCGTGCCAGCCATGCTTGGCTTCGAGGTATTTGACAATCGTCTCAAGGGTCACGCCGTGGAGCGGATCCCGCGGATGCTGGCGTGGCTCGGTCATCAGGCGCGGCTGGCGTAATCGCGGGCGTAGGCTTCGGCGAAATAGGTCAGGATGACGTCGGCCCCGGCACGGCGGATGGCGAGGAGCGATTCATCGCGTGCGGAACGGAGGTCGAGCCAGCCCTTTTCGGCGGCGGCCTGCAACTGCGCGTATTCACCCGAGACCTGATAGGCCGCGAGCGGAAGGTCAGTGGACTCACGGAGGTCGCGGATAATGTCGAGATACGCACCTGCAGGCTTCACCATCAGGAGGTCGGCACCTTCCGCGGCGTCGAGCGCAGCTTCGCGCAGGGCCTCGCGGCGATTGGCCGGGTTCATCTGGTAGGACGTCTTGGAGATGGCGGCTTCACCGGGCTGGCGGGCACTGCCGACGGCATCACGGAAGGGGCCGTAGAAGGCCGAAGCGTATTTGGCGGAGTAGGCGAGGATACCCGTGCCGGTGTGGCCGGAAGCATCGAGGGCCGTACGGATTGCGCCTACGCGGCCATCCATCATATCCGAGGGTGCGACGAAGTCGGCGCCCGCTTGCGCGGTGAAGAGGGCCATCTTGACGAGCGCGGCGACGGTGCGGTCATTGTCGACGTCCGCGCCGGCCTCGTTGAGGATGCCGTCGTGTCCGTGCGTGGTGTAAGGGTCGAGTGCGATGTCGGCGAAGATGACGATACCTGGGCACTTCGTCTTCACTTCACGAATCGCACAGAGAGCGAGGTTGTTCGGGTTGAGTGCTTCCGCGCCCTCCGCTGTCTTGCGCTTCGGATCGATTTTCGGGAAGAGGGCTACACCATGCACGCCGAGGAGTTGGAGTTCGGCGCACTTGGCCGCGAGCTGCGAGAGCGGGATGCGGCTGATGCCCGTAAGCGATGCGATGGGCTCGGCCTGCTCGCCTTCGGTGACGAAGAGCGGCTGGATCAGGTGACGGGGTTCGACCACGGTCTCCGAGAGCATCGCGCGGATGCCGGCCGACGCACGGAGGCGACGAAGGCGGATGGGCTGGTTCAGGGAGTCCGACATGAGAAGAGGGGAATAGCCCTTTGGCTATGCTAGGGCAACGGCGAAGGAATTAAGGGGCCGACCTGACACGCCAGGGTGTGACACTTTGTCATCCCGCCCCGCTTAAAGGGGGCATTTAAACGGCTAAATCTCATTAAATACGCTAAAACCAGTGTTTTCAGCCTTGGCATAAGCCCTGCCTATTAAACCCACACTCCTAATACCAACCATATGAGCAAAATCATCGGCATCGACCTCGGTACAACCAACTCCTGTATGGCCGTCCTGGAAGCAGGCGAGTCCGTCGTCATCCCTAACTCCGAAGGCGCGCGCACCACGCCCTCGGTCGTCGCGTTCACTAAGAACGGCGACGTCCTCGTCGGCCAGGCCGCTAAGCGCCAAGCCGTGACCAACCCGAAGAACACCGTCTTCTCCGCCAAGCGCCTCATCGGCCGCAAGTACGGTGAAGTGAAGGGCATCGCTTCCAAGCTGCCATACAAGGTGGTCGAAGGGAAGAACGGCGACGCCGCCATCGAGTGCGAAGTTGACGGCAAGCCGCGCGTGTTCACGCCGCAAGAGATCGCCTCTAAGGTCCTCGCCAAGCTGAAGGCCGACGCCGAAGCCTACCTCGGCGAGAAAGTGACCCAGGCGGTCATCACCGTTCCGGCCTACTTCAACGACTCGCAGCGCCAAGCTACCAAGGACGCCGGCACAATCGCGGGTCTCGAGGTGCTCCGCATTGTCAATGAACCGACTGCGGCCTCGTTGGCCTACGGCCTCGACAAGAAGGGTGATGAAAAGATTGCCGTCTATGACTTGGGTGGTGGTACTTTCGACGTCTCGATTCTCGAAATCGGCGGCGGCGTCTTCGAAGTGAAGGCGACCAACGGCGACACCGAACTCGGCGGCGACAACTGGGACGAGCGCATCATCCAGTGGCTCATCGACACCTTTAAGGCCGAGCAGGGTATCGATCTCTCCAAGGACCCGATGGCCCGCCAGCGCCTCAAGGAAGAAGCCGAAAAGGCCAAGATTGCCTTGTCGTCCTCCAACTCGGTCGACCTCAACCTGCCGTTCATCACGGCCGATGCTTCCGGCCCCAAGCACCTCAATGTCACGCTCTCCCGCGCCCAGATGGAGAAGGTCTGCGACGACCTCTCCGACCGCACGCGCAAGCCGTTCGAGTCCTGCCTTAAGGACGCCGGTCTCTCCATGACCCAAGTCGATGAGCTCGTACTCGTCGGCGGCATGACCCGCATGCCCAAGATCATCGAGATCGCCCGCGCCCTCGCAGGCAAGGAACCCCACAAGGGTGTGAACCCAGACGAAGTCGTCGCCATCGGCGCTGCCATCCAGGCCGGTGTGCTCAAGGGCGACGTCAAGGACGTGCTCCTGCTCGACGTCACCCCGCTGACGCTCTCTATCGAAACGATGGGTGGCGTGGCCACGGCGATGATTGACCGTAACACGACCATCCCGACCAAGAAGTCGCAGGTCTACTCTACCGCCGCCGACAACCAGCCGTCCGTCGAAATCGCCATCCTCCAGGGTGAACGTCCGATGGCTCGCGACAACAAGCAGCTCGGCACGTTCAAGCTCGATGGCATCATGCCCGCTCCTCGCGGCCAGCCGCAGATTGAAGTCACCTTCGACATCGACGCCAACGGTATCCTACACGTGAGCGCGACGGATAAGGGTACTGGTAAGGCGCAGAAGATCTCGATCTCGGGTTCTTCAGGTCTCTCCAAGGAAGAAGTCGAAAAGCTCCGCAAGGAAGCCGAACTCTACGCTGACGATGACAAGAAGGCCCGCGAACTCGCCGAGGCCCGCAATCAGCTCGACGCCATGGTCTTCCAGGGCGAAAAGCAGCTTAAGGATAACGGCGACAAGTTCCCGGCCGAGGCGAAGACCCGCACCGAGGAGGCCGTCAAGGCCGCCCAGGAGCTACTCAAGAAGCCTGACGCCACCGCCGAAGAGTTCACCAAGGCCTACGAGGCCATCCTCGCTCCTCTCGGTGAAGCTGCCCAGGCGATGAACGCCGCCGCCACCCCGCAGCCTGATCAGGGTGCGCCAGACGGTGGTGCCCCCGAAGGCGCCAAGAAGAAGTCCGACGGTAAGGTGGTCGACGGCGACTTCGAAGTCGTCGACGACAAAAAGTAAGCCTTCTCAGCCAGACACGACAAAGGCCGGGGTCGCGAGACGCCCGGCCTTTTTGTGCCCGTAGAAAACGGAGCTTACTTGGCCTCGAGCCTCTTCAGGTACTTCGGAGGGTTCTTTTCGAATTTCGCGATGCAAGGCTTGCAGCAGACCTTGATGGTTTGTCCCTGGTAAACGAAGGACGCCTGCTCGCCCATGGAGTCGAGGTCGTTCTCTGTTACGATGCACGTCTTCAGCGGGTAAGCCTTGGGCGTGGCCGTCACAGGAGCGGCGGGCTTGGTCTCAGGAGTCTTCGGCGCGTCGGCAGCGATGACGTTAGCCGTCCAGAAGGCGGCGAAGATAAGAAGACTTTTCATGGTTTAAAAACGGAAGGTGAGGCCAGCGCCCGATCCAAATTCTGAACTGTATCCGAGCGTGAGCGAGGTTTCTTTGGTGAGCGTGTAATTCAACATGGCGGCACCCGCAGTGCCCGTATGGCGTCCATGCTGGAGCGAGAGATTAAGGCCCAGTCCATCAAAGAGTTGTAAGGATTTCGCCACTGCGAGGCGGCTTTCTCCTCCGGATTGTTGCGAGAAGGTCACGTCGATGAAGTAGGGCAGGCGGTACGTGGCACCAGCGACGAGTCCATTGACCCCGCCCATCATGGAGTCTGCGCGGTAACCTGCAAACCAGGTCCAGCGTGGGCCCGCGTAATACCGGTAAGCCAAGAGGCCTTCGTGGCCATCACCCGAATGGGCACCTTGCATCCAATCTAGGGTGAAGTCGTGGTTGCCTTGCCGTAAAGTGGCCGAGGCTTGGTGGAACGCGCTGGTCAGGGTTGCCTCACCCCAAGCAAAGCGGTTTTCCATCACATGGAGCATGGGGGCGTGCGGGGGTTCTTCGCCGGCTGGACCGGTCACCCGGATGACGCGCATCATCCCGCTGGAGTGGTGGTAAAGTAGGTGGCAGTGGAGCAACCAATCACCGTCACCCTCGTTGGCCGTGAACTCGATCAGGCGGGTGCTCATCGGCGGGACGTCAACGGTGTGCTTGAGCGGAGCGGTGGCGGGGTCGTCTTCACCTGGGGTCACGAGGCGGAAGAAGTGTCCGTGGAAATGGATGGGGTGATGCATCATGGTGTTGTTCACCAATTTCACCCGTATCGTTTCATCGCGCCGCACCTTGAGTGGTCCGGCTTCCTCCGCGGAGAGCCCATCGAAAGACCAGACATACCGCATCATGTCGCCCGCTAATTTCAGGGTGACTTCACGGGCGCTGGTAGGGACTGCATGCGGTTGGGCGGCCCGCAGGGAAGCATACGGCGCGAGGGGTCGATCAAAGACTTGCGCACCCGGTTCGGGGTCCAGCTGGTCGAGGATAGACATCAGGTAGTCCGACATACCATAAGGATTGGGCTTAGGGGGACCGACGGCGCTATGGGTTTCACCTGCGCCCAGCCAGGCACTCACCGTCCCGCTGCCGTCTTGCGCTGTGGCGCGGAGTTCCCACTTTCCAGAGCGGGGTATGGTAACGAGTAAGTCGTAGCATTCTGCGGGGCCGATCAGGAGTCGCGTGGTCTCCAGTGGTTTTACATCAAGCCCGTCCGCCGCGATGATGCGGAGCGGCCCTGTCGCGGCATCGAGGTAAAAGTAGGTTGCTGCTCCCGCGTTGATAAGGCGGACGCGAATCGTTTCGCCAGGTTGGCCTGGCAGTTGCAGCCGGCGTTGTCCGTTCATCAGGAACGCATCGTAGGCCACATCGCCGAAGTCCATCGGGGGAACCAAGGCTTTTTCGCGATCAAGGTATTCGCCCAAGTGGCCAGCTTGCCATGCGCCGTAGAGTGATTGCGCCGCGCCCTTGCGGAGGGCGTACCAATCACTGCCACGTTGGAGTGTGCGTTGGACTTCGCGTGGCGCTTCGTTGGTCCAATCGCTCAGTACGATGGCCTGGTCGTGGTCGATTTTACCTTTCGAAGCTAGGCTCGGTTCGATGACGATGGCGCCGTGGATGCCACGCTGTTTTTGGTACGCGGTATGGCTATGATACCAGTAGGTCCCGTGTTGCTTAATGAGGAATTCGAAGACGCGCGACTGGCCCGGCCCGATGGCTGGGGTCGTCAGCAGGGGCACGCCGTCTTCGAGGTTGGGGACGAGTAGACCATGCCAATGGATGGAGGCGTCTTCATGCTGGAGCGTGTTGCGCACCGTGATGCGTGCCACGTCGCCTTCGCGGAAGCGTAAGACCGGACCCGGGCTCGTGCCGTTGACGGTGAGGACTTGCACGGGCTTCCCAGCCGGGGAAAGTTCGCTTGCTCCGATTTCCAACTTGTAGGCAACGACGCGGGCGTTCGGGTGGGTCTGGGATGCTTTAGGGGCGGCTTCGAGGGCTCCGAAATAGGCGGCCCGACAGAGCTCGCAGGCTAGGCTAGAGCTAGCGGTGACCAGTAAGACTAGCAGGCTGACCCAGCCGACGACCACCGGGTGGCTGCGCCGCCTTGTTGGGCTATTTACGAAACTAACCATATCAAAAAGGTGACCAAAGGCTGAGAGCGGTCAAGCGGGGGGGGGCGAGTTTGTAGGATTGTCGGCTCTTGGCTGGAACTTCCCGGTCTTTTCATTGTTAAAAAGGCGTACCTCATGAACCGTTCCACCCTCATCTTTGGCCTGCTGATTGTGTGTGGCGCTGCCTATCTGGCCTCAAAGATCTTTGCCCCCTTGCCCGTCGCGCAACCTTCCACCCGCGTGCCGACGGCGCCGCGTCCGGTGCCCGCTCCACCGGTTGTCCGTCCGCGCCCCGCGCCCGTAGTGGCCCCGGTCGTTGCCAAGCAACCCGAGGTTCGTACCGTCCTTGAGACCCGTTTCAATGAGCTGCGTGAAGAGGGCCGCGTGATTCGGGACTCTTTGATGAAGTCCGAGCCGAAGGCGAACCAGGCCTATGACAACGTGGGTAGAAGTCCAGATTACCAAGCCCTAGTGAATCGTCGCCGTTTCTTGGAAGGCACCTGGGGACAGGCTGGCGATGCCGAGAAGCAAGCCATCGTCGATGAGGTCAACGCCATCCGCCAGCAGACCGTAGGGATGGTGCTGGCCGAACTCTCCCGCTTAAACACGCAGCCCGCTACCCAGCCGAACACAACGGCTCCGCAGACTCAACGCAGCAACGCCGCGCCGCCACCGGCCCCGCCGCCTCCCATTATCTATATGTAAGGGTCGGGCCAGGGTGGCC
Organism: Verrucomicrobiota bacterium; assembly: GCA_003569205.1. Classification (GTDB taxonomy): domain Bacteria; phylum Verrucomicrobiota; class Verrucomicrobiia; order Opitutales; family UBA953; genus UBA953. The sequence goes on along the minus strand of BGOK01000034.1, from coordinate 57,218 downwards.
CGTGAACGATACTTGAACAAAGGGGCGGACTGCCTAGGTGTGTGGGTGTGAATTCTTCGGAGCAACTCTTCCAGCGTGCCCTCGCGATGATCCCGGGTGGCGTCAATTCCCCGGTCCGTGCCTTCCGTTCGGTCGGTGGGACGCCGTTCTTTACGAAGTCGGCCAATGGCGCTCGCCTGACCACCGCCGATGGCCAGGAGCTCATCGACTTCGTCCTGACCTGGGGGCCGGCCATCCACGGCCATAATGACCCAGAGATCCGTAACGCCATCCGTGAGGCCCTTGACCGCGGTACCAGCTTCGGTACGCCTAATCCGCTCGAGGTCGAGATGGCCGAGTTGATCCTGTCCTGCGTCCCGGCGGTGAAGAAGGTCCGCATGACCAATAGCGGTACCGAGGCCACGATGTCCGCCATCCGCCTCGCCCGCGGCTTCACTGGGCGTCATAAGATTATTAAGTTCTCCGGCTGCTACCACGGCCACGTGGATTCGCTCCTCGTCAAGGCTGGCTCGGGTGCGCTCACGCAGGGCAATCCGGATTCCGCTGGCGTTACGCCTGGCACCGCCGCTGATACGCTCGTCGCCGACTATAATAATCTCCCAGCACTCGCCGCGCTCTTCGAGGCCAACGCGGGTCAGGTCGCTGGACTCATCGTGGAGCCGTTCCCAGCCAACGTCGGTCTCATCCTGCCCGATGCGGGTTTCTTGGCCGGTCTTCGTGAACTCTGCACTCAGCATGGCACGGTCCTCATCTTCGATGAAGTCATGACGGGCTTTCGCTTATCCCTCGCGGGCACGCAAGGCCTGCATGACGTCGTGCCTGACCTCGTCTGCATGGGTAAAATCATCGGTGGCGGCTTACCAGTCGGTGCCTTCGGCGGTAAGGCTGAGATCATGGACAAGCTCGCGCCGTTGGGCCCGGTCTATCAGGCCGGTACGCTCTCAGGCAACCCGCTCGCTATGGCCGCTGGCCTCGCCTCGGTCCGCAAACTGAAGTCTTTGAATCCATTCGCGCGTCTCGACGTCCTCGGTCAGCGCGTCCGAGATACGCTACTCGGCGCGGCCAAGGCTAAGGGCATTCCTTTACAGGTTCCGCAGGTGGGCTCGATGTTCTCGCTGTTCTTTAATGCCGAGAAGGTACGCAACTACGACCAAGCTATCGCGTCGAACGGTGACCAGTATCGCAAAGTTTTCCGCTACGCGCTCGACCACGGTGTCTACTTGGCACCATCGCCTTACGAGACCGCCTTCATCTCGACCGCTCACGAAGGAGCGGATATCGATAAGGCCTGCGAAGTCCTCGATGCCGCCATCCGCACGCTCTGATCATGCCTAAACTCGCTTTCATCGGATCCGGACGCATGGCAGGGGCCATGGTGCAGGGACTTCTCCGTTCGGGCGCCTGCGCCCCGGCTGACCTCACCGTCATCGGCGGTAACGACTCCACCGCTGCCGATCTGTCCAAGGCCACCGGCGTCCGCGTGGCCACAACCCCGACTGAACTTCTTGTCGGTGCCGACGCGGTCGTGCTCGCCTGCAAGCCGCAGCAGTTCGCCGACCTCGATAAATCCTACGCCTCGCTGGCGCAGGGTAAGCTCGTGCTCTCCATCCTCGCCGGCACGCGCCTCGCGACCATCGGAGCTTTCTTCTCGTCCGCCCGTAACGTCGCCCGCGCTATGCCCAACACCCCAGGCGCAGTCGGTCAGGGTATCAGCGCGCGTTGCTCGGCGGCCCCGCTCGCGGTCGCCGATGCCCAGATTGTCGACGCAATCCTCTCGGGTCTCGGCCCAGTCATAGAACTTCCGGAAACGATGTTCGACGCCGTCACGGCGGTCTCGGGTAGCGGCCCCGGTTTCTTCTTCGAATACGTCGCCGCCTACGAAGAGGCCGCCGTCGCCCTCGGCTTCACGCCCGAGCAGGCGAAGTTGCTCGTCCGTCAAACTTTCAGCGGGTCGCTGGTCTTGCTGGCGGCCACGGGTGAGACGCCGGAGAATCTGCGTAATCAAGTCACCTCGCCAGGCGGGACCACCAAGGCCGGACTCGACGCCATGGCCGCCGCTAACTTCCGTCAGGTCGTCGCTTCTGCCCTCATCGCGGCTAAAGCCCGCGGCGAAGAATTGGGGAAGGCGAAGTAGGACGGGGTAGAGTACAGAGTACAGAGTACAGAGTACAGAGTGCAGAGTACAGAGGACGGATGTTGGTGGAGTCTTACTTCCCCTAGCCAACCATCCCCCATCCCCCAACCCCTACCCCCTATCCCCTATCCGCTATCTTCATCACTTATTCCACGGTGCGCGGGCGAGCAGGAGGCCCATGCCACACCAGTCGGTGACGCCCGCAAAGACCAGGCCGGCGCCGATGAAGCCGCTGAGGCCATAAAAACCAGGGTGGACCCAGGTGCCGAGAATCACGCCCGTCGCGACGAGTGATCCCGCGGCGATGCGAACCTGCCGTTCCACCGAGATGACGCCGCCGGCGTCTTTATCCATCGGAAGGCCCGCCTGAGCGCAGGAATTCGTGCCGCCTTGGACGACGAGCGTCTTGAGGCCGCTGGAAGCTAGGCGTTGTGCCGCGGTCCGCGCGCGGCCGCCGGAAGCGCAGAGGAGTACCACGGTCTTCTGGTCGTTGCCGACGAGGAGAGAGCGTACGGACTCAGCCGTTACGTTCTCGAGGGGCAGATTTACCGCGCCTTGGACACGTCCGGAACGGAATTCAGCCGGCGAACGGACATCGAGTAGGAGCGCCCCTTGCTGATGAGCGGCCAGCAGAGCTTGTGGCTGAATCTCGGAGGTTTCCATTACCCGAGGCGATTCGCTGCGCTGACGAGGGCCTTGAGGCCAGCGAGTTCGATGTTGGCGTCGACGCCGCAACCCCAGACGTTGCGGCCGTCCTTGGACTGCAGGGAGACATAGGCCGCAGCGGAAGACTCCGAGCCGGCGGTCAAGGCATGCGAGCGATAGTCCTTGAGGGAGAAGTTCGCCCAGCCCATCGATTCGAGGGCGTGCACGAGGGCGCTGATCGGGCCGTTACCTTCACCGGTGAGCGTGAGGACTTTACCATCGCGACGAATCTCGGCCTTGCAACACACGGTCTGCTTGTTGACGGGGGCGGAGCTGAATGAAAGGAGTTCAATGGGCGTGGAGACGTTCACGAAGTTCGCGCGGAAGCATTCGTGGATTTCAGCCGGTGAGAGTTCCTTGCCGAGTTTATCCGCATGCTTGCCGATGAGGTTGCCGACTTCGGGGTGCATGAGCTTCGGCAGGTCGAAGCCGAACTCGCGATCGAGGATGTAGGCGACGCCGCCTTTGCCGCTCTGCGAGTTGATACGGATGATGGCCTCGTAAGAACGGCCGATATCCATCGGGTCGATGGTGAGGTAAGGAACGTCCCACGGGGCGTCGGCGCCGATTTTGCCGCGGCGGTCCATGCCTTTCTTGATGGCGTCCTGGTGGGAGCCGGAGAAGGCCGTAAAGACGAGGTCGCCGCCGTAAGGGTGGCGATCATGCACACTCATACGCGTGACCCGCTCGTAGACTTCGCGGATGCGGCCGAGGTTGCGGAAGTCGAGCTGAGGGTCGACGCCGTGCGAGAACATGTTCAACGCGACGGTGACGATGTCTACATTGCCTGTGCGTTCGCCGTTGCCGAAGAGGGTGCCTTCCACGCGGTCGGCGCCCGCCATGAGGCCTAGCTCCGTAGCCGCGACGCCCGTGCCGCGGTCATTATGCGTGTGTAAGGAAACGATCGCGCTTTCGCGGTTCTCCAGGTGGCGACAGAACCATTCGATCTGGTCAGCATGCGTATTCGGCGTGCCGGCTTCGACGGTCAGTGGGAGGTTGAGAATGATACGACGCTGCGCGGTGGCGCCCCAGGCGGCCGAGACGGCTTCACAGACTTCGAGGGCGTAGTCAGCCTCTGTCAGGACGAAGGTCTCCGGACTGAACTCCAACTGCCACTTCGTCTCGGGCAGGGCATCGGTGAGCTCACGGATAAGCTTGGTGCCAGCGACGGCCATCTCGAGGACCTTCTCCTTGGATAACCCGAAGACGATTTCGCGCTGGGCCGGATTAGTAGGCGTGTAGAGGTGGACAATCGCCCGGCGGGCACCCTTGAGGGATTCGACGGTGCGACGGATGAGGTGCTCGCGGGCCTGCACCAATACCTGCACAGAAACGTCGGCCGGGATGAGATCCTTTTCGATGAGCTCGCGGGTGAAGGCGAACTCGGTGTCGGAGGCGGACGGGAAACCAATTTCGATTTCCTTGAAGCCGATGCGGCAGAGCTCTTGGAAGAGCTCGTGCTTCTCCGCGACGTTCATGGGGATGGCCAAGGCCTGATTGCCATCGCGAAGGTCAACCGAACACCAGCGGGGGGCAGACGAAATCGTCGCGTTGGGCCAGCGACGGTCCGGGAGGGCGACGACCTTGAAAGGGCGGTATTTCTGGCCGGTGGGTTGCATACGCGGAAAAGGGGCGGAAAGGTGAGAGGTTAAGGGGCGGCGGGAATGAGGCGAGCGTGGTTTGGGTCGCTACTAAAGCAAAAAGCCCGCCCGGAAGGTCCGGGCGGGCTTTCGCAAAAGGGCGAGACCCGGACTTAGGCGTCTGGCTTGGTCTTCGGAAGCTTGGTCACGCGCTTGATACCCTTGAGGGCACCACGCTTTTTCAGCAGCTCCACGCGCTCGAAGCGCTTGAGGACGTTACGCTTGGCGCCGGAAGAGGAGGCGCTGGACTTGAAACTGTTGTGCTGGGTCATGACCGTGAAGAGGAGGAAAGGTGGAGAAAAGGGCAGGGAGGGCGGGGGGCAAGGGGAAAAAGCCGAAAAGTGCGGTTCAGGTGGTTTTTCCTTAGGTTTAGGGGTTCTCCAACCTCGCCTTAGGCTAAGATGCCCTTAGCCACCTTGCCATGCACGTCCGTGAGCCGGAATTGACGGCCTTGGTAGCGGTAGGTGAGGGTTTCGTGGTTAATCCCGAAGAGGTGCATGAGCGTGGCCTGCATGTCGTGGACGTGCATCGAGTCCTTGGTGATATTCCAGCCAAACTCGTCGGTCTCGCCGTAGACGTGGCCTTTCTTGATGCCCCCGCCAGCGAGCCACCAGCTGTAGGCTTTGCCGAAGTGGTCGCGACCCTTGAAGCCTTGGCCTTGTTGGTTCTGGCCAAATGGCGTGCGACCGAATTCCCCGCCCCAGACGACGAGCGTGTCGTCGAGCATGCCGCGTTGCTTGAGGTCCTTGACGAGCGCTGCGCTGGGTTGGTCGGTGTCTTGGCACTGCGCTGCTAGCTGACCAGTGGTGAGGTTATTGTGCTGATCCCAGCCCGCATGCATGAGCTGCGTGAAGCGCACCCCCCGCTCGGCGAGGCGGCGGGCGATGAGGCAATTGTTCGCGAATGTGCCTGGGGTAAGGACGTCGGGTCCATACATCTCGAGGACGGCCTTGGGTTCGTTACGGAAATCCAGCAGGTCAGGCACGGAGGCCTGCATGCGAAACGCCATTTCGTATTGCGAGATACGGGTATCGATCTCGGGGTCGCCGACGCTACTGAGGTGCTCGCGGTTGAAGGCTTGCACGTCATCGAGCATCGCCCGGCGCGCGTCGCGGCTGACGCCCGCGGGGTTGCCGACATAGGGCACGGGGTCGCCGGTGCCACGGAAACGGACGCCCTGGTGCTTGCCCGGGAGGAAACCATTGCTCCAGTAATGTTCAAAGAAGAGCTGGCCGCAGGTCTTGGTCTTGTCCGACGAGGTCATCACGACGAAGGCCGGGAGGTCCTCGTTCATCGTGCCGAGGCCATAGGCAAGCCACGCACCCATCGCCGGGCGGCCCGGAATTTGCGAGCCCGTCATGAAGAACGTGACGCCGGGGGCGTGGTTCACGGCCTCGGTGTTCATCGAGCGGACGACGCAGAGTTCGTCGGCGATGGAGCCGATGTGCGGCAACATCGTACTCATCTCGATCTCACTGGAGCCGTATTTCTTGAAGGGTTTAATCGCCGGCACACACGGCCACTTGGAGTAGCCACTCGACATCGTGGAGAGGCGCGTGTCGCCGCGGATGCTGGCCGGGATATCCTTACCCGCGAAATCGACCATCTTGGGTTTGTGGTCGTAAAGGTCGATGTGCGAGGGGCCGCCGCCTTGCCAGAGGCAGATCATGCGCTTGGCCTTGGGGGCGAAGTGCGGGAGGGCCGGGAGGCCGCCCTTGGCGGCTGGGCTGGCGGCCGCGAGGAGGTCGCGCGAGAGGAGCGAGGAGAGGGCGACTGCGCCAATGCCTTGGACGGAAGCGTTGAGGAAACTGCGGCGCGTGAGTCGCGTGCGCCATTCGGTCGGGGAGAGATAATCGTGGTCCATGGGTCAGTCGCGGGTCTGTGCGGCGTCGAGGTTAAGGAGGGCGAGGCACGCAGCGGTCAAGGCCGCTTGCTCGGTATTCTTGAGTGCGGCGTCGCGCTTACTTTCGCCAATGGCCAGCAAGGCGTCGGCGGACTTTGCGTCGTTCGCGTAGACGGTGCGTTGGCGGGCGAGCAAGTTGCGCAGGAGGGCTTGTTCACGGTCGGTGGGCGGGCGGCTTAGGATCAGCGCGTAAGCGCGGGCGAGGCGGGCGTCGTCGGTGGACTGCTCCTTACTCACGCGTTCGGCCAACACGCGGGCGGCCTCGACCCAAGTCGGGTCATTCAGCATCGTGAGCGCATGCAGGGGTGAAGTGGTCAGCGTCGTCCGCACGCGGCAAGTCTGGCGCGCCGATACGTCGAACATGTTCACCGGTGCGATGGTGCGTCTCCAGAAAGTGTAGACGCTCCGGCGATAAAGGTCAGCGCCCTTGGAGGTTGGGTAGGTGAAGTTACGTTCCTTGGTGATCGCGAGGCTTTCCCACGGGGAGGGTGGGAGGTAAGGGTAGACGGGCGTGCCGCCGACTTTTGCGTTCAGCAGACCGCTGCTCGCAAGGGCGACGTCGCGCAGGACCAGGGACGGCAGGCGGAAGCGCGGGGCGTGGGCGAGTAGTTTGTTCTCGGGGTCCTTGGTAAGGTGCTCGGGCTTGACGTGGCTGGACTGACGGTAGGTGCGGCTCGTGACGATGAGCTTCTGCAAGGCCTTGGTCTTCCAGCCGCTTTCCTGGTATTCGACGGAGAGCCAATCAAGCAGCGCACGGTGGGTAGGGGCGTCGCTTTGCACGCCGAGGTCTTCGGAGGTACGTACGATGCCTTGGCCAAAGAAGTGCTGCCATTGGCGGTTGACCTGCACGCGGGCGGTCAGCGGGTGGTTAGGCGTAAAGAGCCACTGCGCCAGTCCGAGGCGGTTGGCGGGAGCATTCGCGGGTAGCTTTGGTAGGAAGGCCGGCGTGTTGAACGTCACCTTATCCTTCTTCGAGAGGTACGCACCGCGGTCGAGGATATTGGTCACTCGGGCCGTCGCGTCGCTCATGATCATCACGCGCGCGTAATCCTCGGATGATTTGAACTTGGTGGCGGCGGTCTTGGCGTCGTCGATGGCCTTGAACGCAGGGGACTTCTTTCGGTCGTCGGGGAAGACGTTCTTATTATAGTGGGCAACGAGCGTCTTCTGCTCGGCGGCCGTGGGCTTAACGCCTGGAGCGAGCAGTGCCTTCAGCTTGTCGTCGAGCACGCCTTTTTTCTCTAAGGGCAAGGCTAGCCATGTTTCGTAGGCTTTGGCTTGGAGGGCGGCGCTTTCTTTATTCTTGGTTTCGTAGTCGGCCTCGAGCTTGGCGAGTTGGATCACCTGTTCCGGCGTGGGGACCTCGAGCAGCGGCTGATCGAGACGGAAGCGTGAGGGCCCGCCGCCGGGGACGCCCCGTTCGGGGGCATGGTTGAAGGCGTCGAGCAGGCTGTAGTAATCTTTCTGCGTCAGAGGGTCATACTTGTGGTCGTGGCACTGCGCACAGGCTAAGGTCAGGCCGAGCCAAGTCGTCGACACCGTATCGACGCGGTCAAATAAGCTCACGTAGCGTTGTTCTTCCGCAATATTGCCGCCTTCGCCGTTCAGGATGTGGTTGCGGTTGAAAGCGGTCGCGAGCTTCTGTTCGGTGGTCGCGTTAGGCAGGAGGTCGCCGGCCAAGAGCTCAGTGGTGAGCTGGTCGAAGGGCTTGTCCGCGTTCAGCTGACGTACCATCCAGTCGCGCCAGACCCATTGGTAGGTGTCGCCATCCTGCTGGAAGCCATTGCTGTCGGCGTAGCGGGAAGCGTCCAGCCAGGGCAGTACCATCCGTTCGCCGTAGTGAACGGACGCAAGCAGGCGATCGACCTGCTTCTCGTAGGCGTCGGGGCTTCGGTCGGCGACGAAGGTGGCCGTTTCCTCCGGCGTCGGCGGCAGGCCCGTTAGGTCGAGGGCTAAGCGGCGGAGTAGGACCTCGCGGGGGGCTTCGGCTGAGAGCGTCAGGCCGGCCTGCTTGAGTCGCTCGGTAACGAAGGTGTCGATGGGGTGACGTTCGCCCACGGCGGGGAGGGGCGCTCGCCGGGGTGCGACGAAGGCCCAATGTTCTTCATAGGGTGCGCCTGCGGTAATCCAGCGCTTGAGGGTTTCCTTTTGCGCAGCCGTGACTGTGCGGTGCGCCTCGGGTGGCGGCATGACTTCGTCCTCGTCCTTGGAGAAGAGACGCTTCACGAGCTCACTGCCGGCGGCGTCCCCAGGGATGAAGGCCTTCTGTTTTAGGGCTTCCTCACGGATATCCAGTCGGAGTTTCCCCTCACGCTTATTGGCATCGGGTCCGTGGCAATAAAAGCAGTTCTCAGACAAGATCGGACGAATGTCGCGATTGTACTCAAGGGGTGCGGTCTCGGCGGCGACCACGGTAACGGCCCCTAAAATCCCGAGAGAGAGGGCGAGGAGACGAAGTGGGGTAGGGCGGACGAACATGACTGCTGGGGGCGATAGCCGACGGGGTGTCGGCGGGGGTAGGGATATGCAGTTTCCTAGACCATAGATGACAAGGATTTGTTTCCAGTTTCTGCCTAGTTTTCGACGCCTTTGGGGTTGCTGAAGAGGCGGGGCCTGTTGTCATTCGGTTAGGTGCGCATCCTCGATCGATACATCCTCCGCGAATGGGCCAAGGTTTTCACCCTGTGCATGGCCAGCTTTTGCGGTCTTTTGCTCGTTTCCGACGGATATAACTGGATTCCTGACTTCCTAGGCTGGGGGTCCTCGGCCTGGACCATCATTACTTACCTCGCGAACGGCGTGGTCGCCAAGGTTTCGATTCTCATCCCGGTTTCTTTGCTGGTTTCGACGGTCTTCGTGCTGAGCGCCATGAACCGTAATCAGGAGTTAGCCGCCGCCCGTGCCGCCGGTATTGGAATGTGGCGTCTGACGGCCCCGCTTTGGTGGGTGGGCGTGGTCTTAGCCGCAGTGACGGCTTTACTGAACGCGGTCTGGGTGCCCGATGCCTTGGAGACCCAGCGAAATCTGGAGGAGCGCGAACGCTTTAATTATATTCAGGCCAAGGGCGACGCCGTGGTCCCGATTAGTCAGGGCGAATTCGTCTCTTTTCAGAATCCGAAGACCGGGCGTTTCTGGCTGATCTCACGTCTCGGACTTAACTCCGGCCAAGCCTACGAGGTTTTCGTTTATACTTTTGATGCCCGTAACCGTCTGCTGCGCTGCGTCGCCGCTCGTACCGCCGAATTCAAGAAAGTCGACGGGGTTTGGAAGTGGACCTTCCGCGACGGGCGTGACCAACGTTACGACCCAGTCGCGGGCATGGTCGCCCAGCCGCATTTTGATACGCTGTCGCCAGCCGGCTACGACGATGATCCCGAGGTGATGCTGTTCGCTCGCCGGGAGCCACGCGACCTTTCCCTTCGGGAGGTGGCACGCTATGTCGATCAAGCGGGGGGTGGCGACTTCGGGGCGTGGCGCTGCCTATGCCATGCGCTACCACTCGATTCTGTCTAGCCCCGCCATTTGCTTCGTGGTCATCGCCGTGGCCATCCCGTTCGCCGTGGTCGGCGGCCGCATCAACCCGATGGTCGGCGTTGCCAAGACGTTCGGTCTGTTCTTAGCTTTCTTTTTCCTGAGCTCGATTTGTTCCGCCTTCGGTGTCAGCGGCGCCTTACATCCCGTGGTGGCCGCGTGGCTGCCGACGGTGCTGACGGCCGCGTGGGCGATTCCTAAGTTACGCTCGGTCAACTGACATGCTTCGCGCTATTCGTATCCGTCCGGGTCCTCCGGCACGTTCTCTTCGTGGTCACCCGTGGGCTTTCCTCGGGGAGGTCGAAGTCTCGAATCCTCCGCCGGTTGATGGTGATTGCGTCGAGTTGACCGACCCGAAGGGCCGCTGCCTCGGTGCCGGCCTTTGGAACGGCAAGTCGCAGATCGCCTGGCGCCGCTATTCGCGCCGCCCGATTTCGCTCGATGGTGCATTGCTCGAGGAGCTCGTGACGGCTGCCGTGCAGCGCCGCGGTGGTAAGCCAGTCTGCCGCTTAGTCTGGTCCGAGGCCGATAGTTTGCCGGGACTCGTCGTCGATCGCTATAACGACCTGCTGACGATTCAGGCCCTCACCTGTGGTATCGACCGACGTCTACCGCAGATTCTCGATATCCTGCAGCGCTTGCTGAAGCCGCGCGAAATCGTTCTCCGTAATGATGCGGCGACGCGTAAGTTGGAAGGGCTCGATCAGCATATCCGCACGGCTTCCGGGCAGCCGTTGGAGCCTTCCTGGATGGAAGTCGGTGGCGTCCAGGCCTCCGTCGACCTCATGGGCGGCCAGAAGACCGGAATGTATCTCGACCAGCTCGACCAGCATGCCCGTGTGGCGCAGTTGGCTAAGGGGCGTCGTGTCTTGGATGCTTTCTGTAATCAAGGTGGCTTCGGCCTCGCTTGCGCCAAAGCCGGCGCCACTTCGGTCCTCGGGCTGGATTCTTCGGAGGATGCAATCGTCGCCGCCCCGCGCCGCCGCGACGCGTAACGGGCTCAATGCCCAGTTCGAAGTTGCTAATGTTTTTGACTGGTTCACCGAGCACCGCGAGGCGACCTATGACCTCATCATCCTCGACCCGCCGCCGTTCGCTCGCAGCAAGGACTCCGTCCCCGGCGCCGTCCGTGGTTACAAGGAACTCAACCTGCGCGCCCTCCGTTTGCTTTCGCCCGGCGGTATCTTGGCGACCTATTCCTGCTCGCACCGCGTGACGGAGGAGATGTACCTCGAACTCATCGAAGACGCGGCGTCCGACGCCCGTCGTGAGGCCGTGGTGCTCGAACGCACGTCGCAGCCCGCCGATCACCCGGTGCTGTTGAACTTCCCCGAGAGCCGCTACCTTAAGGGCTTCATCATCGAGATTCGGGCTTAACTCCCCCGTCCGCACCACTTTAATCCTGTCATGATTGTCTCCCTCCGCGGTAAACTCATCGAAGCCGGCGTTCTGCGCGTCGTCATCGAGTCCGCCGGCGTCGGTTACGAAGTGAACGTACCCGTCACGACCGCCGAGCGCCTACCTAAGTTGGGGGCCGAGGTCTTCCTGCTCATTCACCACGTCTTCCGCGAAGACGGCCAAGCCCTCTACGGCTTCGCCATCGCCGAGGAGCGCGAGTTCTTTAAATTGCTGGTCGAGAAGGTTTCAGGCGTCGGTCCCAAGATGGCCTTGAATATCCTGAGCCGCCTTTCGTTGCCAATCCTCCGGGACGCCATCATCCGCGGCGATGTCGCCTTACTCTCGCAATGCCCTGGCATCGGTAAAAAGACCGCCGAGCGTCTTGTCATGGAGCTCAAGGATAAGGTCGGCCTCGAAGCCCCGGGTGCCGTGACGATGGCGGCCGTGGCCGCGGCTGTAGTTGAGCCAACGCCAGCGTCCGATGCGGTTTCCGCTCTGGTGGCCTTAGGTTTCAAACCGGTCGATGCCGACAAGGGCGTCCGGACGGCCATCGCCAAACTCGGTCCTGGCGCCACCGCCGATCAGTTGGTCCGCGCCGCCCTGGGTCGGTAGAAGAGGTAGGGGCGCCACTGCGTGGCGTCCGTTCGCAGCGGCGACTTGGAGATATGTCCGAACATAGCTAAGACCCGATGACTTCTGGCTTCGGCTTCAAACGGACGCGACGCAGTCGCGCCCCTACCCGATGCAACTGATGCATAGTACAAAGGGAGACCCGGAACCGGAATGTTAGCTTGGGACATGAATCCCCAGCCAATCATCTGGTCTCCGGTTTCCCTTTGTGACCCTCTGTGTCTTTCCCGCTACCCGCCACCTGAGGCTGCCACCCGCCACCCGATGTCACACGCTAGGGCAGCACGCGGTGCTGCGCCTACCTGGTCGTTTGGGCTTTCCTAACCGCCAACCGCTACCCGCTTCTACCTAACACTCACTTCAGTCCCAACACATCTTCCATCCCGTACAGTCCAGCAGGCTGGCTCTTCAGCCAGCGGGCGGCACGGACGGCTCCACGCGCGAAGATCTCTCGGTTAGAAGCCTTGTGCGTGAGTTCGAGGCGTTCGCCTTCCGCAGCGAAAAGGACGGTGTGGTCGCCGACGACGTCGCCGCCGCGGATGGCGTGCACGCCAATCTCATTGAGCGGGCGTTCGCCGACTAAGCCTTCCCGGCCATGCTTAAGGGCTTCCTTGGCGAGCTGGCGTTCTTCGAGCAAAATCTTGAGGAGCGTTTCGGCCGTGCCCGAAGGGGCGTCCTTCTTGAGGCGGTGGTGCATCTCGAGGACTTCAACGTCCCAGCGGCCGGCATCGGCGAGCGAGCGAGCGGCTTGGCGGACGAGTGCATTCAGGAGCGTGACACCGACGGAGTAATTACCCGCCCAGACGACCGGGAGGCCCTTGATGGCGGCGGTGATGGCGGCCTTCTCTTCGGCCGTGTGGCCAGTGGTGCCGATTACCAGGGGCTTCTTATGCTGGGCGCAGAGCTGTGCCACGGCGAGGGTCGCGGAGTGGTACGAGAAATCGATGACGACGTCGGCGGCATCAATGTGCGCAGCCAGGTTGTCGCCTTGGTCAACGCCTGCGGCGATGACGGCCTTTTCGTCGGCGGCCACGTTGGCAATGGCGAGGCCCATGCGGCCCTTGGCACCATTCAGGAGGATTTGGATAGGCTGGCTCATCGGAGATTGGCGAGGGTGACGTCGGCGCAGGCTTCGACGAGCAGGCGATTGGCGTCGGACATCTCGCAGAGCGGGAGGCGGACTTCGCCGGACTGGATGAGGCCGGAGCGCTGCATGACGTGCTTCACGGGCACCGGGTTGGGCTCGATGAAGAGGGTCTTGAAGATTTCAGCCAACTTAGCCTGGAGGACTTTGGCTTCAGCGAACTTCTTCTGGCGCACGAGGGCGGCGAGCTGCGCGACCGGACCGGGGAGCCAGTTGGAGGCGACGGAGATGATGCCTTGGCCACCGACTTCGCCGAAGGCGACGGTCAGGGAGTCGTCGCCACTGAGGACGAGAAACTCTGAGTCGAGCTCACGCACGAGGCGGGCGGCCTTGTCGACCTGACCGCCGGCTTCCTTGATGCCGATAATATTACGGTGCTTCTGGCGCAGGCGGACGACGGTCTCGAAGGTGATCTCGATGCCGCAACGGCCCGGGATTGAGTAGAGCATAATCGGCTTGGCGGTGCATTCCGCGAGGAGCGAGAAGTGGCGATACAAGCCTTCTTGGCTGGGCTTGTTGTAATACGGAGCAACCAGCAGGAATGCGTCGGCACCGGCTTCGTCTGCACGCTTGGTCAGGTCAAGGGCTTCCGTGGTCGCGTTGGAACCCGTACCGGCCATGACCGGGACGCGGCCAGCGGCGTACTCCACGGTCTTCGCGATGACGGCGATGTGCTCATCATAGTCGAGGGTCGGGGACTCGCCGGTCGTACCGACGGAGATCAAGCCGTCGATGCCTTCCTTGATTTGAAAATCCACCAACTTTCGCAGGTCAGCCCAAGCCACCTGGCCGTTCAAAAACGGGGTGACGAGGGCGGTGTGGGCGCCGGCGTAGGCCTGAGGGCCGAACGGGCGTCCAGGACGCGAAGTGGTGGAACCAGGAGTGGACATTGCGACAGGTGCTGAAAGAAGAAACAACCCGCACCGCCCGCGGGTGACAAACCCAAAAACCCACCTCGCTGGCCGAAAGCCCGCTTAAGGGGCGGTTCCGACGAGAACACGGCTGTTATCGCTATCGCTGACGTAGAGTTTCCCGTCAGGGCCGAAGCGTGCGCCATGCGGGCGCTTGAGTTGCGTGCTAGCCCAGTCGGGAGCTATTTTGGCGCCAGCCTTACCGAGCGTTCCCACGACGGTTGTGAGGGTTTGCTTGGTCGGGTCGTAGGCACGAACGGCGTGGTTCTCGGTGTCCACGATTAACACGCGTCCTTGGGCGTCCATGCAGATGTATTTGGGGCCATTAAGCTGGGCTTCCGCGGCGGGGCCGTTGTCGCCTGCACTGCCTTTTTTACCCGCGACGTTTACGACGGTCTTTAATTTACCGTCCTTCAGCGCGATGAGCGAATTGCCTTCGCGTTGTACAATATAGACGGTGCCATCCTTGGCCACGCACGAGGCTCGTGGCCCGTTGAGGGGAGCGGTCAGGGCCGGCGACCCGGCCTCCGCAATCCCTCGCTTGCCGTTTCCGGCGATGGTCTCGATACGGTTCGTGCCGAGGTCGATGCGGCGAACACGTGAGTTACCGAGGTCGGCAATCACCATCGCTTTGCCATCCGGGGACAGCGAGCAGCAGAAGGGGTTGTTGAACTTGGCCTGCGTGGCGGCGCCACCATCGCCAGCAAAGCCAGCTTCACCCGTGCCTGCGAAGGCGGTCACGGCGTGGGTCTTGGGATCAATCCGGACGATGCGATGCTGAAAAGTGTCGGCGATGTAGATCGAGCCATCGGGGGCAATCGCGATGTCGTGGATACCGTTGAAGATCGCCGGGGAGAGATCCTTGGCCTTAGCGGGAGCCGGCGGCTGTGCGCCCTTCGGAACACTATTCCAGCGCACGCCCGCGATGGGCTGGATCTTGCCGTCGAGGACTGCGAAGACCTGGTTGCTCGGCGTGAACTCAACGCCGTAGAGTTTTCCTTGCGCATCGAAGTCTACGCTGAAGGGCTCATTCAGCTTGTCGGCTCCGGTGGCGGGCAGGACTTCTACCGCAGCCAGCGGCAGGGTGGCGAGGCAGAGTAGGGCAAATAGGGCGGAGCGGGGTCGCATGAGAATAGTGATAAAAGTCTGCCGCGGTCTGTCCAGCGTGCACCGCTGAGAATTATGGTTCGACCCCTCGCTGACCACAGGCTTACCTTGGTGCCCCCCGCCATGGCCGACCTACCCAAAATCTTCGAGGAACTCCTAGGCCTCGCCGTTGAAAACGGCGCTAGCGATGTGCACCTTAAAGCCGGCCGTCCCGCCTTGATGCGTGTCGCTGGTGAGCTGGTGGAGGCCGAGATGGCCCCATTGACCGCTGAGTTGTTACATGCGTTCGTCGACGCGACCCTACCGACCCGTTTCCGCGACCGCTGGGTGCGCGATAACCAAATCGATTACTCCTTTGATCGCATGGCCCAAGGCAAAGGGCGCTTCCGCGTCAATGCCTTCCTGCAACGTAATCAGCCCGCTGCCGTCCTGCGTTTGGTAAAGGTCAAGCCGCCGCAGTTCGCCGAACTCAACCTCGACGAAAAGACTATGCTCCAGACCCTCGAGCTCATGGAAGGCCTCGTGCTGGTCTGCGGTCCAACCGGTTCCGGCAAGAGTTCGACCATCGCCGCGATGCTCCGCCACGTAAACGAAAACTCGGCCCTGCACGTCATCACGCTCGAGGACCCGGTGGAGTATGTCTACGCGGACGAGCGGAGTTCCTTTAGCCAACGTGAAATCGGCATCGACGTGGAGTCCTTCCCGATGGGCTTACGCGCTGCCTTGCGGCAGGATCCCGACGTGATTCTCGTCGGTGAAATGCGTGACAAGGAGACTTTTGAAACAGCCCTCCATGCCGCGGAAACAGGGCACTTGGTACTCACGACGCTACACGCCGGCTCTGCCCAGCAAGCCGTCCAGCGTCTCTTCGAGTTCTTCCCGGCCGAGCAGCTCTCCTTGGCGCGCCGTTCGATCGCGGCCTCGCTTAAGGCCGTCCTTGTACAAACCCTCGTCCCGCGCCTTGACGGCCAGGGTGTGCTGCCTGTCATGGAGGTCTTCATCGTCGATGGCTTGGCGAAGCGCCTCCTCGCTGACGGCCAATTTGAACGCGTACCCGAGCTGGTCGAAGGGGGCGCCGATGTCGGCTCGCGTCCGATTAACCAAGACTTGGTCCGCTTGGTCCGTGCAGGCAAGGTCAGCAAGGCCGCTGGCCTCGCCGCCTCGCCTAACCCGAAGGCTTTCGAGATGAACCTGTCCGGTATCTCGATTCAATCTGGCCGGATCATCCAGTGAGCGCCCCGCTGACGCTTGCGCTGCGTGAACTCGGCGGCGAAGGCCCGCCCTTGGTCGTGCTCCACGGACTCCTCGGCTCGTCGCGGAATTGGCAGTCCGCCGGCGTGGCCTTGGCTGAGCGCGGCTACCGCGTCCTCGCGCCGGACCTCCGCAACCATGGTTCCTCGCCGTGGGGTGATGATTGTACTTACGCGGCGTTGGCCAGTGATATCGTGGCGCTACTCGAAAAGCTCGCCTTAGGCCCCGTGCATCTGATGGGGCATAGCATGGGCGGCAAGGTCGCCATGCGGCTGGTGTTGGATCGGCCTGACCTTGTTTCACACCTCACCATCGTCGATATCGCTCCGCGTACTTATAGTGACCGTGCGCGCGTGGAGTTTTCGGCGATGAATGCTTTAGACCTCACTGCAATCAAGACGCGTAAGGACGCCGATGCGCTGCTGACTCCGCTGGTCGCCGATTGGGGGATGCGTCAATTCATCCTGACAAACCTGGGCCAAGACGCCGCAGGCCGTTGGCGCTGGACCGTGAATCGCGCGGCCTTGACCGAGGCGATTCCCGAAATCCTCGGCAACCCCATCGGACCCGATGAAACGTGGTCCGGCCCCACACGCTTCATCCGCGGCGGGAAGTCGGGCTACGTGCGCGATGAAGACCTGCCGATAATTCGCGCGCATTTCCCGCAGGTGACTTTTGTGACCTTACCGGAGAGCGGCCACAACCCGCACTTCGACGCAAAGGGCGGCTTCGTCGACGCCGTCTGCGGCTGATCAGGGCAGCACGTTTTTCCTAATCCAACGGGCCAGCCAAGTAGCGAGCAAAGCGAAGGTGCCGTACAGGACTACCTGCCAGATAATCGGCAAGCCCCTCCTGCCTCCCCTTTGCCACCAAGGGCGGTCTTCTTCTGTGGTGCTCCGGTCGGCCTC
The DNA here is from genome assembly GCA_003569205.1 of Verrucomicrobiota bacterium. Classification (GTDB taxonomy): domain Bacteria; phylum Verrucomicrobiota; class Verrucomicrobiia; order Opitutales; family UBA953; genus UBA953. The sequence goes on along the minus strand of BGOK01000034.1, from coordinate 39,956 downwards.
AATCATCGGCGACTCGTCGCCGCCGATGAGCATCACCCAGCGAGGCTCCTGCTTCTCCAGGCGTTTATCGACCAGCCAAAGAATCACTGTGTGTGGACTGCCCTCTGGCAGCCGGAATGTGAACTTGCGGGGCGTCACGCTGGCCTGAGCGGTGAGCTTCAGTAACGTATACGACTTCGCCATCTCTTCGGGCGTGTGGCCGAGTGGCGCGTCGGGGTCGAGGCGGTCATCCACCCCGAGGTCGACTCGGCTGGCCTGAAGCAAGAAGTCGGTCGTCGTCTTGCCGTCATACACCAGCAGGAGGCCCTTCGTCTCACGGACGAGGTCCTCTTGGGTCTTGATACGCGGGTTGGCTTCGGCGTCGGCGGTAATCCGCACCGTCACGCTGTTGTCTTCCGCGATGGTGCACTTCGCGAGCAACCACTCTCCATTATGCGCGGACGCAAACAGGGGGAGCCACAAGGCTCCCCCAAGCAGGCAGACGGTGCGCAGTCCGCGGATCACTTAGCGTCCCAGCGGAGCACGCGACCGAACTGATTCCACTCGGTCTCGAGGATATTGCCCTTGCCGTCGAAGGTGATGCCGTGCGGCGAGGTCACGATGCCGGTGCGCCAAGCGTCAGGCTTCACGCCTGGGGTGTTGGTTTGGCCCTTGGTGTCATTGGCGCCGAGTTCTGCGACCATCTTGCCTTCCTTGTTCCAAACGGAGACGCGGCCGGCGATTTCAGCGACGCACATCAACTCGCCATGGAATGAGGCGGACGACGGGTTACGCAGGCCCTTATCGGCGATCATCTGCGGGTTGGTACCATCGAGGTTGAGGTGGAACATACGGTTGTTACCGCGGTCGAGGCAGAGCAGGCGGGCCGGAGCGAAGCGGTTATCGACGAAGACCTTGTGCGTGTTAGCGAAACCCTTCTCGGCGACCTTTTGGGTCGGGCCACCGAAGACCTGCTTGAACTTGCCTGCCTTATCGAACTGGAAGATCCAGCTCTTGCCGTAGCCATCGACGATGTAGATATCGCCGTTGGCGGCCACGTCGCAGCTCGTCAACTTAAGGGTGTTCTTACCGTCCTTCGTCTTGCCTTGGGCGGCGGGGAAGTCGTCAGCCTTGATTTCCATCACGATGGCGCCGTCGAGCGTGCACTTGATGAGGCGCTGTTCATTGAGGACGGCGGCATAGATGAATTCACCTTCGGTGGTCTTACGGATCACGAAGCCGTGGAGGGAGTTGGGCAGCTTGAGGGCCTTCACGAACTTGCCAGTCTGGTCGTAGACCTGAAGGCCGGCGTTCGCCTCCTGGACGCTGATGTAGATGAGCCCGGCGGAGTCGACGGCGATCTCACCGTGGCCGTTGCCGATAGTTTTACGGTCTGGGCTAGGCTTGATGAAGTCGGGAACCAACTCGTACTTGGGTTCGGCGGCAAAAGCGCTGGAACCGGCGACAAGGAGGGCGAGGGTAGGGAGGAGCGAACGCATAGGGGTGGGCTTTGTTAAGGGCAGTCGGCGGGGGCTGGCAATTTGAAAGACGGCCAAGGCTTGCAACCCGCCCCCCTTTGAGGTGTCTAGGGGATACACCCTATGCGCTCCCTACGCTTTCTACCCCTCCTCGCCCTGGCCCTGACGGCCACCCTGCGTGCCGCCGATGCCCCTGCCTCCGAGCCCGTGCCCAAGGCTGACTTTGTCTCCGCCTTCAATGGCAAGGACCTCACCGGCTGGAAGGACGCTAAGGAGAATAAATTCTGGAAGGTCGTTGATGGCGTCCTCGTCGGAGAGAACGATGAAAAGCTGAAGGGCAATATGCTCTACACCGAGAAGGCCTACGGCGATGTCATCATCTCCCTTGAATGCCGCTTCAGTGGTGAAATCGACAGTGGCATCATGGTGCGCCGGGACAAGGCCGGGAAGAAGGACATGCAGATGCAGATTGGTGTCTCTCGTAGCCTGAAGAAGGATATGACCTGTACCTACTACGTCGGTAAGTACCCCGAAGCCGGTTTTGCCCCGAAGGTCGAAAAGCTCTGGAAGAAGGACGCCTGGAATCAGATCGTCTTCCGCGCCAAGGGCGACACCTACACCGTCTGGCTCAATGGCGAGCAAGTCTCGCAGCTGACCGACCCAGCTTACCCGGTCCCTTACTCCGTCGGCCTGCAGATCCATGGCGGGCTCAAGATGAAGGTCGAGTACCGTAACATTCAGTTGGCTGAGTTGAAGTAAGATCGTCACGCATCAGCGTGGCTTTCGGCTGGCGAGCTTTAGCGGCTCGCCTTCTATCTCCGCATGCCCCCTCCCTCTGGCTTTGACCGCAGCCGCCGCGATTTCTTACTCAACGTAGGCGCCCTTTCCCTCGCCTTCGTGCCTTTCATGGTGCGCGGGGCGGACGCTCCGAAGAAGAAGGTGGATCCGTATATCGACGCTGTGTTTGTCGACGGCGAGCCGCCCTTACCGGCCGAAGGTTCCTTCACCTTCGCGGTGTTGCCCGACACCCAGTATTACTGCGAGAAGTTCCCTGACCACTTCGTTGCGCAAACGCGTTGGCTCGTCGAACAACGTGAACGTCGCCGCATTGCCGGCGTGCTTCATCTCGGCGACATCACGAACCGTAATACCGTCCCGCAGTGGGAAAACGCTCGCAAGGCCTTGCAGGTGTTGATGGACGCCAAAATGCCGATGTGCCTCGTCCCTGGTAACCATGACTATGGTCTCGGCGGTGGCTGCGCCGACCGTACGACGATGCTGTCCAAATACTTCCCCGTGGCCGAGCTATCCCAAGCCGCTCATTGGAAGGGTAATTATGACAAGGAACCCGACCGCTCCGATAACAGTTGGCACTTCCTCGAAGCGGCTGGCCGCAAGTTCCTCGTGCTCTGCCTCGAGTTTGGGCCGCGCAATGATGTGCTTCGCTGGGCCAATACCGTGGTCGCCGCCCACCCGGAACGCGAAGTCATCCTTGTCACGCACGCGCATATTCACCACGACGATACCCGCTACGATCAGAAGCGCTACGGCAAGGAGCAGGGTGGCAACCCGCACGCTTATTTCACCAAGCCCTACGACGACATCAATGACGGTCAAGAGGTCTGGGAAAAGCTTATCTCTCGCCACGAGAACTTTATTCTCACCTTGAACGGTCACGTCACCAGCGATGGCCTCGGGCGTATCGTCACCTCGACCGCCAAAGGCCACGCGGTACCGCAAGTGCTCGTCAATTTCCAGATGAAGCCCAACGGTGGCGATGGCTGGCTGCGCCTCATCGAAATGCGTAAGGACGGCACCATGCAGACTTACGACTATTCGCCGACCCGTAAGCAGATGAACGCGTCGAAGCAGAACCAGTTCCCGATTCCCTGGGCGTAAGCCCTTGCGGGCTCGTGCTCGAGCGCTATAACCGCCTCATGACCCCGAACTCAGAAGAGCACCGCTTTCAGCCTTCCCGCCGTAATTTTCTCCTGACCAGCGGGGCCTTCGCGCTCGGCTGCCTGCCGTTTATCGCCCGCGCCGCCGACCCCAAGGCCGTGCCCGCCAAGGCCAAGCCCAACCCTTACGCCGACGCCGTCTTCGTCGAGGGCGAGCCGCCACTGCCGGCCGAAGGTTCCTTCACCTTCGCGGTCTTACCAGACACCCAGTATTATTCCGAGAAGTATCCCGAGACTTATCTCGCGCAGACCCGTTGGCTCGTCGAACAACGCGAACGTCGCCGCCTCGCCGGTGTCTTCCACCTCGGCGATATCACGAACCAAAACACCGTCCCACAATGGACTAACGCGCGTAAGGCCATGCAAGTGCTCATGGATGCCCAGGTGCCGATGTGCCTCGTGCCGGGTAATCATGACTACGGCCTGCGGGGTAATGGCTCCGACCGTTCCAGCATGCTGTCAGAGTTCTTTCCGGTGAAGGACTTGGCCGCGGCGAAGCATTGGAAGGGCAACTACGACAAGGAGCCGGATCGCTCCGAGAATAGCTGGCATTTCCTGGAAGCCGGTGGCCGCAAGTTCCTCGTGCTCTGTCTGGAGTTCGGACCTCGTAATGACGTCGTCCGCTGGGCCAATGAAGTCGTTGCGGCGCACCCAGATCGCGAAGTTATTCTCCTAACGCACGTGCTCATCTTTCACGATGAGACGCGCTACGACTGGAAGAAGCTCGGAACCAAGCAGGACTGGAATCCGCACGCTTATGTCATGGCCAAGCAGGGTGGGGATGACGTCAACGACGGCGAAGAGCTCTGGGCAAAGTTGATCTCGCGCCATGAGAACTTCCTTTTGACTCTCAACGGGCACGTCCTTGGTGACGGCCTGGGCCGCGTCGTCACCTCGACTACCAAAGGTCATGCCGTGCCCCAGCTCCTCGTTAATTTCCAGATGAAGCCCAACGGCGGCGATGGCTGGCTGCGCCTCATCGAAATGCGCAAGGACGGCACCATGCAGACCTATGACTATTCGCCGACGCGTAAGCAGATGAATGCGTCCAAGCAGAATCAGTTTACCATCCCTTGGGTTTAAGCCCAAGGCGGTTGCTTATTTTTCGGTCTTCTCCACGGGTTTTTCGCGGAGGAGATAAGTATCGAGAATGAGCCGCAGGCGTTGTTGTTCGCTGCCACGGACCTGTGGTTCGAGTTCAGCGCGTTGGCTTTGCTGGCGCCGCCACGATTGGTGCAGGGCGTCGTTGGAAATCCACTCGCTAAGACGGAAGGGCGCCGGAATCGGGGGAGTGGGTAGCGGAGGCACCTGGCCGACGTTTGGCAGAGGGGCCGTTTCCCCGTTGGCCTTGGCTGGCAAGGGACCGCCGGCCACGCCACCAGTCAGGGTACGCCCGTCGGCGGACTTGGTGTCTGGTGCGCCCGGGATAGCCACGGCAGGGCCGCTAGGGTTGGTCTTAGCTGCGTTGGGTTGGCCCGGGAGGGTTCCTGTTGTAGGCGCTTGGCCAGCGGCGCTCGTGGGTGCGTCTGCAGGGATGCCCGGGAGCGGCAGTGAAGCGGTTGAGGGTGCTGGGCGTTGCGGTTCGTCGGTGATGGCCCTAGGTAAGCGCCGTGAGGCCTGGCCGGGCGTGCCTGCGGCAGGTTCACCCAGAACTTCGCGAGGGAGGTTGAGGCTATCACTAGGCTGCGGTGGGGCCGTGCGCTTCGGCCATTCGGCAACGGTGGGTTTACCGACTGTCGCGGGGCCAATGCCATCCACCAAGAGTTCGGGCAAGCGCAACGGGGTGCGTGGGGCTTGGGCTTTCGGCCCTGGCAAGTCGAGGGTCGCGGGATTGCTGGCCGGGGTGCGGCTGGCGGGGGCCTGCGCCGTCGGATCGCCTAAGCCCAGTGCGCGTGGCGCGGTCGGCGCGGTCGGGTTGAGCTCGGGCTGGGGTAGGGTAACCGGGCCGGCGTTCTTGGCGGCGGGAGCACTGCTGTCCAGCGAAGGCAGGGCTGGGCCCGAGCCCTGGACAGAAACGGGTGCGGTCGGCAGGTCAGCTCGGACCGGGAGGCTCGCGGCCGAATCTTTAGGCGACAAGCCACCGACACCCTTACCCACCGCGGGCGAGCGGCCCGCAGGGTCGTTGGGAGCGCGCGGTGGCGTGTTAGATTGCTTCGACAGTTCCGCTGGCAACTTCGGCTTTACGGGATCGTTCCAGTCTTCGGAAACCGGATCGGTCGAGCGTTGCGTCGTGGTTGTCGGTTTAGCCCCGTCGGTAGATTTCGCTGACGGCACGTTGTCGACCTTTGGCTGTTGAGCATCGCTGCCGCCCGGGCCCCCTGAGCCCTTGCCTCCCTTGTTAGAAGTGAAGGGGAGGTAGGACCAGAAGGCGCTATCGGTGAGCGTCTCGGTGGCGCAACCCGAGAGGAACACCAAACCCGCGGCGGCAACCAGGAGGTTCAGTGTGCGCCGTGCCTTCATGCCTTATTGCGAAAGAATCGACATCGCCGCCATCACTGGCGGGCCCGCCTTGGCGTCGAAGCGAGCCGACATCGTAAACTTGGCGTCACGGGAAGTGGCGATGTCTTTCAATACGTGCACTTGCTGGGCGCCAGGCGCTTGGTCGTCGCCAAGGGCACCGCGCATCCGTTCCACCATTGCATCGTAATCAATGGTGTCGATGCAACGGTTGATGAGTTTCCAGCCGAGGTCGGGCGCCTTGGGAGCATCCACGGCGGCGAGTAATTTGAGCGGCTCGCGGGGCGAGGCTTCATTGAAGCGGTCAAATTGGTAGAGGTAACTGCCAGTGAGCTTGAGCGTGTCGTTTCCTACCGTGCTGAGGGAGAGGAGTAGTTCGAAGTCCAATGAAGGCTGGAGCTGTTCGTAGCGCTGCTTGGTCGCTGTGCTCATCGGCAGGCGACGGAAAAAACGGTTGGCGTCAAACCAGAGCGTCAAAGCGCCGGCCTGGGTGCAGGCGTAAGCAGGGAGTTTATCGCGCGTCTCCGTGCCCTTGATGGGCTTGCGGGGTGGGGGCGTGAGGCATAGGCGGATTTCCTTTTCCACGCAAGGGGCCTGTGGGTTGCCTTCGAACTCAACTAAGATGATGGCGGTCCGGTTCGTCAGACCAAAGGTAAAAAACCCTCCTTCTGGATCCATATACCGGCCCTCCCCGTGTCTGACCATCGAGCGACTGCGCGAGAGGTGTGAAGTGGGTTTGCCAGTCTCACCGCGGATGGCGTTGTTCATCTGGTCAGCCACGCGGGAGAGGGCAGCTTCGGCCACGACCGGATCTTTGACTCGGATGACCAGTCCGCAAATCATCACCGGTCGATTAGCGTCGGTCGAGGCGACGCTTTGGGTCGGAAACTTGACGAAAGCGTAGAGTTCAGAGTGCGGGTCGAGGCCGTTCTTCACGAGTTCGGCGACGGCCGCGGACATCCCTTTACCGCCGGTGCGCTCGAGCCATGCCGGAAAGGCCTGATTGGACTTCTGCCGAAGTTCGTCGGGGCGAAAGGTGACGACCGCGAAGCTCTCGGCCGGGATGAAGACGGTCGAGTTCGCATTGGACCGGGCATACGAATTGGAGCGTTCGGTGATAAAGAACCAAGCGGCAATCAGTGCGATGACCGACGTCAGGATGACCACGATGGTGACTTCGAGGGCCGTCCAAGGGGTCTTGCGGTGCACGGGGCCAGCTGCGCTACCGCCGCCGTTGGCTTCCGCAACTTCCGCCGCGGTGCGGCGGCGTTGCGTCACCGCCATATTAAAGGCGACGACGAGGCAGACAGCCAGCGGGTCGAAGACCGCGACAAGCGCCAGCATCAGCCACTTGACGACGTCATCGGCTTCGGCGTCGAAGGCGCGGGCCACGAAGCGATACGAGCCGATATCAGAGGAAGCAATCTGTTCACGCAGGCTAAAGACCTCGGTGTTCTTCGTGCGGACGGAGGCGTAGAGTTTTTCGGTTTCCGCTTCGGTCAAGGTGACCTTACCTTGGCCTTGCTCATTCAGCGCCGTGATCTGCTTTTCCAGGACGATCAGGTTCTCGGCGCCGGATTTACGAAGGGCTTTCTCTTCGGTATCGAGGCGGGCGAGTTCTTGGTCGAAGGTCGCGCGCAGGGTGGCGGTCTCCTGGGTGGAGGTGGCGTTGACCTGGGCCTGGTCGGCACGCATACCCTTGATGCGGGCGTTGGCGTCGGCGCGGATGCGTTCGATGCGGTTGCTCGTTTCGGTAAGTTTCGCGAGGATTTCGAGACGTTCCGACCGCTGTTGCTCGCGGAGTTCCTGGCCCTTCTTGACGTTATCCTTCTCGAAGAAGAGGAATTGGCTCGTCGTGCCTTGGCTGGTGTAGGCGGCGACGGCTTGGTCGAGAACTTTGAGGCGATCGTTCAGGCCGAGGACCGTCGCCTCTTCGGCGGCGACGTTCTTGGCAATGGCCGCTTCTTCAGCCGCGATGGACTTCGAAATCGCGGCGGTCTGGTCGCTACCGCGTTGGGTGGGCGCAATCATTTCCGTGGCCCGGCGGTCGGCGAGGGACTTGCGCTGCTCTTGGACGCGGGTGAGGGCCTTAGCGAGGTCTTCCGTGGCCTGGACAAGGCGGGCTTGAGCCTTCGTGAGGTCTTCGCGGCTGGAGGTGTTCACGCGACTGTTCTTACCGCGGGCATCCTCGACCTGCTTGTTGATTTCCGCGATCTCCTTTTCGAGGTTGGCGATTTGGCCTTCATTAAGGGCAATCTGTGTAATGGTCTTCTCGTAGGCACGGGCCAAGAAGCCGTAGTTACCAAGCGAGGTGATGGCGATGAGCGCCACGACCGCCACCGTGAGGTAGAAGCGCATGGCCCCATTGATGCGGTCCCAGTAGCGGTAGAGGAAGGAGGCCGCGACCAACTTGCCGACCTCCAAGCTCGCCGCCATGACCATGACGGGAATCTCCGAGCCGATGAATAGCAGGCCGAGCCCCCGCACGGAGAAGTAGGCGGAACATCCGGCAATATACAGGGCGGAGGAGACGAGGAGCAGGCGGAAGCCCCAAGTGAGGGACTTGGGTTCTTCGCTGGTCGCGTCGGTTTCAGGGGTGCTCATAGGTGGGGGGTGCGGCATAAGTACTTAATGCCCCGGTCAATGTCAAAAGCGGCTTTCAGGCGGGGTAATGGGGTCGGGGGAGTCCTGAGGGGGCGACAGGGCCGGCCTGAGCGGTGGAATTGTTCTATTTTTGTTATTTAAACGGCAACCTGAGGCGTCTTCATCTGTCTTACCCCTAACCCCAAGCCCCTACCCCCTACCGACATGAAAATGCACCGTTTCTGCCAAGGTGACCACCCCACGGTCGGCGCCGGCTTCAGCCGCCGCGACTTCCTCCATGTCGGGATGCTCGGGACGATTGGCCTCACGCTGCCTAAAATGATGCAGCTCCAGGCGCTCGAATTGCCGAAGGTCGAGGGCTACGCAGCGACCGCCGATGCGGTCATTCACATTTACCTGCCAGGTGGCATGGCGCAACACGAGTCCTGGGATCCCAAGCCTTTCGCTTCCCCGGATTACCGTGGTCCGTATACGCCGATCAAGACGTCCCTTCCGGGTGAGTATGTCGGCGAGAAATTCGTCAACATCGCTAAGATCATGAACAAGCTCACGGTCGTGCGCTCGATGACGCACGGTGAGGCGGCGCATGAACGTGGTACGCATAATATGTTCACGGGCTACCGTCCGAGCCCCGCGATTAAGTTTCCAAGTTTCGGTTCGGTCATTTCGCACGAGCAAGGCGCGCGCAACAACCTGCCTCCCTATGTCGTGGTGCCGTCGCAGTCCGTCCCTGAACAAGGCACGGGCTACATGAGCAGCGCCTTTGGTCCGTTTGCCCTCGGTAGCGATCCCGCCGATAAGGGCTTCACCGTGCGTGACCTTCTGTCGCCGAAGGATATCAACCAGCAGCGCTTTGACCGCCGCCGTAGCTTGCTCGAAAGCGTCGACCAGCATTTCCGCGAGACTGAGAAGTCCGACGCCATCGGTGCGATGGATAGCTTCTATCAGGCCGCCTATGGCCTCGTCAGCAGTGCCAAGGCCCGCGAGGCTTTCGACCTCACCAAGGAGTCCGAGAAGATGCGCGACGAGTATGGCCGTAATGCCGCGGGGCAGCGTTTCCTCCTTGCCCGCCGTCTCGTCGAGGCTGGCGTCCGTATGGTCTCCGTCAACTTCGGTGGCTGGGACCACCACTCCAACATCAAGAGCGGCTTCGACGGTCAAGCCCCGCAATTCGACCAAGCCTTCGCCCGCCTCATCACCGACCTCGCCGACCGCGGCATGCTCAAGCGCACGCTCGTCATGGTCAGTTCCGAGTTCGGCCGCACCCCGCGCGTCAACGGCACCAACGGCCGCGACCACTGGCCGCGCGTCTTCTCGGTCGCCCTCGCCGGCGGTGGCGTGAAGGAAGGTTATGTGCACGGCGCTTCCGATGCCCTCGGTGGTGAACCCGATCGCGATGCGGTCGGCCCAGAAGATCTTGCCAAGACGATGTACCGAGCGCTCGGCATTAACGCTGAGAAGCGTATCGTCTCCGATGGCGGTCGCCCCATCGATATCGTCAACGGTGGTCGCGTCATGCAGGAGTGGCTCGCTTAAGCGTCCCTCCCGCGGCTTCCCGTCCGCCCATGTTGCCCCGTCTCTTTACCGTCCTGCTCTGCCTGACGGCGGGATTGCGGGCCGCTTACCCCGAGTTCAGTGCCTGTAAGCCGAATGGTGGGCAGCGCGGCTCTGAATTTAAGCTCTCGGTGACCGGCACGCGCCTCGAGGACTTCGAGACGCTCTTGTTCTATGACCCCGGCTTCACCGTCAAAAGCGTCGATGCTGTGGCCGCGGGTAAGGTCGATCTGACCATAGCGGTATCCGCCGACGCCACCTTGGGCAGTCATCTGGTGCGCGTGCGCACGCGGACGGGTCTTTCCCACCCACGGCAATTCTTTGTTAGCCCTTATCCAACGGTCGACGAGAAGGAAGCGAACTCAGAGTTTGCTCAGGCCCAGGCCATCCCCCTGAACAGCACCATCGAGGGTATCGTTCTCACTGAGGATGTGGATTACTTTAAGGTCACCGTGAAAAAAGGGCAGCGCCTCAGCCTGGAGGTCGATGGGCTGCGTCTTGGTTACTTGAACTTCGATCCGTACATTGCGATTCTCGACAAGGATCGGTTCGAGAAGGCGTTTTCCGACGACACGATCTTGCATCGTCAAGATGGCTACTGCTCCTTTGTCGCGGAATACGACGGTGACTATTATGTGATGGTTCGCGAGTCTTCCTACCGCGGTTCGACGCGCTCGTTCTATCGCCTGCATGTCGGTGATTTCCGCCGACCAGATGTGGTCTTCCCCGCGGGCGGCAAGGTCGGCTCAAAAGTCGACGTGCGTTTCATCGACGCCAAGGGTTCCTTTACGGGTTCGGTGACGGTGCCGTCGGAAGAGGATCCTAGCTTCGAGGTGTTCTCCGTCGAGGCGCCGGCGCCGTCGGGTAATCCCTTTCGCATTTCCCAGATGGATAACTTCTTGGAGTCCGAGCCGAACAGTGCACGGGAGCAGGCCAACGTGGTGCCGCCCGCCGAGGCTTATGCGCTTAATGGCATCATTGGGGAGCCAGGCGACTCGGATTACTACCGCCTCACTTTGAAGAAAGGGCAGGTACTCACCGGCCATGCCTACGCGCAGGGGTTAGGCTCGCCGCTGGATCCGGTTATCAGCCTGCGCGGCTCAACCGGGGTAGCTTTGATTTCCAACGATGATGGCGGCGGCACGCGGCGCCTTGATTCCCGCTTTGAAGTCACGGTGCCTGCCGATGGCGAATACATGCTCAGCATCCGTGACCACTTGGATCGCGGCAGTCCCAAGTTTGTCTACCGCGTCGAGCTCATCGCCTCGCAGCCGCGCCTGACCTTTGCTTCCCCCGAATACTCGGTGAACGATTCGCACTACCGTCAGTTCATCGCGGTTCCGCGGGGTGGTCGGATGGCGTTACTCGAAAACTTCTCCCGTACGCGGGTAAGCGGAGATTTCCGATTCGTCGCACCTGGCTTGCCCGCTGGTGTGAAACTACTGACCGAGCACGCACCGAAGGATATGCCGAACGCCCCGTTGCTGTTCGAGGCCGCCGCGGATGCTCCCTTGGGCCAAGCCATCGTACCCGTCCGCTTAGAGCCCGTGGACCCCCAGAATAAGGTCATTGGTCGTCTCCGCCAGAACTTCGACGTCGTCCGCGATGGTAATGTTATCTACCTCACCGACACGGAGGACCGCCTGCCAGTCGTGGTGGTCGAAGAGGCGCCTTACGCTTTGGAAATCGTCATGCCAAAGGTTCCGCTCGTCCAGAATGGCGTCTATGACCTTAAGGTCGTTGCTAAGCGTAAGCCAGGTTTCGCCGCTGCCATTCGGGTTGTCATGGTGTGGACGCCACCAGGGATTTCTTCGCTTGGGGAGATGACCATTCCCGCCGGGGCCAATGAATGTTTCTTCCAGCTGAATGCCAACGCGGGCGTGGCAACGGCGGAGTGGAAGTTTGTCGTAATGGGCGAAGCCGATGCCGGCCGCGGCCGCGTCTTTAACGCTTCGCCGTTCTGTGGCTTGAAGACCCAGCCAGCTTATGTCGCGGCCCCCGCATTTCCGATGGCGGCTATCGAGCAGGGGCAGGAGGGCATCGTGACGACCAAGCTCGAGCAACTTCAGCCGTTCGAAGGGGAGGCCGTCGCCCGCTTGGTTGGCATTCCTGACACCATTGCCAGTGAGCCGATTAAAATCACCAAGGCATCTACGGATCTGACCTTCCGCCTGAAGCCGGGCAAGGACTGTTTCCCCGGCAAGCTGAGTAATCTTTTCATCCAAGTGGACGTCCCCCTCGCCGGTGGCACGACGACGCACCGTGTCGCCCTCGGCTCCAGCCTACGCGTCGATGCCCCGCGCAAAGTCGCCCCGGCTCCGGTCGCCAAAGTCGAAGCCCCGAAGGCCGATGCCACTAAGCCCGCCGTGGCGCCCGCCGCCCCGGTCGTTCTTTCCCGACTCGAACAACTCCGCCAGCAAGCCGCGGCGGGCACCAAGCAATAACCATGACTTCCTTCCGACTGCTCTTCACTTACCTGGCGGCGTGCGCCCCGGCTTTCCTGACGGCCGCCCCAGCTCCGGCCGACCTGACGCAAAAGCTCACGCAGATTGAGAAGCTCGAAATCTTCCCGTCCGCGGTAGCCCTCGAGTCCAAGCGCGACTTCCATCGCTTAGTGGTACTGGCGACCTTCAAGGACGCCACGACCCGCGATGTGACGGCTTTTGCTAACCTACGCGTAGTTGATCCGAAGGTAGCCTCCCTGGAAGAGTATTCCGCGCATGCCGTCGCCGACAGCGGTGCCACCGAAGTCATCGCCGAATTGGGCGGTCTTTCGGCGAAGGTGCCAGTTCAGGTTAAGGATGGCCTCAAGGATCGCGCGGTTTCCTTCCGCCTCGATGTGATGCCGGTTTTTCTCCGCGGTGGCTGCAATGCGGGCGGTTGTCACGGTGCGGCCCGCGGTAAGGACGGCTTCCGTCTCTCGCTTTTCGGCATGGACCCTGCCGGCGACTATACCCGCCTTACCCGTGAGATGATCGGCCGTCGTATCAACTTAGCCATCCCCGAGGAAAGCACGTTGATTGAGAAGTCTATCGGTGCCGTGCCGCATACCGGCAATAAAGTCTTCGAGGCAGATTCGATTTATAACCGAACCTTACTGGAATGGATCGCAAAGGGTGCCCACAACGACGCCCCCGACGTGGCCACGGTGACGGGCATCGAGGTCTTCCCTAAGCAAATCGTCCTGGAGGGATCTAACGCTACCCAGCAAATCACCGTCCGCGCCACCTACTCCGACGGCACCGACCGCGATGTGACCAACCTAGCGCTGTTCATGTCGAATAATGACCCTGTCGCTAAGGTCAACAAGCAGGGCGTGGTGATTTCCGCTGAACGTGGCGCAGCTTTCATGCTGGCCCGTTTCGATGTCTATAGCGTCACGGCCCAGGTGGTCGTCATTCCCAAGGACCTGGTTTATACCCGTCCGCAGGCTGAAGCCTATAATTACGTCGACGCCGCGGTGAACGAGCGCCTGCACCGCTTGCGCATTGCCCCTTCGGGCCTCTGCACCGATGAGGAATATGTCCGCCGCGTCTACATCGATGTCGTCGGGCTTTATCCCAAGCCCGCGGAAGTTCAGGCATTCCTAGCGGATAACCGCCCCGATAAGCGCTCCCAGTTGGTTGACGTGCTCTTGCAACGTAAAGAATTCACCGAGCTCTGGGTCATGAAGTGGTCCGAGTTGCTCCAGATTCGCTCCGGCATCAATGGGGGGAACAACCAGCCTCCGTTCTACAAAAACTCGCTCCTTTACTACAACTGGCTCGCTGACCGTATCGGCCAGAACCAGCCGTTGAACCAGGTGGTCGTCGACCTGCTGTCCGCCAACGGCGGCACGGTCTCCAACCCGCCGGTAAACTTCTATCAGACGGAGTTGGATAAGTTAAAACTCAGCGAAAACGTTGCCCAGGTGTTCATGGGGATGCGCATCCAGTGCGCTCAGTGCCATAACCACCCGTTCGACCGCTGGACGATGAGTGACTATTATGGTTTCAATGCCTTTTTCGCGCAGATTGGCCGGAAGAACACCGACGACCCGCAGGAAGTCATCATCTACAACAATAAGAACGGGGAGTCCCAGCACTTCCTGACCAAAGCCAACGTGAAGCCAAAGTTCCTCGGAGGCGAGGAGCCTGACCTCAAGCCTGGCGATGACCGACGCAAGGCGTTGGCCGAGTGGATCGCCTCGCCGCGGAACCCATGGTTCGCCCGCAATATCTCCAATATCGTCTGGGCGCACTTCTTGGGGGTCGGTGTCGTGGATCCCGTGGATGACGTGCGCGTCTCCAATCCGCCGTCCAATCCGGATCTACTTGACCAACTAGCTCAGCACCTGACCGACTATAATTATGACGTCCGGAAGCTGGTGAAGGATGTCGTGAGCTCCGCGGCCTACCAGCGTTCGTCCAAGCCGAACGCCAGTAACGGTGGCGATAAGCTGAATTTCGCCCGCGCCCAGGTCCGGCGCGTCCGCGCCGAGGTACTACTCGACGCCATTTCGCAGATTACGGAAACGCCGAATAAGTTCCAAGGCCTGCCGATCGGGGCCCGTGCGGTCCAGATCGCCGATGGCGCAGTGAGTAACTACTTCCTCACAACCTTTGGCCGCGCCAAGCGCGAGTCGGTGGCCTCTTCCGAGGTAAAAACAGACCCCAATCTTTCGCAGGCCCTGCACTTGATGAACGGGGACGCCATCAACGACCGTATCCGTCGTGGTCGGGTGGTCGAACGGCTGATCGCCGACGGTAAGTCGAACGACGTCATCGTCACCGACCTCTTTATGCGCGTCTTCGGTCGGCACCCGTTGGCGGCCGAGAAAGACGCTGTCCTGAAGGCCTTGGCCAGTGACCCCGCCAGCCGGCAAGCGGTCCTTGAGGATGCTTTCTGGGCGTTACTGAACTCCAAGGAATTCGTCTTCACCCATTAATCTCCCGTGGCTGCTTTCTCATCGCGTTTGGGCGCGGTCTCGCGCCGTTTCCTCCTCCTCGCCGCCACTGGCCTGACTGGGCTCACCGTGCGTGCCCAAGAGGCCGCCGTCAAGCTGACCTACGACGACCATATCCGACCGCTATTGGAGAATAAGTGCTTCTCTTGCCATAATCCCGACAAGAAGAAGGGCGGGCTCGATATGACCAGTTATGCTGCCCTCGTTGCCGGCGGTGGCGGCGGTGCCGTCGTGGACCCCGGCAACCCTGGAGGCAGTCGCTTGTGGACCTGCAGCACGCAGAAGGAGGAGCCGTTCATGCCGCCCGAGGGCGCCCCCTTGCCGGCTAAGGACTTGGCTTTATTATCCAAGTGGATTGCCGATGGCGTGCTGCAGAGTAAGGGGAGCGTGGCGCGTACGGCCAGTAAACCCAAGGTTGACCTGACGCTTTCGGCTGGGGCGGGTAAGCCCACGGGCCCAGTCGCCCGACCCGAACACGTCTTGCTGGATCCGATCGTTGTCACCCCGCGCGTCACGGCTGTCACGGCCATGGCCGCTAGTCCCTGGACCTCCCTCTTGGCCGTCGCCGGCCAGAAGCAGATTCTCCTCTATGATACCGAGTCCCGCGAACTCGCGGGCGTCCTGCCTTATGCCGAAGGGTATGCACGGTCGCTGAAGTTCAGTGCCAATGGTTCCTTGCTTATCTTAGGCGGTGGCCGCGGTGGTAAATTCGGCCATGCCGTCGTCTGGGATGTGAAGTCCGGCCGACGCGTCACCGAGGTCGGTAAAGAATTCGACCAATTGATGTCCGCAGATATCAGCCCGGACCATAAACGTATCGCCGTCGGTACAAACGCTAAGAAGGTGAAGTGTTTCGACACCGCCTCGGGCGAACTGCTCTACACAATCTCCAAACACACTGAATGGGTAACGGGCGCTGACTTCAGCCCTGATGGTATCCTCCTCGCGACCTCTGACCGCAACGGCAACGTGATGGTCTGGGAGTCTGAGAACGGCGGCGAGTTCTTCAACCTCGGGCAACACAAGTCCAGTGTCACCGACCTCGCATGGCGTTCCGACTCCAACGTGCTCGCCAGTTGTTCGGACGATGGGACGATTACCACTTGGGAACTCAAGACGGGGAAGCGCGTGGCCAACTGGGCCGCACATGGCGGCTCAGTACAGTCCGTGACTTTCACGCCTGATGGCCGCCTGTTAAGTTGCGGTAACGACGGCACCTCGGCCCTTTGGACTATCGAGGGTAAGCGTCTGACGCATGCCCGTGGTATTAAGCAGACCGACGTGGTGTCCAAAATCGTCGCTCTTGCCGACTCCAAAGTTTTTGTGACGGGTAACTGGCAGGGCGAGGTTCGGTTTTTTGACGTCGAGTCTGGTCAGGACCTAACGCAAGTTTCGGTGAATCCGCCGAAGCTCGCGGAGCGTATCGCCGAAGCCGAAAAGCAATTAGCGAGCCTGCGGGCGAAGGCAACGAGTGCACCGGCGGACGCGCAAGCCGCGACGGCCAAGCTCCGTGCCGCCGAGGTCGAGAATGCCACCGTCTTGGCCGCTTCCGCCGAAGTGATGAAGAAACTCAACGCGGTGGAAGTTCGCTATCAGCCGGCTAATAAAGAATTGGAGGCCATGCGCTCGGTCCTCTACGGTAAGACTGCGGATGCGAAGACGAAGGCCGAATTGACCGCTAAGATTAAGGTCGCCAGCGAGGCCCTCACCCCCGCCAAGACGGAACGGCGTGCTTTGCAAGAGTTGGCCGCTAAGTCGTCGCTCGACCTAGATTGGATCGCAAACCGTCTCCTTGAACTTCAGGCAAAGGTGAAAACCGACGAAGGCTCGTTGGCTTACTCGGATAAGGTCCTCGCCAGTGCGAAGAGCGACGAAAAGACCAAGGCGTCGACCCAGAAGCAACGCGAGACCCAAGCCACCGCCTTGGAGTTTTCTCGTGGTCAACTTGCTTCACTGCAGGCCCGTCAAGGGGTCGTGCAGGGGCAGATGAATGCTTTTAATAAGCTAAAGACGGACGCCGCCGCCGCCGAGACCTTCACCAAGCATTCGCAGTCGCAGATTGCGGGCTGGGAAGAGCACGTGGCCTTCCTCCGGGCCGCGGAATTTAATGTGGGCGTCCTCGCTGAGAAGGAGCGTCTTGCTAAGCTCGAGGCGGATATCGCCGATGCGATTGCCGCGAAAGCGGAGAATGAGGTGGCGCACCAGGCCGCCCTTGCGCGCGTGACTGCCACGACTCAGCAGGTCGCTGACTTGGCCGCAAAATTGCCTCCACTGGAAGCGACTTGGAGTGAGCTCAAGGCAGCGTTGCCGTCCCTCGAGGCCCCGCTGGGCCCGCTGCGCCAGGCCGAAGCCGAAGCCGCCGGTAAGGTCGAGGCCCAGACTAAACTTTTAGGCGAACGCCAGGCCTTGTTGGGTGAAGCCATCCGCCAGCGCGACACGGAAGTCGCCGCCGCTAAAGCCGCCATCGAAGAGTATGGCCGCATCATGCGCCCTGTTCGCCTGCGCGTGGCGGAACTGACGACTCACGTCGAGACTTTGAAGAAGGAAGCCGCTACAGCGTCGGCCGAACTGGCTCAGGCCAAGGCGGCGGTCGCCGCTGTCCAAGCGAAAGTCGATGCTGCCGAGCGTAAGCTGGCGGCCAGCCTGACGGCGGCCGAGTTGACGGAAAGGCGCTTACAGGCCGCCACGGCCCAGGTCACTACGGCCTCAGAGGCCGACGCCTCTACCCATGGTGTCTCGGGCGTACTCTCGCTCCGTTATTTTACTTCCAGTAAGGAAACCGCTGCGCGTTTGGCAGCGGCCTTGACGGAACTGGCCGAGGCCAAGCAAGCCGTGGCGCAAGCCCAAGCGGCCCGTTTCGCGGCCGTTATCGCCGTTACCCAGGCAGGCTCCTTGGTGGCAGATGATGTCGCTAAGGTTGATGCGGCCCGGGCGGTCCTCGCCGAAAAGGGAAAACAGTTGGGTCCCGATCAAGCTGAATTAGTTGAGCAAGCGAAGGTTCGTTTGGCTCAGCAAAAGGAATATGCACTGAAAGTAGCGGCGCCGGCGGCCGTCGAGAAGGCTTACATCGCCAAGCTCGCCCCGCATCAAGCAGCCGTCAATCAAGCCCAAGCGGCCTTAGCCCCGCTGCAGCAAGCGATCGTAACGGCCAAGGCTCGTTTAGCCGAAGCGGCTCGGCCGGCGGAAGCGAAGAAGCAGGCTATCGTAGCGGCTGCCAAGACGCTGGACGAAGCCAAGGCCAAGTGGCTGGGCGCCCAGAAGGCCCTCGCCGCCGCGACCAAGGAAGTGCCCGACCGCGCGAAGAACCTCGTCGAGCTGGCCCGCACGATTGCGGACCTCTCTCCGCAGGTCGAGCCCCAGCGGGCTAAGGTGAAGGCGGCGGAGTCGGCCTACCTAGCCAAACTACCGAAGCGTAGCGTCGCGCAGGCTAAGTAGGCCTGTCTGAAGATTGCTTCAGGGCAGGGAGGTGCTACAAGAAAGCATCCCCATGAAGACCCTCCGTCTCCTCGCCGCCTGCCTCGGTGTCGTCTCGTTCGTCGCAGCGGCCACTCCGCCAGTCCGTCCGAACGTGTTGCTCATCGTCGCAGATGACATGGGCTGGGCCGACGTCAGTTGGCATGGCGGGAAGTTTGCCACGCCGCGGATGGCAGAGATTCTTAAGACTTCGGTGGAGCTGGATCGTCATTATGTGCAACCCGTGTGCACCCCGACCCGCACGGCTTTGCTCTCAGGTCGCTGGACGAGCCGCTTCGGTCCCCATGTGCTCGGTCCGACGAACATGCGCGCTTTCCCCGAGGGGACCTACACGCTGGCCTCGGCGTTAAAGTCCGTGGGCTATCGCACATCTATCTCGGGCAAGTGGCACCTGGGTGGTAAGTTTGCTTGGGGACCCCGCCAGTATGGGTTCGACCAGTCGTATGGCTTCCTCTCGGGCGCCGTCGACCCGTGGACGCACAAGTATCGGCCGGGTATCTTGGAGGATACGTGGAATCGTAACGACGTGCTGTTAAAGGAAGAAGGCAACGCCACCGAACTGATCGCCGCCGACGCCAAGCGCGTCATCCTTGAGAAGAAAGGGCCGTGGTTTGCTTATGTCCCGTTCGGCGCGGTGCATACCCCGATCGACGCCCCGAAGGAGTATTTCAAAGCGTATGAGGGCGTGAAGTTCCACGACGACGCAGTGAAGGACGATTCGATTCGTCGCTACGCCGCCTTTGTGACGCAACTGGATGCTAAGGTGGGCGAGTTCTACGACGCCCTCAAGGCCTCGGGGCAGCTCGAGAACACGGTAATCATCTTCACCTCGGACAACGGTGGAATCGAAAGCAGCGGCAATCCCTATGTCGGCAAGACCAAGGGGAGTCCGGCCGTGACCACGAATGCCCCCCTCCGCGGCTGGAAGAATACGCCGTATGAAGGAGGGATGCGCGTCAACGCGTTCGTCAGCTGGCCCGGTCACCTGCCCGCCGGCAAGAATAGCCACCCGATGCATGTGGCGGACTGGCTGCCGACGTTGGCTCGCCTGACGGGAGCCACCGTCCCTGCGGATGCGAAGTTAGATGGCCTCGACCGTTGGGCCGTCTTGACTGGTGCCGATGCGACGCCCGCGCCGCGGACCATCTATATTCCCCATTACCAGCGTTCGGCTGTCTTCTATGGCGATTGGAAACTCATCGCCCCACATACCAACCCCCAAGGGAAGGCAGAACTCTTCAACCTTACCAAAGACCCCTTCGAGCAGGACGAGTGTTCCGCCCGCTTCCCTGAAAAGCTGAAGGAGATGCGCGAGCGCTTCCTCGAACTCCGGAAGGGGGACTTACTCGAAGCCCCGGCGGACGCCAAGTTCAGCGAAAAATCTGCAAAATGAAACTGCTTTCATTCCTCTGCCTGCTGGCGATTACCAGCCAAGCCGCTGACCCCATCGGCGACGTCACGGCCCCGCCCGCTGAACTAAAGCTGCCGCCGTTTTACAAAAAATACATCAGTGCCCAAGGTTTGCCGATTGTGGCCTCCGGTGCCGTCAACGACTACGCCCTCAAGGAGACCGCTTACCTAGCTAACCTCATGTTGGCCAAGCGCCCAGATGTCCGGACAGCGATGATCGCGAACGGCTCGCGGGTCATCATCATGGGGCGGGCGGAGTTTACCACCGATGTTCCTGAATACGCTGGCTTCAAGCCGAAGGATTACTGGGACGCCCGCGCCCGTGGACTCGGCGGCTCGCAGACTGACCCCGTCTGTTCTTGCGCGGAAGAGAATATGTTGGCGTTCCCTGGCGACCCTTACGCTTCCGAGAACATCTTCATCCATGAGTTCGCGCACAATATCCACCTGCGCGGTATGCTGAAGGTTGACCCGACCTTTGACCGTCGCCTCAAGGCAACTTACCAAGCCGCCATGGCCAAGGGCCTGTGGAAGGGGAAGTATGCTGCGACCAATCACAGTGAATACTTTGCCGAAGGCGTCCAGTCGTGGTTCGATAACAACCGCGTCAACGACCACGACCACAACCACGTGCACCTGCGCACACAGTTGCTGGAATACGACCCCGGCTTGGCCGCGATGTGCCGCGAGGTTTTTGGTGACACCGAACTAAAGTATACCAAGCCGACCACCCGGCTGACGGGCCACATGGCGGGCTACGACCCGTCGACGGCCCCAAAATTCGTTTGGCCGGAACGCCTGACGACTGCGAAGGCTGAAATCCGCAAGAAGGTCGACGAACGCGTGCAGGCGGCAGAGAAGGGCCCGATCACACAGCCCTATACGAAGTAAGCCAGATGGACCGCCGACATTTCTTGGGGGCTTCTGCCACGCTGGCTCTCGCGGTAGCCCTGCGCGCCGCCGCCCCCGGCCGCGCCCCGCGCATCCTGCTGCGCTCCTCCTGGCAGACTGTGAATATCGGTGATATCGCGCATACGCCGGGTATGTTGGCCTTGCTGGAGAAGCACCTACCCGAAGCGGAAATTACCTTATGGCCTGGGAGTGTGGATAATGGGGTGGGGGAGATGCTGCAGCGCCGCTTCCCAAAACTCCGTATCCTCGTCCCTGGAAAGATCGACGTCGCCCAGGCCTATGCGGATCATGATTTCCTCCTGCATGGTTCAGGGCCTTCCCTCGTCGCCGAAAAAGACGTTGTCCGCTGGCGTCAGCTCGGGTCCAAGCCCTATGGCGTGCTCGGTATTACCCAAGGTAAACCGACCCCTGCGACCATCGAAGTCCTGAATGGTGCTCAGTTCGTCTTCTTCCGCGATGGCGTCTCGCACGCCGTTGCCATCTCCTCTGGCGTGAAGTGTCCCTTGATGGGCTTAGCGCCCGATGGCGCTTTCGCCACGGACCTTCGCGATGACGCCAAGGCAACGGCTTTCCTGCAGGCTAACCAGTTAGAGGTCGGCGGTTTTCTTTGCTGTATCCCTCGGTACCGCTCCACGCCCTATTGGTTGATTAAGACGGGTATACCCTTCGACCCGGTGAAGCAGAAGCGTAACGATGAGCTCAAGGAACATGACCACGCCCAACTGCGTGCTGCCATCATCGAGGTCGTTCGCCAGACGAAGCTCAAGGTGCTCATCTGCCCCGAAGACCGCACGCAGATGACCTTAGGGAAGGAAGTGCTGTTCGATCGCTTGCCCGACGACGTGAAGCCGCGCGTGGTTTGGCGCCCCGACTATTGGCTCACCGACGAAGCGCTCTCGGTCTACGTCCGCAGCGCCGGGCTCTTTGGTAACGAGATGCATTCGCCGATCATGTGCATCGGTAATGGCGTCCCCGCCATCGTCTGCCGCTGGGCCGAACAGACGTCTAAAGGCACGATGTGGAAAGACATCGGCCTTGGGGAGTGGCTCTTTGACCTCGACGATGAGACGCAGCTGCCAGGCATCGTTCCCGCCGTCTTAACGATGGCCAAAGACCGCGCGGCGTCCCTCGCCAAAGTGGGCAAAGCTCAAGCCATCGTCCAGGCCCGTCAGGCTGCGGCCATCGCCGCCCTGCGTAAGGCGCTCTGAGTCCCCTTAGGACTCCTTCGTGAAGGGATTGGCCTCCGTCGTCGCTGGTGCCGCTGGACGGGCCATGCGGACAATCACGACTATAAAGACAATGGTCGCGAGGCCCGAGAGCAGCAGCAGGGCCAGTCCGTAGCCTTCGGGGTTCGGGCTGAGGTCAAAGGTCAGCGGACCGTAGAGCTTATTCCAGAGTGACACCCGCTGGGGTTGGCCACTCGCCATCCAGCCTAACACCAGGTAGAGGTCCGTGATCCCGTAGGCCACGCAGAGCGCGGCAATCTTCAACTGCTTCATGGCTTACTTCGCAGCTTTCTTAAAGACGGGCTTTTCTTTGTCGCCACCGCTCAGGACGTAGGCCACGAGGTCGAGGATTTCATCCTGCGTGAGCATGCTGAGGAGCATCGGGGGCATCGGGGAGATCGCGCTGCGCTCAATGCTCTTCACTTCCTTGCGGTCGACGTTGACGCGTTGGTCGGGGTCAGAGAGATCCGTGTTCACGACGACCGAGTCGCCGTTCAGGTTGACGATGACGCCGGTGAGGGTGTCGCCGTTGTTCTTGGTCACGATAATCGGGGCGAACTGCTCGTTGATCTCCTTGCTGGGGTTAATGATCTGGTCGAGGAAGTCATGTGGACTGTAGCGGCCCCCGGAGAGGGTGAGGTCGGGCCCGGTCATGCCGCCCGCATTGCCGAAGCGGTGGCACGTGAAGCAGGCCGCGGCGGCGAAGGCCTTGCGGCCGGTGTCGAAGTTGCGGTCCTTGAGGCCTGCACCGACGGCGGCGTCGAGTTCTGCTAGCGTCCAAGCCTTGGGCGTGCGACCAGCGAACATGGCACCGGCGTTCTCAATCGGCGACTTGATGACAGGCTTCTGGGCGATGAGCGCGGCGTGCTGCTGCTTCTCGGCGTCGGTGAAGGTCGCGAGGGAGTCATTCCGGATGAATTGGATGAACTGGGTGAAGCTCGAGCCGCCACGGTAGTTGGCAGCCTGGAGGAACCAGTTCAGCTGGGCTTGGCGCAGGGCAGGGGTCCAGCCGGCCTTCAGGAAGCGGAGGCTACGAGCGTATTCCATCTGTGGCTCCTGGCTTTCGGCGTTGGCGATGAGCGCCATGCCCTTGGCTGCCGTATTCGGGGCCTGGAGGAAGGCTAGCGTCTCGCAGAGGACCCAGTTCAGTTCGAAGTTATTCGCAGGGAAGGCCGGGTCGAGACGTCCGACGATTTGCTGAACGCGGGCCGCGTCAGGCGTGCCGTAGCGGTGCAACACGATTTGCGAGATGCGGACCCACGCAATGCGCTGGTCGTTAGTGAGCATGGCCCAGTCGAGGCGGAGCAGGGCGTCGAGCACTCCGTCGCGTGTGGCGACCTCGGCGGCGGTTGGTTGGGCGACCATTAGGGGTACGCCCGTCCGAGGGTCAGGCTTAGCTGCGCGTGGGCTGTGGTTCGGGCACTGAGCACCGACCAAGGCGACGGCGAGGAGGGATTCGAGTGAGCGCGCTTGGTCGGTTTCCTTGAGGGCACGATTCTTCCACTGTTCCAAGGGTTGGTGCTCTAGGATGACGCGGGCGGCCCAGCGGATGTTACGGTCGGGGCTGTTTAGGTGCGGCCAGGCGAGGTCGATAGACTTGGGGTCTTGGACGCCGTGGTAAGCTTCGAGCTGCTGGCGGAGTTTCGCTTCGTCAGTCGGGCGCGTGAGCACGTCGACGCCAGCAGTGCTTTCCTTGCCGATGTAACTGACGCGGTAGAGGCCGGACTGCACCTTGCGGCCGCCGATGGCGAAATACATCGCGCCATCTTTCGGGTGGATGAAGGCGTCGGTGACGGGCAGCGGGCCGCCGGTCACGAATTCTTCCTTGGTGGCGGTGTAGCTAGCGCCTTTAGGTGCGAGGTGGACCGCGTAGATTTTGCCCCAGCTCCAGTCGAGGGCGTAAAGCGCCTGCTGGTACTTGGCCGGGAACTTAGCGCCGTAGCCGAAGGTCATGCCCGTCGGTGAGCCGGGCCCAATATTAAGGGTGGCCGGTAGGTTGTCGGGGTAGAACTCGGGGTACTTGCCGGCGCCATTGCGCCAGCCGTATTCGCCACCGCTGACGACGTGGTTGATGCGTGTCGGACGATACCACGGAGTATTGAAGTCGTACTCCATGTCCGCGTCGTATGTGAAGAGCTCGCCGTCCTTATTCACGGCGCCGCCGTAGATATTACGGAAGCCCGAGGCGAAGACTTTGAATTCTTTACCGTCTGGAGTGAAGCGGTAGACGATCCCTCCGGGGGCGAGCACGTGGCGGTTGTGGCCACGGCCATCGGGCATGCGGGGCAGAAGATGGTCATCGCCCCAAACCGTCGGTACCGGGGAGTTCGCCGCAGTTTCGGGCTTCACGGCGTTATTGCCCGTGATGAGATAGAGGGCCTTGCCGTCGGGGGTGGGGACGATGGCGTGGACGCCGTGGTCGCCGCTGGCTTGGATTTCGCGGAGGAGTTCCACCTTATCGAGGGCGTCGTCGCCGTTGGTGTCGCTGAGGCGGTAGACGCCGCTGGGAATCTTCTTTTCGTAGTCGTTCACGCCCACGTAGAGCGCGCCGAAGGCGAAGACCATGCCGTTGATGCCGCGGATGCTGACGGCTAGTTTCTGGACGTCAGTGGCCTTGAGCGGTTGGCCGGCCCCGGGGGCAGGGAAGCGGTAGAGTGCACCGTATTGGTCACTCGCGTAGATTCGGCCCTTACTGTCGGTGCAGAGTGCGACCCAGGAGCCTTGCTCCGAGTTCGGCACCGAATAGAGTAGCTCAACTCGGAAGCCAGCGGGGACTTTGATGCGGTCAACGGGGGTGGCTTTATTCTCGCCGATGGCCGCACCGGTCGCGCCGGCTTTCTTGGCAGTGGTTTTGGCGGGGGCCTTCTTGGCCGGGGCGGGTGGATCAGCGGCGAAGACGGGCAGGGACGCGGCCAGCAGCAGGGCTAGGCAGGACAGGGGGAGTCGCATGGGGATGCGTTAACATCAGGAATAATCCCCAGTCCGTCAACCGGACTTAGGCTTCTTTACCTCAAAATTGGCCAAAGACCCGCTAGGCCCGCCGAAAGGCTTGGAACGAGCGTGCGAGGACCCAAAGGAGCCCAAGGCAAAGGACGAACACCATTGCGTAGGCCAGCCGCCAGTAGCCTGAGGTGCCTGGCTCGCCAGCAGCAATGAAACCGTAGACGCTAAACGCCGCCGCTCCCAGCAAGGCGGCTGCTCGGAAGATATAAAGCGTCCAGAGAAAGATACGCACGGAAGGGGTCTGTAGCGAAGGTGTTCTTAGGTCAAGGGGCTAGCCCATCAGTCCGGCTTGGTCGTTCCGTCGCTTATTCAGTGATCGTCAAGACCATGGCGCTGGCGGCGGGTAAACTCACCGTCGCTCGACCGTCATGGACCGCCACGGCTTTTTCCGTGGCCAAGGTGCGCTGCCAGCGACCGTCCGCTGCCACCGCCGTATTCGCATAGGTGACGCCGTCTTTCGACGACGCCTGTGGGGCCGTCAACCGTTGGACAGAGCCAGCGCGAAAGCGTGCCCCGACCTGAACGGTGGCCACGACTTCTTGGGTGAGGTCCTTGTTCACCAGCACGACGTGTACCTTGCCGCTGTCATCCAGCGTCGCGTGGGCCACAAGGTTGGCAGTGGATTGCACCTTCGTTGGCAGGAGCCGTCCTTGGCCGGCGTCATGGAACAGCAGCATCGCGTAATAGAGCGGATGCACTGTGTAACGGGTTTCGCCTTTGACGGCCGAGATCGGCGAGTAGCTGCCAGGCTTGAGGTTACAGTGGAAGTTGACCCCGTCGGCGCCGTGGGCGGCGACGGAGAAGAGGAAGTCAGTGGCCCAGAGTGCGGAGACAAAAGTGTCGCTGACGCCAGTGCGGCCACCGTTGGAGACGGAATTGAACTCGGCGAGCCGGTAGCGCATGCCGGCGGCCTTCGCGGCGGCGAGGTGTTCGTCTACCATCGTGATGTCCTTTGCCATGGTGGCCGGGAGCAGGAGATTTTCGATGCAGGGGAAATTGGCCGACTTGGGATTGGTGGAGCCACCAGAGAGGGCGTAGAGGTGGGACGTGCCGATTTGGAGCTGACCTTTGAGTCCAGCGACGGCGTCTTCGAACCAATGGTCGGCGCGACGCGCGGTGGCCGGACCGGCGAGGATGATGCCGGGGTTGCGGGCGCGGATGACCTTGATGGCCGCGGCGATCTCGGGGAGATAAGTCGGGCAGTCGTAGCCCTTCTTTCGGAGGTCGTGGTTGGTATAAAGATTGGGTTCGTTACCAAGTTCGATGGCCAAGATGGAGGTGCCGCCGACCTTGAGCGCATAGGCGGCTTCGTCGGCGGATGAGTCGGGCTGGTTACCGGAGAGGTTGATACCATGGAGGCATTTCCACTCCGTGGCTTTCAGGAAGCCGTAAAAATTATCCAACGTGGTGCGGCCAATCACTGCCAGTCCGGTCGCCTTGTCCAAAGTCGCCGGAGCGTCAGCCTGCCAGCGCGTGAGTTCGACTTTGTTGCCGCCGAGGCGCAACGTGCCCGCACCAAGATTGCGGTGGAGCTGGATGAGGACGCTGTTGGATGGCTGGAAGTGCGGCTCGACGAGCGCGTTCTTTTCATAGCTGATACCCAGGAAGTCCGCGGGAATCGCCAGACCGGGCTTGGTGGCGTCGACGTCGATCTGCGCCGGGATACTCTGGCCGGCGGCCAAGGTGAAGCCGCAGAGCAGGGCGAGCGAACGGAAGAGGGCGGACATGGAGGCGATTAGGCTAGGGCAGATACTTCTGGGAGGAAGGCATAAAAAAGGCGGGCCTTGCGGACCGCCTTTCGTGGAGAGGTAGGCGGGCTTATTTGCCCATCTTAACGAACTCTTCCTTGGTCAGGAAGCTGTCCTTGTCCTTGTCGAACTTAAGGTAGTTCTCGGCGGCCTGGGCCGGATCTTTCTGCTTATCCATGAACTCTTCTTTGGAGAGCTTGCCATCCTTGTTCACGTCGCGTCGGTCGAACATCGGGCCGCGGTCGTTGGCATCTGCGGCCTTGGGGGCGGCCGGTTCTGCGGCCTTGGCTTTGGCTTTCTTGCTTTGGCTGGCCTTGTCTGCGGTGTTCTCTGCGGTCGCGGGTGCGATGGGCGGGGGTAGGTGCTTGCTTAGACGAGCGATGACTTCGGCGTGCTCAGCCTTGGTTGCCACATTGACAGTCTCGTGCGGGTCGTTGACTTCGTCGTAGAGTTCGGTCGCGTGGATGGTGTTGGCGGCTCGGTCGCGCCAGAGGGTTAGGCGCCAGCGATCGTCGCGGATGCTATAGCCCATGAGACTCTTACCAGCGTCGCTGCGAGGGTACTGGCTAATCGCCACCGGACGGACCTTGGCTTCGGCGTCGTTGAGGATGGGACGGAGGCTGACGCCTTCGATGTCCTTGGGCTTGGGCAGGCCGCACACGTCGGCGAGGGTGGGGTAGATATCGATGAACTCAGCGAGCGAGGCGCTCTTTCGGCCGGCGGCCTTCTGTCCGGGCATGCTGATCAGGAGCGGTGCTCGGGCAGAGACTTCGAAGTTAGTGTGCTTGTGCCAGAGGCCGTGTTCGCCGAGCTGCCAGCCATGGTCGCCCCATAGGACGATGACGGTGTTCTCGGCGAGGCCTTCTTTCTCGAGCGCATCGAGGATGAGTCCAACCTGAGCGTCCATGTAACTGATGGCGGCGTAGTAGCCGTGGCGAAGACGACGGGCAGTGGCCTCATCAATCGCCCCGTCGTTCGCGATGTCGGCGTAGCTCTTGAGCTCGCTGTTGTTGTGGCCGACGAACTCCGGGGTGCCAGCGGGCAGCTTCTGGAAGGCCGGGACATAGATGTCCTTGGGGTTGTAGAGGTCCCAGTATTTCTTGGGCGAAACGAAGGGCAGGTGCGGCTTGGACATGCCGACGGCGAGGAAGAAGGGCTGACCCTTCGCTTTGAGTTTGGCGAGGGTGGCGACCGCCAGACGGGCCGTCTTGCCGTCCGTGTAGGTGTCGTCTGGGACGTCGGCTGACTCGACCGCCGGACCGCGGGCGCGACCCTTCTTGTCGAT
Source organism: Verrucomicrobiota bacterium (assembly GCA_003569205.1). Lineage (GTDB taxonomy): Bacteria > Verrucomicrobiota > Verrucomicrobiia > Opitutales > UBA953 > UBA953. The sequence continues at coordinate 11,923 of BGOK01000034.1, read as the reverse complement.
GTTCGCCGGATCGGAAACCATCTTGAGCGCGGCCTCGGAAGCGTACGCCGGTGCCTTGGGGGTTTCCCACGGCACGGACCAGCTGGGGGCGTCGTCGAAGCCGCCATGGAAGATCTTGCCCATGGCTTGGCTGTGGTAGCCGTGACTTTTGAAATAGGCGGCGACGGTGACGGCCTCGGGCAGCGCCTTACGGAAGTGTGTCTCTAGATCCCAGACGCGCGTGGCGTCGGGACGTCGTCCGGTCATGAGCGACGTGCGTGAGGGGCTGCACACGGCCTGCTGGCAATAGGCGCGATCGAACGTGGTGCCACGGGCGGCGATGCGATCGAGGTTCGGGGTCTTGATCAGGTTGCTTCCTGATGCGTTGACCTCGGGCCGCAGGTCATCGACGGCGATGAACAAGACGTTAGGCTTTTTAGCGTCGGCGGCCGAGAGGACGGCGCAACTCAAGAGGCCGGCGAGCAGGAGGGCGGATTTAATCATTGGAGAAGTATCCAGACTTTGTGAACACCAGTCGTTGGCAACCTTCTCCGTCTTAATCTTTCTTAAGGTTCGTGGCCGACTTCAATTGCTATAATTTAGGCTTACTTAAAGGCCTCTACGGCCGTCTTTTGGAACTCTCGGCGAATCTCGGAGCCATCGGAGTTCGCGAGGTCAGTGCGCTGGATCAGGAGGACGTAGGCTTGGCGACGGACGGGGTCGATCCAGGCTTGGGTACCATAGGCGCCACCGTGGCCGAAACTACCGGGGGAAAGGCTCTCGGTGACGCCGACAGGGGTGCCGACGACGTGGAAGCCAAGGCCCATGCGCATGCCCTCTGCAAAGCTCACTTTGGGCATCTCGCCGAGCTGGTTCGTCGTCATTAGTTTGAGCGTCTCGGGACGAAGAAAGCGGTGACCGTCCAGTTCGCCACCGCGCAGGATCATCTGGTAAAGTTGGGCCAAGTCATTGGCGGTCGAGAAGAGTCCGCCGGCTGGTAGCGCTGTGCGTGCGCGATTTTCCAGAGGGTTGCTGAAGCGGCTGTTGCCCGCGGGGATGAGTTTGCCGGTGGCCTTGTCCTTGCGATACGGCGTCGCTAGGCTCGCCTGCAGGGTGTCGTCAGGCCAGAAGCTGGTGCTGTTCATGTCTAGCGGATCAAAAAAACGTTTCTGCACGAAGTCCGCATAGGGCTGGCCGCTGACGACTTCGATGATGCGACCGAGCGCGTTGATGCCGGTGTTACTGTAGGCCCACTTGGCGCCCGGGGCGGAGATGAGTGGGGTGCGGCCAGAGTGGTCGACCATCGCGGCGAGCGGGATGGTATCGACGGGTTGGTTGGCCGCCGTCAGCGATGCCGCGGACAGGCCGCTCGTGTGCGTGAGGAGGTCGCGCACGGTGACTGGCCGCGGGGCAGGGACGGGTCCCGTGGGCGTGGCGACTTTTTGCCCTTTAAACGACGGCAGGTATTTTTCGACGGGCTCATCGAGTCCGACTTTACCTTCTTCGACGAGCATGAGGACACCCATGGCGGTGATGGGCTTCGTCATTGAAGCAATCCAGAAGACGGAGTCCTTGCGCATCGGCCGGCCGCTCGCGATATCCGCCAAGCCGAAGGCTTCGAGTGCGATGATGCGGTTGGGGCCGACGACCATGGTGACGGCGCCGGCGAACTCCTGCTTCTCCTGTAACTCCTGCAGGGCGAAGCTGAACACGGCATTACTTTCGTCGAGGCTGATCTCCTCGCGGGGAGCGGGCTGTGTGCACCCGCTGGCGAGCAGGGCCAGGACGAAGCAGGTCAGGGGCAGCAGGGCGTGGCGGCGCATGGGTACAAGGTGGCCTAACGCTGGCCGAGTTCAAGCGTCCTGTCGGCGGGCCTCGCCCATCCTTTACATTTGGGCGAACCGACCTTTAGTCCTAACGTTCACATGCAACCTTCCCGGCTAAACTTTAAGTTAGAGGCGGTCGCCAGCGGCTCCCGGGCCCGCGCGGCGACTTTCCGGACGTTGCATAACGAGGTGAAGACGCCGCTGTTCATGCCCGTGGGTACGCAGGCGACGGTCAAGGCCCAGACGTTTGATACGCTCCTAGAATCGGGGTCGCAGATTCTGCTCGCGAATACCTACCACCTTTTGCTCCGTCCCGGCCCCGAGGTCTTTCGTCACTTCGGCGACATCCATCGTTTCACCGGTTGGGAAAAATCGTTCCTGACCGACTCCGGTGGCTTCCAAATCTTCTCGCTACCGCACTCGCGTTCCATCGAGGAAGAGGGCGCCGAATTCCGTAGCTACGTCGATGGTAAGAAGATTCTGCTCAGCCCCGAGGTCAGCATCGGCACGCAGATGGCCATCGGTAGTGATATCATGATGGTGCTCGACCAGTGCATCCCGTCGACGGCCGATGAAGCCACGGCCCGTCGCGCACTCGAGATCACGCAACGCTGGGCGGTCCGTAGCCTCAAGGCCCGCGGCGAGTCCCCGCAGTCGATGTTCGCGATCGTGCAGGGCGCCCTTTATCCACACTTACGCAAGCAGAGCGCGGATGGACTCACGCAGCTACCCTTCGATGGTTTCGCCATCGGTGGCCTAGCCGTGGGCGAGGAAAAACACCAACGTGAGGATACGTGTGAGGTCGCCGCGGCCATGCTGCCGGCCGACCGTCCGCGTTACCTCATGGGCGTGGGCACGCCGCTCGATTTGCTCGAGGCCGTCCACCGTGGGGTCGATATGTTCGACTGCATCATCCCGAACAAGGTCGCGCAGTTCGGCACGGCGTTCACCTCGCGGGGGCTGCTGCAGCTCCGTCGGTCGGTCTACAAGTTCTCCGATGAGAAGCTAGATCCGACCTGCCTTTGTCCCGTCTGCCGCAAATATTCGCGTGGCTACCTGCATCACCTCACCAAGACACAGGAGCCCCTAGGTTGGACGTTACTCGGGCAGCATAACATTGCGTTCTACCACCAGTTGATGCGCGAGATTCGCCAAAGCATCCTCGAGGATCGTTTTCTCGCGCTGTACAACGAGAAGCGCCAGTTCCTGCAGGTCGAGGACATGGACCACCCCGCGGTGCCGCCAAAGGTCGGCAAGGAACGCCGTCCGCGCACGCTCGGTAATTACACGGTCAATATCGCCGAGGCTGGCTTCGCGAGTATTCGCCAAGTCTCTTCTGGTGAGATCATGCATTCACACACGCCCCCCATGGAGGAGGCGAAGTCGCTCTACGTCGACCAGTCTGCCTTAGCGGAACGACTGCAGCTGCCTGCGGGGAAGTCGCCCGAGGAAGTCCCTGAACTCGTCATCTGGGACGTCGGCCTAGGCGCTGCCGCCAACGCCATGGCTGCGGTGCAGTGTTACGAAGCCGCCGCCGCGCTAGGTCCGGTAAGGCGACTCAAGCTCATTAGCTTTGAGAACGACCTCGATTCGCTCCGCTTAGCGCTCACGCATAAGTCATACTTTCCGTATCTCCGACACTCTGGTCCCGACGCCGTGCTGGCCCGCGGGCAGTGGACGTCTCGCCAGTTTCCCGGCCTGTCTTGGGAACTCTTGGAGGGGGACTTTTGGGAGCGTGCGCCGCAGGCCTCGGCCAAGCCTGACTTGGTCTTCTACGACTTCTTCTCGCACAAGACGGACACCGCCTGCTGGAAGCTAGCGTCCTTTGCGCGCCTGTTTGAACTCGTGCGCTCCGAACGTTCCGCCGAGCTCTTTACGTATTCGGCTTCGACTGCTGTGCGAGCCGGCTTGCTGCACGCCGGCTTCTTCGTCGGTGCGGGCGTTGGCACAGGCGTGAAGAAGGATACTACCGTTGCACTCACGTCGGGTTGGGCCGGTGCTCCCCGCCACGTCTTGCTCGGTGCCGAATGGCTAGGCAAGTGGGACCGCTCGCAAGCTAAGTTCCCGGATGGACTAACGGAGCCAGAACGCGTTGCGTTCGAGGCTAAAATCCGCCGTCATCCGCAGTTTGCGGGTTGAGCGGGTTTACTTCTCGATCACGCAGCGGTCGATTTCTTCGCCCTTCTCGTTGATGGTCCGCATCTCGAACCTCTGCACGGTGAGGTCGATCACGCTGAAGGAGTGGAGGGTGTCGTAAAGCTTAGCGTTGAAGGGCGCGTAGTTGTCCTTCCCGCCGTTGGGGAGCTTGGCGAGGTTCTTGTCGACCGTGCCCGTGTAGAGCTTCGCGCCGCCGCCGCCTTGCACAACGTAGATGACGCCCTTCGGGCGGGTGTGTTTGGCCCCGTCGAAGGTTTCATCGAGCGTGAAGGTGCCATTAACATAGCTGGGCGGCGTGTTAGGCGCGAGGCTCTGCACGTTCGCCTTAGGGTCAAGGGGTACTGGCTTGGCAGCCGCGGCAGCAACCACCCCCGTCGCTGGAAGGAACCGGAGCGGCTTACTGCGTTGGAAATTGTGGACGTGTCCGGCAAAGATGACATCGACGCCGTTCGCCTCGAAGATGGGGGCGAACTTGCGTTGGCGCTGGGCAGAGTAGTGAGCCACCGTGACCTGAAAGGGTGGCATGTGTAATGCGATGAACTTCCAGGGCTGCTTGGTGGCCTTGAGGTCTTGATCGAGCCAGGCCATGACGGCCGGGTCGTCGGATTTACCACCCCCGCTATTATCCAGTACGACGATGTGGGCCGCACCGTAGTCGAACGAGTAGAAGCCGAGGGCGGGGTAATTCTTGCCGGCGAGGGCCCGGAACTTAGTCGCGGCTTCACTCTTGGCGAGGGCCGTATTCCAAACGCCTTCAGGCAGGCCGTTCTGCGGGGCGCTAAAGAAGTGGTAGGCTGCGTAGGAGTCGGACGTGGTGGTGAGTTTACCCATGACGTCGTGGTTACCGAGGACGGCATAGAAAGGAATTGAGCCCATCATGGGGGCGCCATTCTTTTCGCTGGGCTCAGTGGGGTTGCTATAGGTACTCCAGAAATACTTCATATAGTGGTATGCACGACCAGTGGGGTAGATGATGTCGCCCAGTAGTACCGTGTAATGCGGCTTCTGTAGGCTCATCTGGTAGGCGATGACGTTCTGGCTGGCTTTACCGTCGGCGAGGTCGCCAATCATGATGAAGCGCGTTGGCTTGCTACCGCTCACGCGCGTATGCGTGGTCTGTTCGCGGACGACCTTGCCGTCTAACTTCACGACGTAAGTGAACGAGCTATCGAGGGGTAGGCCGGGCAGGGCGGCGGTATAACGGATATAGTGCTGATCCTTCTCTTGCGTGACTGGGGTCTTGGAGACGGGAGCGGGGAAGTCCATCGCGGCGGATTCGACTTTCGCGGCGATGAGCTTGAAGCCCTTGGGGGCGTATTCGACCGTGAATCGGCCAGGAGTTTGGTCGGTCACCCAGATGACCCGCATCTCGTCCGTGGCCTCGAGCGTGCCTTGGGGGCCGGGCTGCAGGTAAGGCTGCGCCAAGATTGTCTGGGCCGAGGCGGCGGCGGTCAGGCATAGCAAGGACAGCAAGGACTTCATGGGGTGCTTAAGGGTTAAGCCAGTTTCTGAGAGGCATCAATCTGTTATATGCGACCTCGGCTGGGGTGAGCCAAGGGTGTGTGACGATTATTTAACCTGCGGCAGGGTCGACTCCGGGGACTTTTTCATTATTAATAGTGGAGATGAAATTACTGACCCGCCGTTCCGCCGAGCGCGGCCACGCTGACCATGGCTGGCTCCAGACCTGGCATTCGTTCAGCTTCGGGGAGTATCACGACCCGAAGCACATGGGTTTCCGTTCCTTGCGCGTCATCAACCAAGACATCATCGCGGCTGGCGAAGGCTTTCCTCCGCATGGCCACCGCGACATGGAAATCTTCAGCTACGTGCTGGAGGGCACCATCGAGCATCGCGACAGCATGGGTAACCACGCGCAGGTCAAACCTGGCCAGATTCAAGTCATGAGTGCGGGTACCGGCGTGAAGCACAGTGAGTTTAATCCCTCCGCTAGCGAGCCGCTACAGATTCTGCAGGTTTGGATTCAACCGAATCGCATCGGCCTGAAGCCGCGCTATGCCGAATGGACGCCGACGACAGCCCAGGTGGACGCGCCGAAGGTCCTGATTATCTCTAACGATGGCCGTGAGGGCTCGGCCCACATTAGTCAGGATGCCGATGTCTATCGCGTGAAGTCTGCTCAGGCCCTCACCGTGGTGCACGAGTTGGCCCAGGGCAGGGGGCTTTGGTTCCAGCTGATCACGGGCGAAGTCACGGTCGGTGGCATGAAGCTCCAGCCTGGCGATGCGGTGAGTTCCGAGGAGGCCGGCCGGTTTGAATTCGTCTCCTCCGGACCAGTGGAAGCGCTTTTGTTCGACCTTGCGTAAGGCCTTTCGAACGAGAGTATCTGGGTATGTCCGCACCGCATATCCCGCAGAAGTCCCCGCTCCCCGTCCTCGTCGAGGCTGGTAAGGCCTACTACTGGTGCTCCTGCGGCCATTCGAAGACCCAGCCGTTCTGCGACGGCGCCCACAAGGGTTCGGCCTTCGCCCCGGTGCCTTATACGGCTGAAGCCAACGGCACGGTCTACTTCTGCGCCTGCAAGCACTCCAAGAAGGGTGCCCTCTGCGATGGCTCCCACAAGGCCCTCTGAGCCCTGCATTGACCTTCTGGTCTGAGCGCCTAGTCTGACTCTATGTCAGTCGTCGACATCCTCTTCGCCTGCCTCGGCGTCGTCTCTCTCGTCTTCGCCCTCTGGCCGTCCCCTCTCTCACCTAGCCAACAACGTATCATGAAACTCGCCGCTAACATCGTCGCCGCCCTCCTCGGCGCAATCTTCATCGTCTTCGGACTCAACTTCTTCTTCCACTTCATTGCGATTCCACCGCCGCCCGAAGGCTCCGCAGCTGCCGCCTTCCTCGGTGCCATGTACAGCACGGGTTATCTCAAACTCATCAAGATTCTTGAAATCGTCGGCGGCCTGCTCCTCGTCCTGCCACGCCTCCGTTGCCTCGGCCTTATCATCATCGGCGCCATCGTCTTCAACATCGCCTGCGTCCACCAGTTCATGTTCGGCGGTCTCAAGGACCCCGTCGTGATCTTCTCGGCCCTCGCCTGCTTGTTCCTGGCCTATGACGCTTGGAAGAAGTCCTGTGGCTGCGGTTGCTGCGCTTCTTGCACGTGCGGTTGCCAATCGCCCGGCTCCGCTGGCTCCTGCTGCTCCACCGAGTCCAACTCGGGTTGTTGCGGCGAGAAGAAGTAAGCCGGCCGCCAAGCCGACCTCTCAGCCCCGGAGACCCCGGGGCTTTTTGTTGTCCGGATGGCCCGGTAGCGAGGCTGGGCTTGCTCGTGGTCAGAACCCGTCCAATAAAGAGGGTATCCCCATGAAGGCCCTGCTGCTTACGGAATATAAACAGATGTCCTATACGACGGTCGCCGACCCTGTCTGTGGCCCGTCCGACGTCCTTATTCAGGTCAAAGCCTGCGGCATTTGCGGGTCTGATATTCACGGCTACGATGGTTCGACGGGCCGGCGCATCCCGCCCTTGGTCATGGGGCATGAGGCCGCGGGGGTCATCACTGGCGTTGGCGCCGAGGTGAAGCACCTCTCGCCCGGCCAGCGCGTGACCTTCGACTCGACGGTCTTCTGCGGCGAGTGCGTCCATTGCAAACGCGGCGACGTGAACCTCTGCGATAACCGCCAAGTTCTTGGCGTTTCCTGCGGTGACTACCGCCGTCATGGTGCCTTCGCCGAATTTGTCACCGTCCCCGCCCGCATTGTGCACGTCTTGCCTGACGCCTTGGGCTTCAACGAGGCCGCCATGATCGAGGCCGTCTCTGTCGGCGTACACGCCGTGCGTCTCACGCCTTGCGCCCCCGGCGATACTGCGGTGATCGTCGGCACGGGTATGATTGGCCTGTTGACGCTCCAAGCCGCCAAGATTGCCGGCTTCGCTCAGGTCATCGCCGTCGACACCGAAGATGCCCGGCTAGACGTCGCATGCGAGCTCGGTGCCACGCACCGCTTCAATGCCAAGACCGGCGGCGACCTCACGGAGTTTGTGAAGTCCCTGACGAAGGGGCAGGGGGCCGATGCGGCTTTCGAATGTGTGGGCCTCAACGCTACGGTGCTTTCCGCCATCCATGCGGTCCGCAAGGGCGGCACGGTGACGCTCGTGGGTAACCTTACGCCCAAGACCGAACTACCGTTACAAGTTGTCGTCACCCGCCAGCTCCGCCTGCAGGGTTCCTGCGCTTCGGCTGGTGAGATCCCCCGCTGTATCGAGCTCCTTGCGACCAAACAGATCAAGGTCGATAAGATCATCTCCGCCGTCGTGCCCCTAGAACAGGGTGCCGATTGGTTCGCTAAGCTCTACGCCGGCGCCCCGGGCGTAATGAAGGTCATCCTCGCCCCGCAGAACTAATGTCCTCTCCGTTCTTCAGCCTCGCTGGAAAGGTCGCCTTCATCACGGGCACTAGCCGTGGCCTCGGTCAACACTTTGCCCGCGCCCTCGCTCAAGCCGGCGCCGATATCGCCATGTCCAGTCGCGATGCGTCCAAACTCGATGGCTTCCGCAAGGAAATCGAAGCCCTTGGCCGGCGCACGTGTGCGGTCGCCCTCGATGTCCGTGAAGGTGCTAGCATTAAGGCCGCGGTCGCCGAGGTGGAACGCCAGATGGGCCGCATCGATATCTTGGTGAACAACGCCGGCTGCAATATCCGTAAGCCTGCGCTCGAAGTGACGTGGGAGGATTGGAACACCATTCTCGACACGAACCTCCGCGGGACGTTCTTTACTGCCCAGGCGGTCGCTCCCGGCATGATTGCCCGTGGTTATGGTCGCATCATCAATATCGGCTCGGTGACGTGCGTGGCCGGTTATGCGGGCCTTGCCCCCTATGGCGCGAGCCGTGGCGGCGTGAAGCAACTGACGATGAGCTTGGCCGACGATTGGGGCCGCCATGGGGTCACCGTGAATTGCCTCGCCCCTGGTTGGTTCAAGACCGCCCAGAATGCGGTGCTTTATGAGCAGAAGGAATGGGTCGAGTACTTGTGTGACCGCATCCCTCTGAAGCGCCCCGGGGCGGCGGATGACCTCGCCGGCCCCGTGGTCTTCCTCGCTTCCGAGGAGAGCCGCTACGTGACTGGTCAGACCCTCCTCGTCGACGGCGGTATCAGCACGGGTGCCACCCGCGCCACGGTTGCCCCGCCCAAGGCCTAAGCCTCTTCGCTATGCTCTACGCCCTCATCGCTATTGCTGTTTTGGTCGGCCTCGTCACGTGGCTGAAACTAAACCCCTTCATTGCGCTCCTGCTGAGCTCGCTCGCGCTCGGTGCGATGGTCGTCGGCACTTCCGGCACGCTCAGCATGACCGAGGTTCTCAAGGCCTTTCAGACCGGTTTCGGTAACACCTTAGCGGGTACGGGTACCATCATCGTCTTGGGCGTCGTCTTCGGTAAGCTGCTCGCCGAATCAGGCGGCGCCGGCGTCCTCGCGAAGCGTTTCATTCAGGTGCTGGGGCCTGACCGTATCGGCCTCTGCATTATCCTGCTAGCGCTCTGTGTCGGCATGACGACCTGGTTCGCGGTCGGCTTACTCCTCATTTTGCCGATCGTGATTACCTTAGCTAAGGAAACCGGTAAGCCGTTTCTCCTGCTGGTGCTACCGATGCTTTCGTTCCTGTCGGTCATGCACGGCCTCATGCCGCCGCATCCGGGTCCGGTCATCGCTATCGAGGCCCTGAAAGCCGACATGGGCAAGGTCATCCTCTGGGCTCTCGTGCTCGGCATTCCCGTCGCGGCCATTGCTGGTCCGTTCTTCGCTAAACTCGCCGTCAAACGCGTCGAGGTCGCTACGCCGGAGTTCACGCCGTCGGTGTCCGTCGGCCAGACGTTGCCGACATTCGGGCTCACGATCTTCACCGTGCTGCTACCGGTCGTCCTGCTCCTGACTGGCACACTGGTTGAGTTACTGCAGGCGAAGGAGGCGCTCTGGGGTAAGGTGGGGCTCTTCGTCGGCCACCCCGTGATCGCCCTGCTTTTATCGGTGCTCTTCGCAATGTGGGCCTTTGGCAAACGTTGCGGCCGCACTGCGGGTGAGTTGCTGAAGTTCTCCGAACAAAGCGTGGCGGGTATCGGCATGACCTTAATCCTGGTCGGCGCGGGTGGCGGCTTTGCACTCGTGATGCGTACGGCTGGGGTGGACAAGCAACTCGCCGAATTGGCGGCCTCGGCCGGTTTACCTTTATTGGTCTATGGTTGGCTCGTCTCGGCCTTCATCCGCGTCGCTACGGGATCTGCGACCGTGGCGATCACCGTCGCTGCGGGCTTTATCGCGCCTGTCCTAGCGGCCAACCCTGGCACGAGCCCGAACTCATGGTCATCTCAATTGGTTGCGGTTCGCTCTTCCTGTCCCACCTCAACGACAGCGGCTTCTGGATGGTCAAGGAATGCCTGGGCCTGACCGTGGGCCAGACCCTGCGTACTTGGACGATCACCGAGACCCTCATTGGGTTCTCGGGTTTGGCGATGGCCCTACTGGCCGAGCAGTTCCTGAAGTTCTTCGCCTGAGCGCTCCCCATGGTCTTACGGTTCCTCTGTCTCTGTTTGGCCTGCGGACTCTCCGCGGCCGAGGCCACCGCCTTCCGCATTATGGCGGTGGGTGATTCAATTACCCAAGGCGGCAAGACCTTTGCGACCTATCGGATTCCGCTCGCGGCGAAGCTCCAGGCTGCCGGGGTGCGTTTTGTCTTCGTCGGCTCGCAGAAGACGGATACCCCGCAGGGCCCGCTTTGGCATGAAGGCTACGGCGGGAAGAACGCGGAGTTCCTCGCCACCATTCTCGAGGCAAGGCTCAAGGCGAACCCAGCGAACGTCCTGATGCTACAGGCGGGACATAATCATTTCATTGAGGAAAAGCCGGTGGCTGGCATCGTGACTGCCCATCGGGAGATGATTGCCACAGCTCGGCGTCTCAATCCGAAGTCCATCGTCTTCGTGGCTCAGGTCATCCCTAGCGGCAAGTTGCCGAAGTATAGCTATATCCCTGAGCTCAACCTCGCGCTAGCCGCGTTGGTCAAGGAACTGCACCGCCCGGAGCAGCCTGTCTATCTCGTGGACCTCGCGACTGGGTTTGATCCGGCGAAGGACACCATTGCCGACCTTGTGCATCCCAACGCCGCCGGCGCCGAAAAGATCGCGCAGCGCTGGAGTGAGGCCCTGATTAAAGTCCTAAAGTAAGCGGGCTTACTTGAGAGCCTGCAGCGCCTTCGACTTCCAGGTTTCGCCCTTCGGCCCGACGAGCATGACGGCCAGGCCTTCGCGCTCGGCGAGGGCTTGAGCATCTTTCCAGCCGACGGCCATGAGCGCCGTCGACCAGCCGTCCGACTGGAAGCAACTGGCGTGGTAGACGCAACAGAGCTCGATGGTCGGTTCGACAGGCTGGCCAGTCTGGGCGAAAGGATGTGCGAGATGGATTTACCCGCGGCGGCGCGCTTGGCGCGGTACAGACCGGAGGGGCTAAGAGCCATGTCCGTGAGCACGGGTTTGGCAATTATCGCCCGCGTATTGAAGGGGTCTTCAATGCCGACTTGCCAACTGCCAGCCGCTAGGAGTTCGCCGCCAACTTCGATGAGGAAATCTTTCTGGCCGGCTTGGCGGAGCACTTGGCGACGCGATCAGCGGCGTACCCTTGCAGCACCGAGCCTAAGTCCAACTGCACGCGCGGATGGCTTTTACGGAGGCTAGAGCCTGCGGCATCTAAGGTGAGTTTGTCCGAGCCGACAAAGGTCAGAGTCTCGTTGAGTTTCTCAGCGGATGGTACTGGTAGGTTACTTCCGGCTGGTCCGTAACCCCAGAGGCTGGTCAGGGGTGCAACGGTGATGTCGTAGCGGCGATCCGTCGCTGCCCAAAGTTTCTGCGTGAATTGGAGTAGCTCGGTCAACTCAGCGTCGATGGCCATCGGCCTGCGTGGACTCGAGTTCGTTGAAACGACTAGCCTGCGAGCCCTTGCGCCAGTGCGAG
>BGOK01000033.1 GCA_003569205.1 Verrucomicrobiota bacterium | reverse complement strand
GAAGGACGCGACAAGCTGCGATAAGCCCTGGGGAGCCGAAAATAGGCCGATCCAGGGATTTCCGAATGGGGAAACCCCGTCAGCAATGACGATCCCGCGCTGAATACATAGGCGCGAGGAAGCGAACCCGCTGAAGTGCAACATCTCAGTAAGCGGAGGAATAGAAAGCGAATGCGATTCCCTCAGTAGTGGCGACGAAAGGGGAACAGCCCAAACCAAAGAGACTTGTCTCTTCGGGGTCGTAGGGCCTCAACGTGAGACTGGAAAGGTTAGGTGAAGCGTATTGAATGACGCGTCAAAGAGGGTGAAAACCCCCGTAACCGAAAACCCAACAAGCTCTAGAGGTACCCTGAGTAGCACCGGAACACGTGAACCCGGTGTGAAGTTCACGCAGACCACTGCGTAAGGCTAAATACACGATGTCGACCGATAGTGAAGAGTACCGCGAGGGAAAGGTGAAAGCACCCTGTTAGGGGAGTGAAAAAGTACCTGAAACCTGTTGCTTACAAAGCGTCGGAGCCCCATGTGGGGTGACGGCGTACCTTTTGCATAATGGGTCTGGGAGTTAACGTTAGGAGCCAGCCTAAGCCCCCTCCGGGCGGAGGCGCAGCGAAAGCGAGTCTGAACAGGGCGTTTAGTTCCTAGCGTTATACCCGAAGCGGAGGTATCTACCCATGACCAGGTTGAAGCCCAAGTAACATGGGTGAGGACCGAACCGATGGCACTTGAGAATGCCCCGGATGAGTTGTGGTAGGAGTGAAAGGCTAATCAAACCCCGTAATAGCTGGTTCTCTCCGAAATATATTAGGTATAGCGTCCAGCGCTGACCCGTGGGGTAGAGCACTGAAAAGGCTAGGGACACACCCGTCTACCACCCTTATCAAACTCCGAATACCACGGGGCGAAGCTGGGCAGTCAGGCAGTGGGGATAAGCTTCATTGCCAAGAGGAAAACAGTCCAGACCACCATTAAGGCCCCAAGACGTAGCTCAGTGGATTAAAGAATGTGAACTTGCTTAGACAATAGGGATGTTGGCTTAGAGGCAGCCACCATTTAAACAGTGCGTAACAGCTGACCTATCGAGTGAGTTTGCGTCTAAGATGATCGGGACTAAGCAACGCGCCGAAGTGTGGGCTGCAGCAATGCAGCGGTAGGAGAGCGTTCCAGCAGCGGCGAAGCGAAGCGGTAAGCGACCGTGGAGCGGCTGGAAGTGAGTATCCAGACATAAGTAATGATAAGAATGGTTTAAATCCATTCCGCCGTAAGGATAAGGTTTCCAGGACAAGGGTCGTCCTTCTGGGTTAGTCGGGAGCTAAGCTGAGGCGAAGGAGTAGCGATGCACATCAGGTTAATATTCTGAACCAAGTAGAGAGGACGGGATCATGGAGTCAGCAGACCTAATTGACTTGGCAGTCCAAAGCTACGGCTGAGGACGCCGTGGCGAGTGATCTCCAGGAAAAGGCCTCTACATTAAAGCCCGTACCGCAACCGACACAGGTATCCGAGATGAGTATTCTACGGCGCGTGAGTTAAACCTCCTCAAGGAACTCGACAAATTAACCCCGTATCTTCGGTATAAGGGGTGCTCCGGGCAACCGGAGTCGCAGTGAAGAGGCCCTACCGACTGTTTAGCAAAAACACAGCTCTCTGCTAGTCGCAAGACGACGTCATAGGGAGTGACGTGTGACCAATGCGGAAAGGTGAAAGCTGGAGCTGCAAGGTTCTGGTCTAAGCCCCCGTGAATTCGGCCGTAACTATACGGTCCTAAGGTAGCGAAATTCCTTGTCGGGTAAGTTTCCGACCTGCACGAATCACGTAACGAGTAGGGCATTGTCTCGAGGAGGGCTCAGTGAAATTGTAGTCGCGGTGAAGATGCCGCGTTCCCGCCAGCAGGACGGAAAGACCCTATAGACCTTTACTGTAACCTGGTATTGGCGCTTGAGATGTAATTCGTAGAATAGCTGGGAGACTTCGAAGTCCGACCTCAGGGTCGGATGGAGTCGAAATATGAAATACCAGTATTTATTTCTTAGGCGTCTAACCCATATTCCATTAGCTGGAGTGGGGACATTGCTAGGGGGTCAGTTTGACTGGGGCGGTCTCCTCCGAAAGAGTAACGGAGGATTGTGAAGGTCAGCTCAGGCCGGTTGGTAATCGGCCGTCGAGTGCATGGATATAAGCTGGCTTAACTGCGAGACCTACAAGTCGAGCAGGTACGAAAGTAGACCCAAGTGATCCGGTGACGCATCGTGGGATGCTCATCGCTTAAAGGATAAAAGGTACCTTAGGGATAACAGGCTGATAACGCCCAAGCGTTCATAGCGACGGCGTTGTTTGGCACCTCGATGTCGGCTCATCACATCCTGGGGCTGGAGAAGGTCCCAAGGGTTCGGCTGTTCGCCGATTAAAGTGGTACGCGAGCTGGGTTCAGAACGTCGTGAGACAGTTCGGTCCTCTATCCGCTGTGGGCGTAGGAGATTTGAGGGGTTCATTTGTTAGTACGAGAGGACCGCAAATGACATGCCTCTGGTGTTCCGGTTGTCACGTCCGTGGCACCGCCGGGTAGCTAAGCATGGAACGGATAAGCGCTGAAAGCATCTAAGCGCCAAGCCTTTCCCAAGATAAGATCTCCCTATAGAACCCAGGTAGACCACCTGGTTGATAGGTCGCAGGTGTAAGCGTAGCGATACGTTGAGCTTAGCGATACTAATGTTCGATTGATCTGCAATTGGCTTTCTTAGCCGTCTCAAATGACGTCTAGGCCAATGGAATTAGAACGGTAATTTTACTATGCGTAAATTGTGCAACTTTCCCTATGACAGTCGCTCAAACCTGGCCAAAACCATCTCATGATCACCCTTCACTGAGAGCGACTCGAGGATTCCTTCTGGTGATCATGGGCACATGGAAACACTCGTTCCCATCCCGAACACGAAAGTTAAGAATGTAGCCGCCGATGGTAGTGCAGCCACGCTGCTGTGCGAGAGTAGGTCGTCGCCAGGTTTACGGACCCCGGTCACCGCAAGGTGGCCGGGGTCCTCTTATTTCCAGGGGTCGCCATCGACCCCAGCCCATCGAGGCCCGTGCCCAGCTGATTCTCAGCCGGCCACGGGCCTCGCCACGGCGTAGTCAGGCTTGAAGTCGGCTGTACTCGGTTCGGTTACTCGCGTGGCGCCCTCGGGTCTTCCTGCCTGCGGCCAGGCGGTGCCTTGTGCGAGTTGGACGAACGATTGCCAGCTGGTTAGGCTAAAGGGTGCCGGCGGAACGGCCCTTGCACGCTGATGTCAGGTTCGACTCTCTTCACCTCGAGCTCCCGCTCCCATGCGCGGGGAACTTGGGGCTGCTGGGCGATTCGTTATCTGCGAGTCATGGTTGCGTCGGCCATCCGCGCGGGGTGTCTGAAGTCCGGCCCTCTTGCAACGATTGGGCTATTCAAGTCCGGTCCGCGAGTTCTCCGAGGGTGACTTGCGAATCAGGGGTCTGCATGAGGCGTTGTTCAATCTGCGCGAGCTCCCTGGCCGCTGGATCGCTCCGCAAGTCCGGCTCCCCAGCGTTGTTGTCGGAATGAAGATCCACCACGCCCCAGAGCTGTCCCACGGTCATGGACTCCAACGGCCGGGCGGGTCGGTGGCCCTCCGTCCGGCTTTCCATCGCGAGGAGGCCAGCGTCCCGCAACATCTGGAGACACCCATCGGCGACGGTCGCAGGGATGCGGGCGATTTCAGCGATATCTTCGGCCCTGGGGCCGGCTAGGCCCCCGCGATAGCGGCGGAGCGTCTCAGCGGCGCACACAAAGGCGAGGGTGCGGCGGGCCCGATGGCTCAGGCTTTCCCAAGCTTTATGGAGAGCCAGTGCCCGGCGGTGTTGGTAGGCATAGGCGACCTGGCCGCCAATGAGCACAAACAGCCAAGCGAGGTAGGTGCCAAACATGAGCACCAAGACAATGCTGAGTTCGCCGTATAGATCCTGGAACTGCGATACTTTCCCAACGTAAAGGGCGGCGAGGTGATGGTTGGCGGTGATGAGGAGCGCGATGGTGGTTCCGCCGATGAGGGCCGCACTCCAGCGGACCCGCACATTCGGCATCATCCGGTTGAAGACGGCGAAGGCCAGCGCCAGTAAGCCGAGGGAGACGAAGAAGGGACCACTGCCCGAAATGAAGCCGATAATCGCTTCGCCCCAAGGCAAGCGGATGAGCCAGTCGCCAAGCCAATTAGTACTGTCCCCAAACATTTTAGCGAGTGCCGCCATCGAAAGCATCGTGACCGTCGTGGCACCAATCAGAAAGAACAGCACGAGGAAGAGCAGGTAGTTTGCAAAACGATCGCGCCAGCTGCGGCCGTAGCGGACGCCCCAGATACCATTGAGCGCATCTTCCACGCGGCTCAGCATGAGCACGGCGAGCACCAGGATGAGGCCTAATCCAACCACGCCCGCTTGGCCGTTCGCCGCATTCGCTAGTAGGCGGTCGACGAAGGCATCGAGCTCGACATTAATCTCGCGCAGTTGCTTCGGACCACTCGCTGCGGTGGGCTTGTTAGTACCGCTGTTCGCGGCTGGTGTCTGGGCGGCTACTTGTGGTACCAGGTATTCGATGCTGGTAACGATCGCCTGCTTCGCGGGGTTATCCCCTGCGTTGCCTGAGCGCGTGAGGATGTATCCAGAAACTGTGAGCGCGAGCGCGAGGATCGGGCCGACGGACATCAAGGTGTAATAGGTCAGGGCTGCCGATTGCTGCGGCAGGCGATTGCTGATGGTCCCCTGCCAGCAAGTGGCCAAGACCCGCCACGAGGTTTTAAGCGCCCCACGCCAACCGCGCTCCGCGAGCGCGTCCGGCGTCCAGCAAGACGCGAGTAGGGGGGCTCGCGGGTTCTTTGCGGAGGTTTCTGCCGGCGGGCCTGTTTGCATCAGGGCAGGGTGGACGACCCGTGGCCCCGGGGCAACCCCGCGGGTGGGCGGTGAATAGCGTGAGCAACACTAACAACTGACGTTTGCGCCTCAGCCCGGGCGAGATTTTCTCCCGGAGGTGCTCCCAGGGTCTTTCTTCATCAAAATTTCGTCAAAAAAACCGATTGTGAATAAAGTTGGTTCCCCAAGTGCCGAAACGTCAGTGGTTTGCATAAAAACACCACATCTAGTGTCGGTTTTCATTTGCACCCCCTACATCTAGTATTATTTCCAATCTATACCAATTTCCTAGCGGCCTTCCCCGGCCACTCCATAACCCCTTTCCCCCTCTCCTCCCAAATGGAAACTATTACGATTACCGTAGGTAAAAAAACCTTTGTCCTCGATAAGACGAAGGCCGAAGAAGCCTTTAACAATAAGAAGGTCATTAACGGTCGTGAGACCATGTTCTTCAACATCCTGCCGTTGAAGTACCAGTGGGCCTACGACCTCTACAAGACGATGAAGGCCAACCATTGGGAGCCCGAGGAAATCCCCATGCAGGAAGACTGCCAGCAGTGGCGCGACACCAACGGTAATATCACCGATATCGACCGCTGGATCATCAAGATGGCCATCGGTTATTTCTCTGCCGCTGAAGGGATCGTGGGCGATAATATCATCCACGTCGTCCGCGAGGTCATGACCGCCCCCGAGCTCAAGCTCGTGCTCGGCCGTCATGCGCATGAAGAGAATATTCACGCCGACTCCTTGGTGTACATGATCTCCTCGCTCGGTATCAATCCGCACGAGTGCGAAGCGATGTTCGAAGACATCCCGACGATCGCCAAGAAGGCCGCCTTCGTCGTCAACAATTCCCGGGCGCTGCGCCGCAAACTCGACCTCACGAAGCTCGAGGACAAGCAGGCCCTGGCCCACAACATCTTCCTCTTCGGGCAGTGCATGGAAGGCACCCAGTTCTACGGCCTCTTCGGCATGGTGCTCTCCCTGGCTCGCCAGAACAAGTTCCCCGGTATCGGTAACATGTTCAAGTATACCTTGCGCGATGAGTCCAACCACATCGACCTCTTCTGCCGCTTGCTTCTCGAACTGGTGAAGGAGAACCCCGACATCTGGACGCCCGCCTTCCGCGAGGAGCTCCGCCAGCTGATGGCCACCGCCGTGGCTCTCGAGAAAGACTTCATCCGCGACTGCCTCCCGATCAACGCCCTCGGCCTCTCCTCGAAGGAGTTCGAGCAGTACATCGACTTTATCGCCGACCGTCGTCTGCGCAATTGTGGCCTCGCACCGCTCACGGTCGACCCCGTTAACCCTTTCCCTTGGTTGTCCGAGATGATGGACCTAAAGAAGGAGCAAAACTTCTTCGAAGGCCGTGTCACCGAATACCAGAAGTCGGCCAATCTAGAAACCGTCAGCGACGACGAGCTCTAAGCCGATTTCACGCTAAAAGTAGGCGTACTCCCCTTGCGCGCCTTCTTTGGCATAGTTCCTGTTCTTACTCCCCTTTTCCCCTCCGTCCTAATCTCTTCCGCCGCTGGCCCACGCCCGCAGCGACCTCCCTCCATCTTTCCTTCCCTCTCCCGTTAACTCAATCGTCTCATGAATCCAGAACTCCCTTTCTTCCGCGAAGACATCGCCCTCAAAAACGCTGTTCGCACCCCGGCTAACGCCAAACCCCGCTTTAACTGGCGCGAGTCTCTCCCGGTCGCCGCCGCCGGTTCCGCCGCCACCAGCACCGACTCCGCCCGCTTCGCCGACATCATCGGCAATGCCCTGACCGACCTTCTCCTTTCCCGTCAGGTCACGGAAATCTTCACCGAGCAGAATCGCACGTTCGTTGCGGCCGTCGCCGGGGAAGTGACCCAGCTCGTCGCCCAGCTCGCCAACCAGCATGGCGGCCAAGTCAGCGAAGCCCAGCTGATCCCCATCATCGAGCGCGCGCTCATCAATAATAACCGCCACGACGTCGCCAAGAGCCTCGTCTTTTCCTCCGACGCTGCGCGCGGGGTGGACGTGCCGGTCGTCACGACGCGCCTGATGCGCCGCAACCACCAGGTTGTGCCGTGGAACCAAGACAAGATCGACATCGCGGTCCGCAAATCATTCCTCTCCCTCGGCCTCGATTCCGCTCCCGCTGAGCGCGTTGCCGCCGCCGTGACCCGAGCGGTGGCGCTCGGCGGCCAAAACATCATCGGCATCGAAGAGGTTCAAGATATCGTTCAGACCGAATTGATGCGCCAAGGCCACTACAAGGTCGCCGAAGCTTACATTCTCTACCGCGCGATGCGCACCAAGCAGCGCGAGCAGGAAGCCGCCGCCGCCGTGCCCGTCGACGACCACCAGGACTCCCTCCTGCTCGTCAAGAACCCCGATGGCACCACTTTCCTCTGGAACGGTGAAGACCTCCGCAAGCGCATCTCCTACGCCCTCACGGGCCTTGAAATCGACATGCCAGCCGAAGCCATCGAGGCCGAGCTCCGCCGCGGCCTGTTCAACGAAGTCCCCGCCGCCGACCTCCGCAAGACGGTTGAACTCAACGCGAAGACGCTCATTGAGCGCGACGCTGATTTTGCGCTCTTTGCTGCCCGCATCTCGCTGTCCTATATCTACGAGGAGGTTCTCGGTTGGAGCATCATGCGCGATGGCATCGACAAGCTCCGCGAATTCCACCGTGCTAAGTTCTCAGCCTATATCGAGCGCGGCATCGAAATCGGACGTCTCTCGCCCGACCTGCGCCGCTACGACCTCGCTAAGTTGGCCGACGTCCTCGACCCGATGTCCGACATGGATTTCGAGTTTCTGGGTGTGCAGACGCTCTACGACCGCTACCTGATCATCGACAAGACGGAGCGTACCCACCGCCGCCTCGAGACGCCCCAGTTCTTCTGGATGCGCGTTGCCATGGGCCTCTTCCTCCGCGAGGAGACGAATCGCGAAGAGTGGGCTATCCGCCTCCACGCGCTCTACAAGTCTCGCCGCTTCTGCAGCTCGACGCCGACGCTTTTCAATGCCGGTACATTACATAGCCAGTTATCGTCCTGCTACCTCTACAAGGTCGATGACACCATCGAGTCGATCATGATCCGCGGCATCGCGGAGAACGCCTTCCTCTCCAAGTGGGCGGGCGGTCTGGGCGGTTCTTGGACGGCCGTCCGTGGCACGGGCTCGCACATCAAGGGCACCAACGGTGAATCGCAGGGCGTCATGCCGTTCCTTAAGCTGCACAACGACCAGCTCGTCGCGGTCAACCAAGGCGGTAAGCGCCGTGGCTCTGGCTGTGCCTACCTCGAGACGTGGCATAACGACGTCGAAGACTTCCTTGAGCTCCGTCGTAACACCGGCGACGACCGCCGCCGCACCCACGACATGAACACGGCGAACTGGATTCCCGACTTATTCATGAAGCGCTTGCGCGATCGCCAGAACTGGACGCTCTTCATGTCTAACGAGGTCTCCGACTTACATGAAACTTTCGGCGCCGATTTCGAGCGTCGTTATGTCGCCTACGAGCAGAAGGCCAAGGAAGGGAAAATCTTCGGCAAGACCGTCCCAGCCGTTGAGCTCTGGAAGAAGATGCTCAATATGATCTTCGAGACGGGCCACCCCTGGATGACCTTTAAGGATCCGTGCAATGTTCGTTCGCCGCAGGACCACGTGGGCGTCATCCACTCGTCCAACCTTTGTACCGAAATCACGCTCAACACGAGTGCCGATGAGACCGCCGTCTGTAATCTCGGCTCCATCGTTCTCGATGCACACCTCGATGCCTCGGGTAATATCGACCACGCCAAGCTCGCGGAGACCGTCCATGTGGCTGTCCGTGCCCTCGACAACGTCATCGACATCAACTTCTACCCGACCAAGGCCGCGGAGGTCTCCAACCTGCGTCACCGCCCGGTCGGCCTCGGCGTCATGGGCCTCCAAGACTGCCTCTATCGACGCAACGTCTCCTTTGCCTCTGACGCCGCCGTTGAGTTTAACGACGAGATCATGGAAGCCGTGGCCTTCTACGCCTACGGTGCCTCCTCTGACCTCGCCGCCGAACGTGGCGCCTACAGCACGTACAAGGGCTCGAAGTGGGACCGCGGCCTGCTCCCACAGGACACCGTCGACCTCCTCGAGGCCGAGCGTGGTGAAAAGATCGAAGTCAAGCGTGGCGGCCTGCTCGACTGGGCGCCCATCCGCGCCAAAATCGCCAAGCAGGGCATGCGCAACTCCAACGTTCTCGCCATCGCGCCGACGGCGACCATCTCTAACATCGTCGGCAGCTCGCCTTGCATCGAGCCGACTTACAAGAACCTCTTCGCCAAGAGCAACCTGTCTGGTGACTTCATCGAGCTGAACAGCAGCCTGGGGCGCGACCTCAAGAAGCTGGGCCTCTGGAATCAGAAGATGGTTGAACAGCTCAAGTACTTTGACGGCGAACTCAAGGAGATCCCAGAGATTCCCCAAGTCCTCAAGGACAAGTACATGACGGCCTTCATCATTGACTACAAATGGCTCATCGACGCCGCCGCCCGCCGTCAGAAGTGGATCGACCAAGCCCAGTCGCTTAACCTGTTCTTGCCGCGCGCCGAAATCAAGGCCCTCTCCCATATGTACCAGTACGCCTGGCGCACAGGTCTTAAGACGACCTATTATCTCCGCACGATGGGTGCCTCGAATATCGAGAAGGCCACCGTCGAAGTGCAGGCGAAGACCGAGCCAGTGCCAGAGAAGAAGGCCTTCACCGAGGCGGAGAAGAGTGCCTGTTCCATCGATGCGATGATGAACGGCGGCACCTGCGAGGCCTGCCAGTAAGCACCGTTGCTGCGGTATTCAACGAGGGGCGGCCGTAAGGCCGCCCCTATTGTTTGGGCTAGTGCCCAAGGTTGCCTTTTCACGCCCACTCGCCTTCCATCGCCCTATGTCTTCCTCCCTGCTGACTTCTGCCGGCGAAGTCCTCGTGCGTACCCGCGACGAATCCTTCGCCGAGCTCGCTCGCCGCATTCATGCGCTGGCAGTGCGTGGTCCGGCGACCGTGGCCCTCAGCGGCGGCTCCACCCCGAAGGCTTTTATGCTTGGGCGGTGGCCAGCGGTGCGTTGTCAGCGCAGACGTTGGAGCGCATCACCTGGCATGTGAGCGACGAACGCTGCGTTCCCCAGAGTTCCGATGATTCCAACTTTGGGCATGCCGCCCGTGGGTTACTCGATCCTTTACAGGTGCCGGCCGCCCGTCGCCAGCCTTGGCCCGTGGAGTTGGCTCCCACCGCCGCCGCGGCCGCCTATGACGCTGTCTGGCAGGCCCAGCCCAATAAGGCCTACGACCTTTGCGTGCTCGGCCTAGGGGACGACAGCCACATTGCCTCGCTCTGGCCGCAATGCCCCCTTATCGGGGCTCCGGGCCTACCGCGTTTCGTCGCCACCGAGTGGCCAGGCCGCGGGTGGCGCCTGACGATCACCGAAGTCGGCTTAGCCCAATGCGGGTCGGTAGTCGTGCTCGTCAACGGTCAGTCCAAAGCTGCCGCTTTGCTGAGCGTCTGTGCCGGTGAATTCGACCCCGCCCGTTATCCTGGCCAAGTCCTGCGCGCCTTGGCGCACAAGGTCACTTGGCTGGCGGATGCGGAAGCGGCGTCGGCACTGTAAGCGGCGCCGGGTTCGTTTCTACGACCGTTTCCTTCGGCAAGGGGCCTTGCACCGCAAGCCCTGGGCCGACGACCATAATGAAGCGTCTCGCGGGTGAGAGAATGGTCTTCGTCGAGCAATCGGGCTGCCATTTCTGTCCGTCCAAGTAATCGAGCGTGAGGTGGGCGCTGGTACGTTCCGTCGCAGTGAAGGGGATAACGCCGGACTTCCCTGGGTCGACTTCACCGACTTGGTCGTTCAGCCGGCAACGTAGACGCTTATCTGATAGGTTGAGCAGACAGGCGGAACCCCAAGGGAAAACCTCGAGGTCAGCGGGCACGAGCCAGGCGCGCATGGAGGCGGGGTGTTCGCCTTGCATGACTAAGATGAAGCGTCGGCCTGACTTCGGAAACGGAAAGGTCGCCACCCGCTTGGCTTGCGGGGCGTTCGCCACCCAGAGCTCCACCGATGCGCAGGGCGGGACGACCGCGTTGGAGATGATGGCACCAGCCTGAGCCTGCAGCGGGATGGCTTGCTGGGTTGGTTGCGTGACCAGATGGACTTTCCCGCCCGGGGTGCCTGCCCAGCAGGCCTGAATGACCAAGGAGCCCTGAGCCTCAGGTGCCGGCCGCAGAGCCCCAGTTTCTTCGGCCCATAGAGGTGGCAGTGCGCAGAGGCTAAACCAGAGTAGCCTCATTTGACCACAGGCTTACCGTTGGCGGGCGGTGCGATGACTGGGGCGACTGGCTCCACACTTTCGATACTACGGCTTTCAAAGAGCGGACGATCATCTAACGAGACGCCCGTTTGCAGGACGAAGACCAAGGAGCGACGGTTGGGTCGGCCCGCAATCTTGGTGCCCAAAATCGGTTCGATTCCGTTGTTCGGCAGCAACGCCGCCAGCGTGATGTGGCTCGTCATGCGTTCGCGGAAGATGACGGGGAGTAGGTCGGAGCTGCCAGGGGCAAGCCGGAAGCCCTTAGCATCGATTTCGCCGGCTAACGTCGATGCCGAAAGGTTGACTACGCGAATGGAGCCATACGGAAAGCGCCCAGTCTCGTAATCAAAGGCCCGGCCTGCGCACGTGCCATCTGGGGCCATTAGGAGCAGGACGCCGATATCGGGAGAGTCCGGCAAAGCCAAGGAGGCAAAAGGCGCCCAGTCGTCTGCCTTTTCTTTTTTCACGGGTTCTGGCTTAGCCTTGGGGTCTGGCTTCGGCGTCGCGCTTTGTGCGTAGAGTTTATCGGGGTCAAAGGCCTCTATTTTCTGCGCCGCGCCTTTCTTGCGCACAATGACCAACTGCGCGGGTCCGCGGTATTCCTTGGAGAGGTCGAGGTTCATCTCCAGCGCCACGAAGGGGATGATTTCCTTCCCTTGGACGATGGCTAACTCGACCCGTTCCGACGGGTTCGCCCACCATGCGAGTCGCAACGTGCACTTCCGTTCGGGGGGCGGTTCGGGCGCGGCCCCGAGCGAGAGGACGGTGGCCAAGAAAAGGAAGAGACGCATGCGTTCAGATGTCGGAGTCACGGAGCCAGCGGACCGCAGTGATTTTAAAACGGCGACCGAGCAAGTTGTTCACGCGGCTAGCGTCCTTGTTGCGTACCCAGCGCTCCATGATTGGTGAGGTCGCGTAGTTGGTGATGGAAGGGGACCGGTAGCCGCCAAACCCACCACCGCCGCCAAAGTTATCGCCCGCAGAGCTGCCGCCGCCTGGTACGGTGATGCTACTGCCGACGGGCAGGGCACCGATAGCTACAGTCGGTTCGCGATCGTCGGGAATCAGTAACTCTGGCATGCGCTGGACGGTGAGTTCGACCCAAGCCTTACCAGCAACTTCGCCAGTAGCGTTGAGGCTTTCGCCGTACGCTCGGACGACGAACGTATCGCCGCGGACCGTCAGGGAAGGGCCAATGGCGTTAAGTACCTGCATCTGGAGGAGGTGCGAATGGGAGCCGGCTTGCGAGGGGAACGCGCCCGTGCCTTGGCTGTTGGACGACATTGAATAGGCGGCTGGATCGAAGGCCTTCGCTTGCGGGAAGCGGCCGCCGGCGGTCGTGACTTTCGTGGCAAAGCCTTCCTTCATCTTGCCATGAGCCACCGCGTAATCATTCAGGCCGGAGGCATCAATCGCGGCCTGGAGCGGACCCTTCAGGCCGGTGGCTTGGTTGGTGAGGCGACGATTTACAAAGTCAGCAATGCTCATGAACGGCCCGCGTCGCCGGACTTCGATGACGATATTACTGGCGAGCTTATCGATCTCAGCGTCGGTCAGGCTATGGAACTTTAAGCCCCAGTAGGAGCCCGCGCCTTGCACGTCGGTGGTGTTGGGCGGGATACCGAAGCGGCTGAACACCGATGTACCCGGGGTATCGACGCCCCGAAGCGACGTAAGCATGAGGCGCCAAGCTTCCTTGGAGGTGGAGTTTACATTGAAGGCGCCTTCGTACATGAACTGCTTCGCGACGCGTTCCGGGCGAGAGGGGACTTCGCCGGCGGGTCGCGGCGTTGAAGTCGGCTTCCGGTAGAAATCATTTTTTAATTCGGTGTCGCTGCGGCCATCGCTGAAGCGGCCCCAGATAAGTCGTTTGTTAGCGAGCGGCGTATTGCCGATGGAGAGGTCGTCCCAGACGTCCGCTAGACTCGTCTTCTGGTTGCCGGCTGTCACGACGGCGGCGGCGGGGTTGCGCGTGGAGACGCCACCCGAGAAGGTATTGCGGGCGATGTTGGGCATGGCGGCGTTAGCGCCCGAGAAGAAGTAGCGATCCCAGAGGGCGAGGTTCGCCAGGAAGGCGCTGTCCGTCCGGATGGTCGAGGTGTTGCCGTTGTCTGTGCCGAAGTCGGCTGTGCCGTTATCTACGCGCGCTATTGGGCTCACACATGAATTTGGCCAATAGAGGGTCATGGTCGTACTCGGCAGGCCAATGTGCGGGAAACTATTACCGACGGAGTAGGCGGGCTGCGTCGCAAAGGTGCCGAATTGCACATGGCCGAGGCCCGTCAGCGAAAGCATCGGGCGCTGGGGAACTTCGAAGAGGACGGTATCCGTCCGCCCTTCGTTGAGCTTGTAACTATTGCCGTAGTAGCCCTTGTTGGTCGACGTCATATCAACGGGTGTGAACGAGCCAGGGTCCTGATAGAAGCTCAGGATCATTGGCGGCGTCTGTAGGGAGTCAGCATCCCAGTCGCGCGGGTCCGTGGCATCGTAGCGCATATCCGCAACCAATGGAGAGCCGGTGCCAGCGCCGACGCCGCGGGCGGCGCCGACCGCCAGGTTGTCGACGTTGCGCGAGTCTGCCGGTGAGCGCCAACGCAGGTCCATCACGCCGACGAAGGTGCGTTCGATGTAGGGTGCCGAAGATGATTCGCCCGTGCGGCTGATGGTCTTTTGGGCCAAGACCTTGCGGGCCGTGTTGGCGTCGGGGTAGAAATTGGTGAAGAAGCCCGTCCGGTTAATGAGCCCTTCGTCCGAGCCATCGCACTCGGCGTAGTTTTCGCCGCCCCAGACTTTGGCGAGCGGGTAGGTCGTCGACCCATTGTCCCGCTTGTAGTGCATCAGGTTATACTGGATGAAGAGGCCGTCCCAGTAGCCGCCCGAGGCGTTGTTGCCGTCGGAGTTGGAACCCCCGGCCGGCACCCACGCCGCGTACATGCGGCTGATAATGGGTAGCCCGTTGGTGGCGGTCGAGACGCTGCCACTATCTCCTAAGATGCGGTAGAAGTGGCGGGCCTTATCGGGGTCGTAGCTACGCCCGGAGCGGATGATGGAGGCCCCGTTGTTGGAGAGGCCCGTATTCGTCGAGCCTTCGCAACCGATGACAACCACTTCCCCTGGGGTCATGCGCAGCGTCGCCCCTTCAGCGGCAACCCAGCGGATGGCAAAGGAGCGATTGAACCCGTTGGTTTGTGGGTAGAAGACGCCGTTGGTAAAGGAGAGCCCGTTCGTATTCACGCCGGCGAGGTTGAGCGGCTCTTCGACGCCGGTGGTCGTGTTGACACGCGAGAAGGTCAGCGCCAGCGGGTAGTATTTGTTGAAGTAGGCACCGAACCCGGTGAACTCGAGCGCCACGTTGTAGGGGTTATGTAACGTGATGATCGGATCAAAGGTTACGCCGAGTGTATCTTGGTTGTAAATCACGCCCCAGCGTTGCGTGTGGCGGAGGATCGTCGGCGCGAGCTTCATCGCGGTCGGTTGGGGAAACTGGCCACCCCCGGTCGACCAAGAGACCCTGGAGAATTGGTGCGGCTGGTAGGTACTGCGGACCCAGTTGCCACCGCCGTAGTTAAGCATGCGCGCCTTACGGTGCAGGATGCCGGCATTATATTTCTCGCCGAGGTAGGCGGGGCCTGCTGGGTCGCCCACGCAGCTCCAACCCGTGACGCCTGAGCTGTAGGTGAACGGTTCAGCCGTACGGGCAAACCAAGCATCGGCGGAGCTGGCCGGCTGGCCGCGCGCGCCGGTGGTCTCGAGCTCGCGCTTATACAGGCGGTAGAAGTTGCGCATCAGCAGCCACGTCGGGCCACGGACGGTCCAGTCGTCGCCGCTGTAGTCTTTAGTGCCATTGGCGAAGGTGCCGGCCGGGGGGACGGAGCGGGGGCCTTGGTCGATGAGTGCCTGGTTGGTACCCATCGGTGGCGGCACCGCGGAGGGACCGCTCGTGTTATTAGGAATCGGGGCCTCGAAGACGAAGCCGAGTTTGTTGTTTGAGTCGCCCCATTCGGCGAAGGATGGCGTATTGCCGGCGGAGAAGCCGAAGGCACCGGCGAGGTTGATGATATTACGGTCGCTGGGGGCGCCGGGACTGTCGTGGAATTCGCCGAGGAGCTTGAAGTCCTCGTGCGGCAGTTCGAACGCGATCGAAAGGTCGGTGCGGAGGCCGCCGTTATAGGTGTCCGAGAGCACGCCGTAGGAACGCAACGTGACATCTCCGTAGTACTTGGCGACCGTGTCGGCCGCAATCGTCCCGTTGGCGGCGTTGGCGGTGACACCCGCCGCCCAGGCGCCGAGGTCGCTGCCGGAGCCGACGTAGGAAAGTTTAGAACCGCCGACTGAAGCGATATCGGCGTCGGCCCAGAGCTTGAAGTTCGGCCATGCTAGCGAGGTACTGCCGCCGAGTGTTTCTTGGCCCGTGCGCCGAGCGGCGCTGTAGAGGTAGCCCTTGTCCCAGATGTTTGGCGAAGTGGTGTAGGCTTCCGAAAGGTTGACCTTGGCCTTGATGCTTTCGTCGCCGGTCCACCACGCATAGCTGCCGAGGGATGCGTCGTTCGCACCAACCCCCGGCAAGGGGAGCGGGGGAATCTTGACGCGGTTGTCGATTTTGGCGTCGCGGGCAATGGTGCCGTAGGCGAGCAAGGGAACCGTACGGACAGAGGTGCTGGCGGCCGTCGCTGCACTCCGCAGTAACAGGTCCATCGGTCCGGCCTCGCCGATCTTCAGCTGGCGGTTCGGCACCATGTTGGCGATGGCCACGCCGGTACTGGGATCGGCGGATACCAAGTAACCGAGGAAGAGTCGTTTATCTGGGTCGGTGACTAGCCAGTCGCGGATTTTCGATTGGTCGGCCCCACCCGTTGCCCATACTCCGGTCCAGGCCCGTTTGTCTTCGGTGACGGTGGTCGCGGCCTTGCTTTGTAGGTAAGTGTTCAGCGAGGTTCCTTGCTTCGTGCCGTCGAGCAAGTCCATGCGAGCCGTCACGCGCTGATCGTGTCCAGCGAGCGTCTGTAATTGAGCGACCGCGAGTCGGCCCGCGACCGCCGCATTCATGCGGGCACGCAGGTAGGCCGAATGCGTGGTGGCGAGGCGGCCTTCTACTTGCAGGAAAGCCGCGAGCACAATCACCAGCATCACCATCCCAGCCATGATGGTCAGTGAGAGGACGAGCGAAAAACCTCGCTGGTGCGTGGGGGGCATAGGTCGAAATTAGCCCGTCACCCCATTGATACAATTAGTAATAAAAACGGCCACCGGGCTAATGCGTGAAGGCCGTCATATAGCACGGGGCTAAACTACTTGGACGACTTGACTGAGGTCTTTCCGTTGCTGGCGGGAGCCACCGGAGGCGGCGGTACGCCGTTCGGGTAAGGGTTCACGTCGAGGATGCACTGGCTCTGGTAGCGCTCATCCTCCGTGCCGTTCTTTTCGACGATGAAAAAGAGCGTCCGGAACGTCTTATTGAGAATGACTTTGGTCGAATAGAGCACGCGTTGTTGGCCGTCGGCTTCGATCGCAGCGACGGCGATGGCGGCCGTCGTCCGCTCCTCGAACTTCTTGGGGCATTGGCCGGTTTGGCCAGGCTCCGTCATGAACACCGCACCATCCAACGAGCAAGCAATCCGCGCCCGCGAGAAGTTCACGAGTTTCAACGTCCCGTAAGGAAAGGCTTCCAGGCCGAAGTCGAATGTCCGGGTGATACAGGTGTCGTCGGTTTCATTCGGGATCAACAACACGCCCATGTCGGTGTCCGTCGGACTTAAGGCAATCGTCGCATAAGGAACCCAGGCGAACTTGGGCTTACCGTCCTTCTCAGTCTCTCCGGTGGTGACTTTCTTGAGAAGGACCGCGTTCACATCGCCCTTGTAATCAATCGGGTTACTGAGCGACATCGGGTTCGGCGAGACGGGGATACGTTCTCGGCCCATTTGAAGCGCAAGCTCGGGTACGTTCCGGGGGAAGTTCCACCAAGCAAAGCGAAGGGCGCAGCGGCGTGATTCGACTTTCGGCGTATCCGCCGCAGGTAAGGGGAGGGCGCCTAGGCAGAGCAGGGCGAAGCAGAGACGGAGCCAGAACATGGAATTAGATTTCGTTCGCGTTCAGCCAGCGCGTCGACGTCGCCTTGAAGCGACGGCCGAAGAGGCGGTTGACGTTGGCGCTGTGGACGGGCGCACCCGGCGCGAGCGGGGTACGTTCAAACTGATCCACAATCGGCTTGGTGTCGTATTCCGACGTCGCCGAGCCGTTATTGTTACGGTAGTCCTGTTTACGGCGGTTCGGCTCAACCCAGGCCGGACCAACAAATTCCGTGGTGCGTTGGACGATGACTTCAATCCAAGCCTTGCCAATCGGGTTACCCGAGTTGTCGAGCGCTTCGCCGTAGGCACGCACCACGAAGGTGTCGGAGCGGGCCGTCAGGTTGGGTCCGATGGAGTTGAGGACGTCCTTCTGTGTGACGATGCCTGGTGCGCCCAGCCCAGCACTGGCCGTGCCTTGGCTGCCGGTCTTACTCATCGAGCGGAGCGTCGGGAAACGGTCTTGGGCCGGCAAAGGCAGGTAGGGCGCCGAGAGCGCTTGGCCCGGTACGGCCGCGAACGTGCCACCGGCATTGTTAATGGCCTGGTCATTGATGCTGGTCGAGTCGATGGCCGCCTGCAGCGCGCCCTTGAGGCCAAAGTTATCCGAGGCCACTAAGCGGCGATTGATAAAGTCGGAGAGCGACATGAACGGTCCGCGCTTCCGGACTTCCTTCACCACCGCAGCGGCGAGGGTGTCGATTTCGGCATCGGTGAGTTCGCGGTAAGCGGTCCAAGGCGAGTTCGCCCCATCGTTATTACCGAAGGCGCGGGCAAAACGCGTGAGTGCGGTCCCCGTGGAGACACCCGAGGCGTCGGGGATCTTCTGGCCGCGCAATGAACCGAGCACGGCCTTCCAGGCCGCCTTGGAGGTCGAGTTCACGTTGAAGCCGCCGTCGTAGAGCGAGTTCGTTGGGATGAACGCCGGGTGGGGAAACGCGAAGGGCTGGCCGCCGGTGGCTGGTACATAGGCCACGCGTTTGTTGGCGAGCGGGTTACTGCCCTTGTCGAGGGCGTCCTTGATGCCCGCAATCTTCGTGAGATCCGTCACGCCGTTGGCGGTGAGCGCGAGGGCTTGATCAGCCTTGATCTTCGCGTCGGTCGGCAGGTTCGGTCCGCTCGGCCAAGCTGAGGCGGCATCGCTGTAGGAGGCGACCTGCGCATTCAGGCCGCTAAAGAAATAACTATCCCAGAGTGCGAGGTTAGCTGCGAAGGCGTCATCGGTACGGACGTTCGCATTGTGGCGCACGACACTCGAGCCGCTGGCTTTGGCAACGTAGCCGTGCTCGATGACGGCTTCCTCGCCGCCGCCCTTGGTGCCTGGCCAATCGCAGACCTTGGTGAGACTCTTAATGCCCGGGTGGGCGAAGGATGCACCCACGGTGAGGTCGGCCTCCGTGCTGGTCTGAGCCGTCGCGGCATCGCCGAGCTGAGCGAGCGAGAGGAGTGGGCGACGCGGGATCGGGAAGAGCACAACGTTGGTGTTGCCGCCTTGGCCGACGAGCACGCTCTTGCCCCAGTAGCCACGGTTGCGGCTGGAGTTGTCGAGGTCGTACAATTTATTGACGCCGAGTTGATCGACGGCGCGCTGGCTCATGATCCAATTGGCGGGGGCATGCGTCTTGCCATCGTACGCCCACATGAAGGCCTGCGAGGCGCGGGTGCTGAAGACATATGGCGACATCGGCGCAGAGCGCATTTCCTCCGGAGTCTTCATGCGGTCGAAGTCGCCGCTCGGGACATAGGCGCTGCTCTGTGGATACCAGTTGTTGCCCGCGTTGGTCTCTCTGGCACCACGCGCCAACATGTCCAAGATGAAGAACTTCTGCTTGTCGACGGCGCTGCCGGCATTGGACCACGCTGCTTGGTTCTGGCCAGCGAAGCGGAGGATTGTGACTGGAGCTAACTGGAGCGAACGGGACCACTGGCTGCCGAAGCCTTGCTGGGCACCAAACTCGGGATCGCTGTTCACGGTATACCCGCTGTTGGCGTTGCCGTACATTGGCCAGCCGGTGGTCATGCAACGTAGGTTCAGCAGGAGCGGTTCATTCACCATTTCGACGCCTCTGACCGCGCCTTGGCCACCGGCTTGCCGGGTGTCGTCGGTAGTGCCGAACCAGCGGCGGCCCCAGCTGAGCTGTTGGTTTTTGTGGCTGAATTCGTTGAGCAGGTAAAAGTTCCATTGTTGGTAGCCGCCATCGACGACGTGGCCGCCGCCGCGGATACTGTTGTTGAGGAACATCGTCCCACCGAGAGCCACGCCGCCTTCATTACGGACGCGGACGTTGAGTGAGAGGTTGCGCGCGGTGGCGATGGAGTTGAGCGAGGGAATCGTCCCATCCCAGCCGGGTAGAACGGTCTGGACCGCCTGAAGGGTGACGTTGGTCGTCGGGACAATAGCGCTACCATCCGCTCTGCGCAGACCCGCATAGGCATCAATCGGGAAGAACATTCGGCTCTGCTCTTCGTAGACGAAGTCTCCAGGCACCTGGTTGTTACCGTTGGTCTCAAACTTGCGCAGCGGTCCCTTCGTCGAACTGAGGACGCGGACTTCGCCGGGCTCAAGGCGGAAGACGCTGCTCGGCGAGGTGCCGTTGCTGGAGCCCGCCACGGCGCGGAAAGAAAACTCCCTGCCTTCTTCGAAGCTCGTGCCGGGGAAGACGTCGCCGATGATTTGGCCCCCGACGTAGAACTCAAAGAGGTGCGAGAGCGAGTAGGCATTCATCAGCATCGCGATACCTTCGAACTCGAGGGCGCTATCGTACGGATTATGAACCGTGATGAGTGGGTCGACCGCAATGCCGAGCATGTCGTCATTCCAGACTACCGAATACATCAAGGAAAAGCGGATGATACTCGGGGCGACCTTCATCGAAGTTGGCCAGAGACGGGTCGTGGCGAGGCGTGGCGAGTCATACGAGGAATCGCTGGGCTCCGAGCCAGTGCGGCCCGTCGGTATATTGATGCCAGCCGTCGATTGCGTCGTCGGGTTCATCGAGCCACCTTCAGCGCGATAAGGTGGGCCCACTTCCGAACTGTAGTTGTTGCGGTAGTGGTAATCATCGGTCGAGCCTCCGCCTGGATAAGTGCCGAAGAAGCCAGACGGGCTAACAGGGAAGGTCGCCGTGCCTTGCTTGGCAACCGGCACGCCGCGGTCGCCGGCGGCGTAGGAGAGCGGTTCGATGCCGCGAGCCATGACCGTAGCACTGTCGGACACGGCGTCCTGCCCGCGGATTTTACTCTGGGCACCAGCGGTCTCGAGCTCGCGCTTGTACATGCGGTAGTAATTTCGGTACAGGTCCCATGTGGGGCCGCGGATGATGCGGTTGTCGAGGTTATCGGTATCCGTGGCGCCTAGGCCAGAGAAGGGCGACGGTCGCTGCACCACGCCGCCGAAGAAATTACTCCGGAGCGGAATTTCGTAGACGAAGCCCATGCGTTCAGGCGTCTCGCCCCCGTTGAGGTTTTTGAGCGTCGCGTAGCCAGACCCGAGGGTACCCTGCATGAAGCGCGGGGCCCACTCCGGGGAGCGCGGGGCGGACTTCAGTAGGTCGCTCGTCGAGCCCATGAAATCGAGCATGTTGGGGCGATTAAAGTCTAGGTCTGTCGGGCCAGCTGCACCGTGGAAGAGCGATTGACGGCGGAGCTTAGGGTCCGTCGTGATGGTGGCGTTCTTCTGGCCAGCGTAGGTCTCGAGGGCACGGTAGTCCGCGTATGGAATTTCGAAGGCCGTCGAGAGGTCCATCTTGATACCGCCGTTATAGGTATCCGTCAGGGTGGAGAAGGACCACGGGGTGACGTCGTGCCACAGCGTCTTGCTGGCAGCAATCATCGCATCGCCCGCAGCGGTGTTGCCGACCTTGTTGGCCCAGAGTGTGAGGGCGTTGCGGTCCTTGACGGAGCGCATCAGGAGGGTATCCCACTTGCTGGCCGTGGTGATGTCCGCCTCGCGCCAGAGGCCGAAAGTGAAGGCCGTCGGCAGGAGCGTGGCACCCGTCAGATCAGTCTTGTCGGCCGGCTTGATGGCTTCGATGGCGCTGCGCTGTGCCGCGGAGGCGCGGAAGCCGGCATCCCAATCGGTGACGGAAGTGAAACTCGTGCCTGTGGCCGTGACGGCGTAAGCGTCCGGTAAGTTGGCCTTGGCCTTAAGGCCTTCGTCGCCGACCCAGAAAGCGTAGCGTCCATTGATGCCGGTGGAGATACCGCCGAGAGTGGTGGCGCCCGGGAGCGGAACGGGCAGGGCGTCGATTTGACCAGAATACTCGAGGCCGAAACGATTGACGCTAGTGGGTAACTGCACCGATCCACGGCCGACTAACGGAATCAGCACACCGTCGGGCGTTCCCGCAATCGGGTTCGCGAGGTCATCAATTAACTTCTGACCTTCATAGGTCGCGGGATTAAGGACTTTCCCTGTGGCGTCGAAAAAGTTTCGGTTCGCGAGGTAGTTGGGCAGCTTGGCGGCATCGGCGACTTCTGGGTCCGTCGTGCTCATCACGCCTGGAGAGGTCAGCCAACCCAAGAAGAGCCGCGAGCTGTGTGGGTCCATGACGTTCCAGTCGCGGACTTTGGAACTATTGACGCCGCCGGTAGCCCAGACGCCGGTCCAGTAGCGTTTTTGGTGGGAAAGTTTGCGGCCGACTGGAGCCGTGGGGTTAAGCGTATTCGGGATAGTCGGGGCATCGACTGCACCCGGGGCAACGGAGTCATCCGCATACAGGTCGGCCCGCATGGTCACGCGCTGGTCGGGCCCAGCGAGTTGCTGGAGTTGGCCAATGGCGATTTTTGCGGCGACTAAAGCGTTAAAGCGGGCGCGCATGTAGCCGTTGTGGGCGAGCGCGAGTTTGCTTTCGACCTGGAGAAAGGCAGCCAGCACGATCACGAGCATGACCATCCCAGCCATGATGGTGAGAGAGAGGACGAGGGAGAAACCTTTGCGGGGGCGACGCATTAAAATAGGGGTAAGTAACTAATGTGGCATGGATGTTTCTCTTGTCAAAAAATTGGGGCTCGAGCATGGGGAGTTTTATTCTCCATCGAACACAGTAAATGACCGATTTCGATTAGTTTTGAATGAGGTCAATCAAATAGGTGCTATGAGTTAGAGTGGGCTTGCCGATTAGAGGGCAGGGTTCAGCGTATCCCTGTGAATACCCTTCTGGAAGGCGCTGGCATCTTCATCTGGCCACTTGGAGTTTGCTCCATTCTGGTGGTTTTCCTTCTCCTTGAACGTGCCCTGGCCCTGCTGCCTAGTAAGGTCGCCCCCGAATCGATTCTGAAGCTCGTCCGCGAGGGACGGGCCAAGGAACTGAATTCGGAGGCTGCCGATTCGGCCGCTGGCCGCTTGGTGCTGCGCTGGAAAGAGGGGGCTACTGGAGAGGTGCTCAAGGCCTACGCTCGCGCCGAACTGGTCCGCCTCCAGCGCGGTTTCTTCCTCATCGATAGCATTGTGGCTGCCGCGCCGCTCCTCGGCCTGCTCGGTACCGTTACCGGTCTGGCCACGCTTTTTCCTGAACAAGGCTTGCCAGATTCCCAGACGCTCACGCGCGGGGTTGGCCTGGCGTTGAGCACGACGATGATCGGCTTGTGCATCGCTATCCCAGCTCTCATCGGCGCCAACTGGCTGGGCCGTCGGGTGGAGGTGTTATCTTCACGGCTCGACGTGCTCGTCGAGGGCTTAGAAAAGAATCCGCGATGAGTTTGGTCGTTTCCCGTCGCCGGCGCGTCGAAATCAACGTGATTCCGTTGATCGATGTGATGGTCGTATTAGTGTTCTTCCTGTTGTTGGCGGGGCGCTTCGAAGAAACCCGGACGTTGGCCATCGTGCCTCCAGCGGCGGATGCGGGCGGTGCGAGCACAACGGCGGCCAGCTTGGTCGTGGCCGTGGATCGGGAAGGAAAACTTTTTCTCGAAGGTCAGCCCATCACCCGCGCCGCCCTCGACCAGGCCTTGGCCGCGAAGGCTCTCCAGTCTCCCGGCACGGAAGTGTTGATTGTCGCCGACGAGCGTTCCCTGACGGGCGCCGCCATCGCCGCCCTCGACGCCGTCGCGAAGTCTGGCCTCCGCCCCCGGTTGTTGACTCGCCCCAATCGCTAATCATTTTGCTCCGCCATGCCCGCTGATAAGTCGCTTTCGCTCCTCGAAGAGTATACCCAAGCCCACGGTATCTCCGGCCACGAAGACGCCGTCCGTGCGATCTTCGTCCGTGAAATGCGCGGCCGCACGATGAGCGCCGATGGCCTCGGTGGCGTCCTCGCCGCACCCGCCAAGGAAGCGAAGGGGCCGCG
Source organism: Verrucomicrobiota bacterium (assembly GCA_003569205.1). Lineage (GTDB taxonomy): Bacteria > Verrucomicrobiota > Verrucomicrobiia > Opitutales > UBA953 > UBA953. The sequence continues at coordinate 21,710 of BGOK01000033.1, read as the reverse complement.
CGTTGTCCTGACGGCTCACATGGATGAGATCGGCTTTCTGGTGCAAGAGATCACGCCGAACGGTTTCCTGCGCTTGGTGCCCATCGGCGGTTGGCCGGATGGCGTCCTCTCGGCCCAGCGTCTGCGCGTCTGGGCACGCGCTTCCCAACGCGAATTCATTGGCATCGTCGTCGCTTTGCCCCCGCACCAAGGTGGGGCCCAAGCGGCGACCGTGGATAAAGCCTACGTCGATATCGGTGCCCGTTCTCGCGAGGGGGTCCTGCAGTTAGGGATTCGTCCGGGTGACCCCGTCGCCCCCGATGGTCCGTTTACTCCATTAGCCGAGCCGGGGCTCTATGCCGCTAAAGCTTTCGATAACCGCGTCGGCATGACGGCGCTGACGCTGGCCACGCACCAGTTGCAGTCGAAGCCGACGCCCAACCAGTACCTCGCTCTCGCAACGGTGCAGGAAGAAGTGGGCTGCCGTGGTGCAACGGTCGCCGCTCGTTTAGCCAAGCCCGATGTGGTCATCGTCCTCGAAGGACCGCCCGCCGATGATGTTCCCGGCATGAATCCTGCCGAGTCCCAAGGCTCGCTCGGAGCTGGCGTACAGGTGCGCGCTTTTGATCCCACGGCGATTATGAACCCCGCTTGGTGGATTTGACGCTGCAGGTCGCCGCCGAACGCGGGATTCCTTGCCAGCTCGCCGTGCGCCGGACGGGCGGTACCGATGCACGCTCTTTCCAGGCAAACGAGCTGGGGGTCCCCGTCATTGTCTTGGGCGTCCCTGCTCGTTACATCCACACCCATAATGCGATCATCGACGTCGCCGACCTTAAGTCCTGTGTGGATCTCGCGGTCGCGTTGGTGAGTAAGCTCGATGCGAAGACGGTGGCGGCGTTGACGGAAGTGCTGTGAGCGCCCGTGCGGCTCGGCTCAAGGTGAAGGTCGTCCCGGGGGCCTCCCGTACCGAGATCGTCGGTCGCCTCGGCGAGGCCTTGAAGGTCCGGGTCGCCGTACCCCCCGAGGGCGGGCAGGCCAATCGTGAGGTGGTCGCATTGTTGGCTGCGAAGGTCGGCCTCCCGTTGGCCGCCGTCTCCGTGGTCTCCGGGCTGACCTCGGCGTCCAAGGTGGTGGCTTTTCAAGGTTTAGATGAGTCCACCCTGCGGGCCCGCTTACCGTTTTGATTCCTGCACAATCCGCTTGAGAGACCGGGCAAGTCGGCCGACAGTCATCGCCCATGAGCGCGGATAAAAAAGCCAGCCCTGCCTCCGGCAAGGAGTCCTTTGAAGTCGAGATGGCGAAGCTCGAGCAGCTCGTCGACTCGCTGGAGTCCGGTACGGTCTCGCTCGATGAATTGGTCGCCAAGTATGAAGAGGGGATGCGTCTCTTGAAGTCTTGTCAGTCTAGCCTGCAGGCCGCTGAACTGCGCATCGAGCAGTTGGGCAAGAAGTCGGCCGACTCCGAGCAGGGCTAAGCGATGGCGTTGCTACCTCAAATCCGCGGCCCGCAGGACGTCCAGGCGTTGGCGCCGGCCCAGTTGCCGGCCCTCGCGCAAGAAATCCGCGAGCGCCTGATCGCTGTCACGGCAAAAAACGGTGGCCACGTCGGTCCTAACCTCGGGGTCGTCGAGCTGTCCATCGCTCTCCACCGCGTTTTTAATACGCCTCAAGATAAATTTGTCTTCGACGTCGCCCACCAGGGCTACGTACACAAGTTGCTTACGGGCCGTAACGGCACGGACTTCGACGGCATCCGGACGACCGGCGGGCTCTCGGGCTTCTTGAATCGCGAAGAGAGTTTACACGACGTCTTCGGTGCCGGCCATGCGGGGACGGCCTTGTCCGCCGCCGTTGGCTTGGCGAATGCCCGCGACCGCCTCGGCGAAGACGCGCACGTGGTCGCACTCATTGGCGATGCGGCCCTCACCTGTGGCGTCACGATGGAGGCGCTCAATAACGCCGCGAACTCGACGAAGCGCTTGGTCATTATCCTGAACGATAACGAGTGGTCGATTGACCGTAATGTGGGGGCGATTGCCGACATCCTGAATAAGTTGATTGTCACGCGCTCTTACAACCAATCGCAGCAAGGGTTAAAGCGCCTCTTAGGACAGTCGCGCGTCGGGACTAAGCTTTTAAACTTCGGTCGGAGCTTCAAGCGGCACGTCAAGAATTGGTATACGCGCAATTCCTCTCTCTTCGAGCAGTATGGAATCCGCTACATTGGCCCGATTGACGGGCACGACCTCCCGACGGTCGAGAAGTACCTGCGTTTCTGTAAGGACGCCAAGGGCCCCGTGCTGCTGCACGTGCGCACCGAAAAGGGTCGGGGCTTGGGTGCGGCGCTCCAGAATCCCGAGAAGTTCCACGGCACGGGTGCCTTCGATCCGGAGACTGGTGACAGCCTAGCCACCGGTAAGCCTGGCGCGCCTAAGGCGTGGCAGGATGTCTTCGGCGCGTTGTTGGTGCGCGAGGCCAAGGCTGACACTAAGGTTGTCGGCATCACCGCCGCAATGCCTTCCGGCACAGGCCTCAATCAGCTCAAGCAGGCTTTACCCGGGCAGTATCACGATGTCGGTATCGCCGAGGAACACGCGGCCCTTTTCGCCGCTGGCTTGGCCGCGCGCGACCTCCGTCCCGTCTGCGCCATCTATTCCACTTTTCTGCAACGCGCCTACGATATGGTCATCCATGATGTTTGCCTGCAGCGCTTGCCGGTCACGTTTTGTATGGACCGCGCGGGGGTCTCGCCGAGCGATGGCCCGACGCACCACGGTCTTTTTGATATCGCCTACCTGCGTTGCGTTCCGAACGTCACGCTCATGCAGCCGAAGGACGAGGATGAACTCTCCGACATGTTGCACACCGCGCTGCAGTCCGGCGCCCCGATGTTTATCCGTTATCCCCGCGGCCCAGCTGCGGGCAAGGCGATCAAGGCTCAGCCCGCGCTGATTCCGTTAGGCAAGGCCGAGGTGCTGCAGCCTGGCATCGATATCCAGTTATGGGCGCTCGGTGCCATGGTGCCAGAGGCCAAGGTGCTTGCTGAGAAGTTGGCGGCTGAGACCGGTTTATCGGTCGGCGTGGTCAACGCGCGCTTCGCTAAGCCCATCGACGCGACGTTACTCGTCGCCCAAGCCAAGGCGGCCAAGCTCATCGTCACACTCGAAGACGGCGCCGTCACGGGCGGCTTCGGCACAGGCGCGCTGGAGGCGTTGGCTGAACACGGCGTACGGACCCCGCTTGTCCGCCTCGGTTGGCCGGATCATTTCGTCGGACACGCTACGGACGTAAAGACCCTCCGCGCTGCCAACGGCCTCTCGCCCGATCAGATGCTCGCAACGGTGAAGGCAGCTCTGAGGTAGGCGTTGAGGTAGGCGTTGAAAGGTGGTAGCGGTTAGAGGTTGGCGGTTTGTAAGAGACAAGGGAAACCAGAGACCGAGATGGTTTGCTGAGGGTCTTGCTGTACCGCTATTTTCAGTCTCCCTTGTTTGGCATTTTCCAGCCGCTAACCGCCAACCGCTGTTACCTGTTGCCTTCAGCCAATTAACACGTGCTAGTCGCCGGCATGGTCACCGAACCTCCAGAAGTCTATCCGCCCACGGACGCGACGCAGTCGCGCCCCTACCCATTCAGGAATTGAACGCCGCTTTAAAACTCGTAGCCGAAGAGCAAGCGCCCTTCGTAAGGCGATTTTTTGGTCACGTTCAGGTCACCTTTATTCGCCGGGGTAGCGGTCACCTGCGCCAGGGCGGTGAAGGTGACGAAGAAGCCGCTGTTCTGATAGCGGACGCACGGGCCGGCGAGGAGCGCGGTGTATTGGTGATTATTTAGTTCACTCCACTCGGCCTCGAGAATCGCCTCAGCGCCGAGATACCAGTTCGCGCCGACCGCCTGGGCTAAGCCTTGGGTGAGCTTGAATTTGACGGTGTCAGCGTTCGTGGCGGTCTCGTGCTCAAGTTCGCCGATGATGTTAGCCGCATAGACCCATTCGTCGTTCGCACCGAAGTTATGCTGGAGCAGGAGCTTGGTCTCGAGCTTCAGCTGGTCGCGGTGGGCGCCGTTCTTCGAGCTCACCTGCGAGTAGCCAGGCTCGATATAGAGCGCCACGCCCCAATCTTGAGTGTCCGGGTTGGAGAGCATCCGCTTGTAGGCGATCTGGAAGCCGTCGAACAGGAGCCCGTTGCGCGCCGTCCGCTCGAAGTAGCGCGAGTTCACATACACCGCGAGCTGCTCGTTCGGCGAGATCCCCCATTCAACTTCGGTCTTCAGGTCGAAGCCGCGGTAGCGCGCATCATAGCCGTTGCCGAGGTCGCGGCCGATCCGCCCGGTCACCCACTGGACGATTTCGACCTGCCCGGGTTTGATGGTTTCCGCTAGGTAAGAGTAGCCGAAAGGATTGTCACAGCCCCAGGCCGAGCTGGCGGCGAGGGTTAAGAGAGCGAGGAACTTGGGGGCGTTCATGGGTGTAGGCCTCTTATTAATGAGAATGACGCTCATCTGTCAAAGATGAAACTGAGTCTCATTCTCATCTCATTCGCATCTCGGCATGAAAGGTTGAATATTGGACGGTCTTGGGGACTTTATTAGGCCTGCCCATGCCGCTTTGTATCGTCATCCCCGCCAGGAATGAGGCGACCCGCCTGGGGGCTGGGTTGGCGGTTTTGGCGCAGAGCCTTCGTGCCCAAGGGCTGACGGACGTACAGGTTATCGTGGCTGATAATGGGTCGACCGATGAGACCCGGTCGGTTGCTGAGGCCCACGCCGCTCTTTTCGTCCGTCCACTCATCTACCTGCGCGCGGCTGAAGTCGGCGACAAGGGTCTGGCCATCCGTCGTGGTTGGGAATCCGCACCGGCTGATTGCGAAGTGCTCGCGTATTGCGATGCCGATATGGCAACCGATCCGCGGGCCCTCGGCACGGGTTATGCCTTAATCCGCGCCGGGACCTGTGACGCTGTCGCCGGTTCGCGTTGGCACGATGACTCCGAGGTGCGCGGCCGCTCGCTGGCACGCTCTTTCGTTTCCAGCCTCCTCTCCTTTTTCTGGCGCTGGTTGCCCGGCGCTAGGGTCGCCGATCCAGGTTGCGGCCTGAAACTCGTGCGTCGCTCCAGTTATGTCACACTCGCGCTACCGGAGGAGGCCCGCGGATTTTCTTTCGGCGCGGAAGTGCTCGTTCGCTTAGCCCGCGCTGGCGGTCGTATCCGGGAAATCCCCGTCGTCTGGACGGACGATGATGCCCGCCGGATTCGCCTCGGTAAAACGGGGCGTGAATACGCGGCGACCTGGTGGCGCCTACTACGCCGCTAAGCGCTTAGGCGCGGCGACGATCGGGCGGACGTACCTTCGGCTGGCGTTCGTCGTAGAGCCGGAAGTCCACTTGTCGCTTAAAGCGGTCGACGCGGTCGACGGTGACCTGAATCGTGCCACCAGCCATGAAGACGCGACCGGTGCGGCTGCCGCGCATCGCGGTACCAGCATCGTTCATGCGGTAGTAGTCGTCCGTCAGTGTCGACATGTGCACGAGGCCGTAGGCCTGCGAGGCAGTCAGTTCGACCATGAGGCCGTGCGGCTTGACCTCGGTGATCATGGCCTCAAAGGGGCGCTTGTCCTTGCGCTCGACTTCGCGCTCGAAGAGCTCGAGGAGCTTGATCTTCACGGAGTCGCGTTCAGCTTCGGAGCTATTGCGCTCAGTGATGGAGATGTGCTCGCAGGCGCGCACGAGTTCCCCGATGCCCGGCGAACGCGGGGCGTCCTTGGGGGCCGAGGGCACGCCTTGCTTGGCGATATAGGCGTCGAAGATGCGGTGCTCGAGCAAGTCAGCGTAGCGGCGGATCGGCGACGTGAAGTGCGAATAGTGACGCTTAGCCAAGCCGAAGTGGCCGTCGGGCGAAGCGCGGTAGCAGGCTTGCTTGAGAGAGCGGAGGAGCTGGATGCGGATGGTGTACCCGTCTTCGCGCGTCTTGAGGAGTCCCAGTAATTTGACCATCTCCTTGCGCTCGGTGAGGTCGCCGACCTTGAGGCCGTCCACCGCGAGCTGGTCGCGCAGGGCCTGCAGTTTCTCGGGGTCGGGTTCGTCGTGGACGCGGCAGACGTGCGGAATCTTCGCTTGGTCGAGGGCCTTGGCGACCGTCTCGTTAGCGAGGAGCATGAACTCTTCGACGAGCTGGTGCGATTCATCGTGTTCGACCACCACGGTGCGGTCGGCCCAGCCGTCCTTGTCGCAGTAAATCTTGATCTCCTTCATGTCTAGGTCGAGGGCCCCGATGCGGAAGCGTTCGGCCCGCAGGACTTTGCCGATGGACCAGAGGTCCGTAATCATCGCGCGGATGAGGTCGAGTTCGGCGTCGGTGAGTTCAGCCAGCGGTCGGCCCGGAGAACCGGTCTGGTGGGGCGGTGGTGCAGGCAGGGCGCGGATGGCCTCGTTGGTGTCGCCGCGCAGGAAAGCGTAGGCCTGCTTATAGGTCAGGCGTTTGCGGCTCGAGATCACCGAGTTCGCAAACTCCGTCTTCACGAGCTTGGCGTCAGGCGAGAACTCGCAGATGACCGACTTGACTAACCGGTTTTCCGCTTCGACGAGCGAGCACAGGCCGCTGGAGAGCGCGTGCGGCAGCATCGGGATGACCGTGCCGACAAGGTACGTCGAGTTGCCGCGTTCCTTGGCCTCGGTGTCGAGCGGTGAGCCGGTCTTCACGTAGTGCGAAACGTCGGCGATGTGGATGCCGAAGCGGAGGTGGCCGTTGGGTAGGCGTTGCACCGACAGCGCGTCGTCGAAGTCCTTCGCATCGTCCGGGTCGATGGTAATCGTCGGGATCTCGCGGAAGTCTTCGCGGCCAGAGAGGTCGTCGGCCCGGACTTTTGAACCGAAGGAGTTGGCCTCGGAGGAGACTCCCTGCGGAAACTCGGGGTTGAGGTTGTAGCGGCGCAGGATGGCCAGGTACTCGGCCATCGGCGTGTGGGTGAGGCCCAACACTTCGGTCACGGTGCCAGTGGGGCTCATGTTGCGGCGTTCCCAGGCATCGAGGCGAACGACGACTTTATCCTCTTCCTTCGGGACGGGCTTGAGGCCTGCGCGGATGGGGTCGCGGACGACGATGTCGCGCGAGACCCGGGGATCGTCAGGGACGACGAACCAGACCAAGCGCGTGCGGCGTAAGGTACCCGTGAGGGAAATCAGCGCACGTTTGGTAACGCGGACGACCGTGCCAGTGCCCCAGTCCTCGTGGTCGCGTTCGCGGCGGGTTTGGTTGAGCTTGATGACGACCTTGTCGCCGTGGAGGGCGACGCCAGTGTCCTTCGCTTCAATGTGCACAGGGTCGCGCGGTTTCTGGCCAGGCTCCGGCGTAAAGACCACGCGGGCGGAGCCGCTCTGACGGAAAAGAATCGTACCCTCGGGGAGCATCTTGCCCGCTGGCAGCATGAGGAGGTCGCGATCCTTCACGGCGATGGCGCCCGAGCGAATCAGGCCGGGGATGACCTTACGCATTTGGCGGAGGTCGGACTTCTCGCCCCCGATAGCCTCCATGATGGCTTCGAGTTTCATGGGCGCGTAATCCGGGCGGCCCATGAACTCCAGCATCGCTTCTTCGGCGTTCATGCTTGGTTTGCTGACTGGTGCAGCAGGCCGGCTAAGAAGGGCATGAGCTGCTTCTTGCGGCTGACAATACCAGGCAGGTCAAAAATATACGGTGGAGTCTTCGGCGAATACGTAATCCCCTGGAGGATATCGGGGTCGCCGCGGACCAGCAGGAGCGACCCTTGCGTGTCGATGTCCGTCACGAGTAGGCAGGTGAAGTGTAGGCCGTTCTCGCGGCGGTATTTTTCGAGGGCCTCGAGTAGGCTATCGCTACACTTCCAGAAATTATTGAAACCGAGCTCTTCGACCTGCGCCACGGAGAAGCGCTTATCGCCTTCGTTGTAGAGTTTGCAGTCGGCACGGACAGCGGCGTCGGGCGAGAGCGTCGAGAGCACGGAGCCGGCGTTAAAGATCATGTCGGCGAGCGTGCGCGGGTCGGCGTCGGCGATGCGGGTCAGCCAAGCCAAGAGGGAAACGTCGAGCGGCGTGGTCGTCGGGCTTTGGAGGAGCAGGGTATCGGAGATGATGCCGCACATCATGAGGCCAGCAATCTGCGGGCTGGGCGTGAGCCCAGCGGTCTGGAACATGTCGGCCACAATCGAGCAAGTCGAACCCAGCGGGCGGTTTATGAAGAGAATCGGCTGCGTGGTGTGCGGGTTGCCGAGGCGGTGGTGATCGACGACTTCGGCGATTTCGACCTCGTTGGCGCCATCGACGGCCTGCGAGAGTTCGTTGTGGTCAACGAGCACCAGGCGGGTGCGCACGGGCTTAAGGATATCAGACTTCGAGAAAACGCCGACCAAGCGGGCAGATTCGTCGATGACATGGTAGATTAACGCATTGGACTGGATGATGCGCCGGCGGATGACGCTGAGCTTTTCCTGCGGGCTGAAGCGAGGGGCATCGCGCTGGACGAGGCCGCCGATGAGCGTGGCGGCGCGCACGGCCCAAGCCGTGGTGGCGCTATCGGTGTCGGCGTAGGCGACCGAGACTTTAGCGTCCTTGGCGAGGGCCAGGGTCTCCGCCTTCATGCGGTGGCCGCCGGTGACGATGATGAGGCGCACGCCCATGCTGATGGCCCGGCGATGCACGTCATCCCGGTCGCCCACGACGATGATGCTCTTGTTGTTCGGGATACCTTCCACCGTCGCGGACTTACCGAAGGACTCGAGTTCCATGGCGGCAACGCGCACATAGAGTTCATCGACCGCGGCTTGGTCAAAGGCGATGACTTCGGTCCCGCCGATGCAGCGGATGATGGCCGTGATTGAACTGTGCACCTTGCGCATCGCGGTCGCACGCTTGGGCTTGGGAATGAAGTAATCGCCGAGGCCGAAGATGGAGACGTAGCCGTCGAGGCGGCCTTCGCGGTCGAGGACGGGGAGGGCACGGACGTCGTGCAGGTCGAGGAGCTCGAGGGCGCGCGCGCAGGTGTCGTCAATCGAGACGACATACGGGTCGTACTGCATGATGTCCTCGACGCGCGGGGTGACGTCGCCGACGAATTCCGGCAGCGTGGCACCGAAGCGGTTCAGAATCGCATCGATGCGAGCGTTGGAGTTGCCGCAACGCGCCGCCACGTAACCAGGTTGGCCGGAGGCTTCCTTGAAGGCCGCATAGGCCATCGCCGAACAAATCGCATCCGCGTCGGGGTTCTTGTGTCCGATGATGTAGGTCGGAGCGAGCGGACGTTCGATCGGGTTCGGAATGGGAGGAGGGACGGACATGTGGACTCGGAGGGCACCCAGAGGTGCTCGTGCACTTCTAGCCCTGACCTTACGTGGAGGGAAGAGGGAAGTGGCCGGAAGTACAGGCGACCGCGGGAGCGGTGGCCTCAAATCCGTTCACGAAAGACCCCGGGTCGCCCGAGCCGTTACTGGGCGAACGGGTAGTCCGAGTAACCTTTAGCACCGGAGGCGTAGAAGGTGCTCTCGTCGGGGGTATTCAACGCGAGGCCTTGTTCCAGGCGGCGCGGGAGGTCCGGGTTAGACAGGAAGGGCACACCGAAGGCGATGGCATCCGCCCAGCCGGCTTGGATGGCGGCGTCCCCCTGCGGGCGGTCAAAGCCACCGGCCGTGATGAGTACGCCCTTGAAACAGTGGCGGAGCTGCTGGGGGCCGACGCCGTCCTTGGCACCGTGCGCGATGTCCTGGGCCGTCACGCGGGTGACGTGCGCATAGGCGAGTTCGAGTTTGGAGAGTTCGCCGAGCACATAACTGAAGGTGCGCTGCGGGTCGGAGTCATGCATCTCGTTGAACACACCGCCTGGTGAGAGGCGGATGCCGACGCGGTCGGAGCCCCAGATGGAGACGACGGCCGCGGTGACTTCCAAGGTGAGGCGGGCGCGGTTCTCGACCGAGCCGCCGTAGCCGTCTTCGCGCTTATTCGTGCCATCGCGGAGGAACTGGTCGAGGAGGTAGCCGTTGGCGTTGTGGATCTCGACGCCATCGAAGCCAGCCTGCTTGGCGAGGCGAGCCCCGCGGACGTATTCGGCCACGATACCAGGCATTTCCTCGATGCGGAGGGCGCGGGGTGCGACATAGTCGGCCATGGCCTTGCCAGTCCAGAGTTGGCCCTTCGGGGCGATGGCGGAAGGGGCCACGGGGAGTTCGCCGTTCGGCTGGTAGTCGGGATGCGAGATGCGACCGACGTGCCAGAGCTGCAGGAAGATCCGGCCGCCCTTGGCGTGCACGGCATCGGTGACCAGCTTCCAACCAGCGACCTGTTCATCACTGTAGATGCCGGGGGTGTTCGGGTAGCCGTGGCCGCGGGGGCTGACGGTTGTCGCTTCAGCGATGATCAGGCCAGCGGACGCACGTTGGGCATAATATTCAGCCATGAGCGCGGTCGGGACGTTGGCACCTTCGGCGCGGCAACGCGTGAGCGGTGCCATCAGCACGCGATTCGGGAGCGTGAGGGCGCCGACTTTAAGAGGAGAAAAGAGGGAGGACATACAGAGGATTAAAAGTAGATGGCTTGAGAAAGTAAACTGCACGGAAGTGCGAAGCAGGTGTGTCTAGGTGACAACTAAGCAACGCCCACTTGGTCGTTTAGTCACCTAACCACCCGGCGCCTGTAAGCGCAGAGAGAACTCAGTGGCCCGACTCGGCCTGGCGTTCGGCTTCAGCCTTCTTGCGGTCCCACTTGTAGTGGCTGTCCGGCAAGGTGCCGCCGAGTTCGTAGAGCTTGGCCTTATTGTTGACCATCATCTCACGGTTCGTACCGGTCATCGAATATTGGCTCTGGAGCCAGATGGCTTCTTCCGGGCAAACTTCTTGGCACAGGCCGCAATAGATGCACCGCAGCATGTTGATCTCAAATTCCTGCGGGGCCTTCTCGACGTGCGCGTTGGCCGCGGTCGGCGCGATTTCACCCGGCGTGATGCGGATGGCCTTCGGTGGACAGACGAATTCGCAGAGCTGGCAAGAGACGCACTTCTCGCGGCCGTTCGGGTCGCGTACGAGGGTAGGGACGCCGCGGTAACCATTAGGGATGGTCGGACGTTCCTCCGGATACTGGAGCGTCACGGCCGGGCGCATCATGTTATCCCACGTGACCTTGAGGCCAGCGAGGATCTGCGGGAGGTAGGTGCGCTCCGCCAGGGAAAGGGGACGACGTTCGACGACTTTGATAGCCATGGGTGTGTTTAGCCTTTGACGGCGTACCAGATGAAGTAGGCGATGAGGTTGAGGACGGCAACGGGTAGGAGCACGCGCCAACCAATCCGCATGACTTGGTCATAGCGGAAGCGAGGAACCGTCCAGCGAACCCAGACGAAGAAGAAGAGGAAAGCGCAGAGCTTAAAGAAGAACCAAGCCACGCCGAAGAGGGATGCGATGAGGCCGTCGCCCACGGTCGGTACGCCCGGTGCGAAATGCCAGCCGCCCAAGAACATCACGATGAACAGCGACGATCCGATAATCATGTGGCTGTATTCAGCGACGAAGAAGAGCCCGAACTTGAACGAGCCGTATTCGGTGTGGAAGCCGCCGACGAGGTCGGTCTCGGATTCCGGCATGTCGAAGGGGTGGCGATTGGCTTCCGCGAAGATACAGATAAGGAAGACCAAGGCGGCGACCGGGTGGTAGAAGAGATTCCAGACGCCCTTCTGGGCATCCACCATCGAGACAAGGCTCAGCGCGTTGTCTTGGTCGGGCGTGGCAGTGGCGAGGAAGACTGTCAGCACGGACAGGCCCATCGCGAGTTCATACGAGATGAGCTGGGCCGAACCGCGGACAGCGCCGAGGAAGGGGTACTTCGAGTTGGCGGACCACCCTGCGAGCGCGATGCCGTAGACGCCGAGCGAGCTGATCGCGAACATGAAGAGGACGCCGATGTCGGCGCCCGGACAGAGCGTGATGACTTCGCCGGTCGGTAAGCGCCCGAACGGCAACATGACGAGCGCGAGCAGCGCGGGCGCGAGGGCGATGATCGGCGCAAGGATGTAGGTCGTCTTGCGGACGTGGCCTGGCAGCGGGTCTTCTTTGAAGAGGAACTTGAGGCCGTCCGCGGCGGGCTGGATGAAGCCACCTTTTTGGAGGAACGTCCCGACGAACGGAATCCACGCGATGAGCGGGTGGTTCGTGCGGTTCGGGCCGACGCGGCCTTGAATCCACGCGGAGGCTTTACGCTCGAGGAGCACCGCATACGCAGCGATCGACATCAGGATGACAATCGCGGTGAGCCCGCGGGCCGAGATGAAGTACCAAGCCTTCGAGAGGAGGAAATCGTTGAGCAGCTGTTCCATGGTCGGCTTAGGCTTGGGCGACCGGGGCGAACTTCAGCAGTTTGCCTTCAGGGAATGGAACGGCGGACCAGGCTGCGCCATCGAGCTGCACACCACCCGCGGGGAGGAGCGCGCCATTGAGGCCGGCGAGGGCAGGGACGTTCGCAGCGAGGTCGGACCAGATGCTGGTCGCATCAGCGCCGGCGAGCTTCGCGAGCACGAGTAGGTCAGGCAGGACGCCGGCTGGGCCAGGGACGGCTTGGGCGAAGGCCTGTAGGCGGAACTGGCAGTTCACGAAAGTCCCGCTGCGTTCGAAGACGGACAGCACCGGTAGCACGATCTCGGCGGCGGCGGTGGTGACGTCGTGGTGCGTGGCGAGGACGACGCTGCGGACCTTCGCGAGCGTCGAGGCGGGCAGGCCACACGCAGTGACGTCTTCGCGGATGATGAGGACGGACTTCACCTTGCCCGCTTCGATGTCAGCGGCGAGGGCCTTGAGGTCCGTATCGGCGGCGTGGTCGGTGAGGCCAGTGACGAGGGCGCCGCGGAAATTCGGGGAGCGGTCTTCAGAGACCAGCAGGCCGTCACCCGCGCCACGGTGGGCAGGGATATAGACCTTGGCGCCTTTTTGCTTAGCCAAGTGGGCGAGCACGCGCTGTTCTTCGACGGAAGCGTGGGCGGAGCCGACGATGGCGAGCGGGCCGGCGGCGAGAACTTCGGCCGCGGCGGTGAGCGCGGCATCAAGCGTCACGGCGGACGTCTTCACCGTCGCGCGGGTGATGCGATTGGGGGCATCGACCGCCTTGAAAAGTTCGCGGCCGGAGTCGGCCATCCAGGTGTCGTTCACAGCGTCGTTCTGGCGCGGCGTGATGCGGTAGATTTTTCCTTCGCGCGACCACACGGTGGTATTGGCGCCAGCGGAAGATTCGGTGTCGATGCTGGCCGTCTGCTTGAGGAACCAGACGCGCATCTTGAAGCGGAAGTCGGTGCTCGTGAGCGCGCCCACCGGGCAGATATCGACCGTGTTGAGCGAGTAGTTATTCGCCAGCTCGCGGCCCGGGAAGCAGGTCAGCGTGTTATAGGAACCGCGGTTCACGAAACCCAGGACTGGGTCCTTGGCGATTTCGGCGGTGAAGCGGACGCAGCGCGAGCAGAGGATACAGCGTTCGTCGTCGAGCGTGACGCGTGGCCCGAGGCGGGTGTGCTTCGGCTTGGCGTTCTTCTCGTCGACATAGCGGGAAGCGCCGCGGCCGTATTCCGCAGAATATTCTTGTAGTTTGCACTCCCCGGCTTGGTCGCAGATGGGGCAATCCAGCGGGTGGTTGAGCAGGAGCATCTCCGTCACGCCTTCGCGGCAGGCTTTGACGCCGGGCGATTCGAGGCGGACATGCAGGCCGGGGGAAACCGTGGTGGCGCAAGCGATGGCCGGCTTGGGCTGCCAGCCGATCTTCGGCTTGCCGTTCTCCAGCACCAACTCGTTCGTGGCCCGGTCACGGAGGGGTGAGCCCAACTCGACGAGGCACATGCGGCAGTTGCCGGCCACGGGGAGCTTCGGGTGGTAGCAATAGTGGGGGACTTCCTTGCCGATTTTGGCGAGCGCATCGACCAGGTTGGCCCCCGCGGGGACCTGGTGTTCGACGCCATCGACGTTGAGGGTGACCAAAGAAGGTTTGTTGTCCGTGACCATGCGTCTGGAAAGTTAACCGCAAGTTAGGACACCCCCTACCTGCCGCAAGGGGAAAGGGCAAAAAGGGGACAGGTTGGCCGGGGTTGTGCGGCGGGCCTCGCCCGCCTGCCTCGGGGTAGGGGCAGCACCGCGTGCTGTCCTAGCGGTCCCGGGTAGGGTTGGCACTGCGTGCCAACCTAGGAGTTCGCCGCCGGGCGAACTCGGTAGGGGCAAGGCTTTGCCTTGCACTCCGGACGAGGAGGGCGCGGCGAAGCCACGCCCCTACCTTAAGATGCAACTAGGTTGGCACGCAGTGCCAACCCTACCCAATGTATAGAGTAGCGCGGCGAAGCCACGCCCCTACCTGCGCGAGCCGAGCTCGCGCTCCGTACTCTGAACTCCGTACTCCGTACTCTGCTTTATCTTTGCACAAAATTGATTACCTTGACTATCAACGCTTTACTACTGTTAACATAAATAAGTGTTTACAGTAGGGTGTCATTTAGTATCTCTGCCTTCCTGTTCCTTTTACATAGTCCGGTTCGAGTTCGCTCGGGTCGGACGCCAAAGACGGGCCGCTTAGGGTCCTTAAGATACATCACCGCAAGGTGAGGAAAGCAGTCACCCCCAACGGGCCTGCGCCGATCGCAAGGTCGGACAGCTAAGCAAGGGCAGGTCAGTATGCTTAACCTACGGGTTGAGCTAGGTCAGAAGAAGGGCGCGCAAAGCCGCACGAGGAAAACTTCGTAGTGCGGCGGGTAACGGTTTCGCCGACCACGGTGCGCACGAAAAACTTCTAAGATCGAGACCCCAGCCAAGTTCCGCCGTACGAGAGGTGAAAGCCAAGAGCGTCGGAGCAGAGCAAGAGCAAACGGGTCGGTGGGTCACACCACTGACACGGGCGCTTACGATTCCGTCGGGGCCGTCAGGTCAAGGCAGGAGGCGTGCAGCATTGGGTGGTTCAAAAGATCATCCAACTGCGGGCAACGCGCGTCTCCGTTGGTAACGTTTCTGAGAGTGGGTAAGGGATTCTTGTCTTCGAATAAACGTAAAGCCGTTGCCTGCGGTTCGCGAAAGCGACTTAAGGCCGTGCACTTCGGTGAACACGGCGATCGGAAATCCACAAGACGACCGATCTTGAATCCGGTGAGAACGTCGGCGTTAGCACGCCCAACTGCCCGCAAGGCAGACGGAGGAACCGGTTTTGAGTAGCGAACCGCAACAGATGACCCGCCACATCTTTAAAAAGGCAGTCGCGCTGAATACGTCGTAGGCCCCAAGCCGCGAACGTGGATCAGCCGGGAACCGCAGCCCACAGGCGGCGATAATCCGGCCAAAGGTCAGCATTGAAGGGTCTAGTCTCAGCCCTTCTCCCCCTTTCTTGTTAGGCCCTTAGCTCAACGGTCAGAGCAGCGGGCTCATAATCCGTTGGCTGTGGGTTCGAATCCCACAGGGCCCACCTGGTTTTAATTTCAGCCCCCATCGTCTAGCGGTTAGGACACCAGGCTTTCATCTTGGGTACCGGAGTTCAAATCTCCGTGGGGGCGCCAACTTTGCCGTCGTGGTCCAATGGTTAAGACACCTCCCTGTCACGGAGAAGATCCGGGTTCAATTCCCGGTGATGGCGCCAACTTTACCCATCCCCCAACGCCCATCCCCTTAACGCTAACCGCTACCCCCTTTCCCCCAACCCCCAACCCCCAACCCCCAACCCCCATCCCCTCTCTCTCATGTCCCACCTCTACCGTTTCTCTATTAACCCGGCGTCCAGCTTGCCGACGAGTCTCCAGTCTTACGCGCACCTCTCCTGGATTCGTTACACGATCTTCCCGGATGGCTCCATCTTCGCGGACATGCCAGATGGGTGTCTGATGGTGGAGGCAAATTCTCCCTATCGGGCGGCAGGGTAGGGACAGCACCACGTGCTGTCCTTCTTTGCCTCGGGTAGGGGCAGCACCGCGTGCTGCCCTAGGAGTTCGCCGTCGGGCGAACTCGGTAGGGGCAAGGCTTTGCCTTGCACTCCTGCGAAGGAGGGCGCGGCGAAGCCACGGCCCACCCTTAAGCGGCAGCTAGGTTGGCACGCAGTGCCAACCCTACCCAATGCAAGCGGCCAAAGGCCGCCGCACAACCCCTAGCCAACCATACTCTAGCCAACTAATCCCCTTCTGTTTCACCTTTGCACCTTTGCACAGGCCGCCGCCCGATTTGCACTTTTGCACTGTCCTTTCCCCCGGTCCCCGGTTCCCCTTTTCGCTAGGACAGCACGTGGTGCTGTCCCTACCTCTTCCTAACCCACCCAATCAACTTGCTGAACCAACGAGTGGGCTGGGCAGCTGACCCGCGGCGTTCGCGGAGGAGGACGAGGATTTCCTGGCGGCCGAACAGCGTGGCATAGTCGACTGGCGTGGAGCCGCCTTGATCGGCGAGCGGGTCCGCACCGGCGTCGAGGAGGAGCGTGGCGATATCTGCATAGCCCTTAAAGGCGACGCCGCCTAGCGGCGTCTGGCCCTTGGCATTGCGCAGGTCGACCGTTGCGCCGGACTTCAAAAGCAGGCGCACGACCTCAGCCTTACCATGGTAGCTGGCTAACATCAGCAGCGTGTTGCCCTTCGCATCCCGCAAGTCCACCCCGAGCCCTTGCTTCAGCAGCGCCGACAACTCCTCGGTCTTCCCTTGGCGAGCCAGCTCAGCGGCGGCCTCGGGGAGGAGTGTTTGGTCGGGAGTACCCATCGGGTGGGGATGTTTGCCGATTCGACGGACCTTGAGAAGCCCGAACCCTAGCATGGCGCGATTGCGCCGGTCCCGTTGTCGCTCGACAGGGGTGGGTGTCGGTAGAGGATAGCGAAAGGTTCCACATGTCCAAGCGTCGCATCATCCTCGCCGGCGGTTCGGGTTTCCTCGGGAGGCTCTTGGCGGAACGTTTGGTGAGCGCGGGCGATGAAGTCGTGGTGTTGACCCGTCAGCCCGACCTGACACGTCACGACTATCGGGAGATCGCCTGGGATGGGCGAACCTTGGGTCCATGGGCCGCGGAGTTCGAGGGCGCCCACGCGGTGATCAATTTCGCCGGTAAGAACGTCAACTGCCGCTACACCCCGGAGGCCTTAGGCGAAATCAACGCCTCGCGGGTCGATTCCGTCAAAGTCGTGGCTGCAGCTATTCGCCGCTGTTCACGTCCGCCGCAGGCCTGGATTCAGGCAGGCTCGATGGCCATCTATGGTGACGCCGGGGAGGCCCTCTGCACGGAAGACGCGCCGCCTGGTGAGGGCATCCCCGTGGATACCTGCCTCCGCTGGGAGCGGGCCTTTGCGGAGAGCCCTACTCCCGGGACGCGGCGTGTCTGGTTGCGCATCAGTTTTGTCCTAGGCCGTCGGGCTGGCGCCCTGCGTTTCCTCGAAACCGTCACGAAGTGTTTCTTGGGCGGTACCGTCGGATCTGGTCGGCAGTATATCAGTTGGATTCACGAAGAGGATATGATGCGCGTCTTCCAGCGTGCCTTGGACGACGCGGCGCTCGAAGGCGTATTCAACGTCGCCACCCCGCATGCTGTGCCTAACGCCGTCCTGATGCGGGAACTCCGCCGGGTCCTGCATCGTCCCTGGTGCCCGCCAACCCCTGCCTGGCTCATGCCACTAGGGTGTTGGCTCTTCCGGACTGAGCCCGTCCTTGCCCTCACTGGCCGCCGCGGCATCCCCGCACGTTTGACCGCCGCCGGCTTTACATTCCGGCACCCCGAGTTAGCGGGGGCATTAGATGACCTGTACCGGAAAGGGTAGGGGAACGACTAGGTCGCGACCCTATGGAGGTCGCTGCAGGGATAAGTCGATACAGCTAGGTCAGCACGCGGTGCTGCCCCTACCAGATAAATATGCGAGCAGCCTGAGGTCGCTGCATAACCGCTAGACACTAGGACCCCTTTATTCTCAACCTCGTCCGACCACTTCCCGATAGCGTTTCTCGTAGTCGGGGTGGTTGGTGCCCATCCAGCGGTCCCAGAGGTTGAAGTAGAGGCCGAAGTTCCCTTTGAAGCTGTCGTGGTGCTGGATGTGGTTCGTCGGGGTGCTGAAGAACTTGCCGAGCCAGGAATCCATGAGCCACTTGGCGTGGAACTCGTAGCCAGTGTGGCCAGCGACGGCGATGGTGACCTGAAAGAACCAGAACAGGCCGAAGGCGACCGGGTGAATGGGCAGGGTGAGTGCCACGAGTGGGATGATGCCGGCTTGGATGACGGCCTCACCCGGGCTGACGCAATAAGCGGCCCAAGGGCTCGGGTTATGGCTCTCGTGGTGGACGCTATGGAAGAGGCGGAAGAGCTTGGGGTGATGATGAGCCGATGCGTCCAATAGAAATACGTGTCGTGCATGAAGATCGCCACCGCGACGCTGCCCCAGAACCAGCCCCACCCAAAATCATCAATGTTTAGATAGACACGCGTCCAGCCGGCATTGCTGAGCGCTATCGTCGCCGCCCCGACCAGCCCGTAGATGACGACCGACAGTGCAGACCACATCGCCTCGCGGCGCATATCCGCCCACGTGGGCATCTCCGGGATGATTTTACGGTTTGCCCACCAGCTGCGGCACAATACGTAGCCGAGGAACCACGCCACCCCAGCGATGAGCAGGTAATGCGTCAGGTCATACGCTGCACTAAATACGAATACCTTCCAGAAACCTGGTAGATCATTAGGAAGCGTGTTGGGCGGCATGGCTGGTAATTAGTTTCCAAGCAAGGCCCGCAGGCCGGCTTCGTCGAGGATGGTGACCCCGAGTTCTTGGGCCTTGGTCAGCTTCGAGCCGGCTTCTTCGCCGGCGACGACGTAGTCGGTCTTCTTGCTGACGCTGCCCGAGACTTTACCGCCGGCTTTTTCGATCATGTCACGGGCTTCGTCACGTCCGAGCGAGGGCAGGGTGCCGGTGAGGACGAAGGTCTTGTCCGCGATACCAGAGACGGCCGCCCTGCTGGCGGCTTCGACGAGGTTGAGTCCAGCCACGCGCATGGCTTGGACCCAGTCCCGGTGATTGGGGTCACTGAAGAAGGAGAGGATGGATTCCGAGACCTCGACGCCGACGCCAGAAATGACGGATTCGTATACAGGCTCCCCCGTGTTCTTGTTAAACCTCAGGAAGGTTAAAAGCTGTTCGCGTTTGACGGCCTCGAGCGCGTCCATCGATTTGAAGTGTCGGGCGAGGTCCTTGGCGGTTTGCATGCCGACGTTGGGGATGCCGAGCGCGTGAATGGCCCGCCAGAGTTCGCGCTGCTTGGCCTGTTCGAGGCCGGCCTGCATGTTGTCGACCGACTTCTCCTTGAAGCCTTCGAGCATCATCCATTCGGCGCGGTTAAGTTTGAATGCATCGACGGGGGCGTCGACGAGTTTGCTGTCAATCAACTGCTCGGCCACCGCGTCGCCGAGGCCATCGATGTCGAGGCACTGCTTGCAGGCGAAGTGGACCAGCCGGCGGATCTTCATATCACGCGAGGGTGCGCGGAGCTTGTAGGCGGCTTCGTCGCCGACGCGGGCAGCGTCGAGGCCGAGTTCCTTGAGGCGGGCTTCAAAGTTAAAGGGCTGGGAGTCGGCTGGACGCTTCGCCACGACCACGCTGAGGACCTGCGGGATGATTTCGCCGGCCTTTTGAATGCGCACCGTATCGCCTTCGCGGATATCCTTGCGGGCGATTTCGTCCGCGTTGTGCAGCGTCGCTCGCGCGACAGTCGAGCCAGCGAGGAGGACCGGATCGAGCTCCGCCACGGGCGTGATGGCGCCGGTGCGGCCGACCTGCATGCTGATGGAACGGAGAATCGTTTCGGCCTGATCAGGCGGGAACTTAAACGCCACCGCCCAATGCGGGAACTTGCTAGTGCGACCAGCCTTCTGCTGCTCCGCTAGGCGGTCGACTTTTACGACGGCTCCATCGGTGGGGAAGGGAGGTCCCGACGCAGGAGGGTCCAATTGCTGCACTGATTCCAGGCGGCTTCAATGCCACGCTGCACGGGGATATCATTGCGCGTCGGGAAGCCCAATCCTTTAGGCGACGTTTGAAGTCGGACAGTGAAGCGAAGGCCTGCGGCTCGCAGGCACCTAGGCCGTAGCAGATGACGCTGAGTCGGCGTTTCCGTGCCTCGATCTGTCTAGCAACTTTACCGTCCCCGCTGCTAAGTTGCGCGGGTTGGCGTAGAGTGCCTCGCCTTCGGCTTCACGCTCGGCGTTCAGACGTTGGAACTCCGCGAGCTCCATGTAGACCTCGCCGCGGATTTCGAGGAGAGCAGGGGCGTCGGCTAGTTCACGAGGCAGCGACTGGATTAGGGCGATATTATGGGTCACGTCGTCCCCGCGGTTACCGTTACCGCGCGTCACCGCCCGCACGAAACGACCCTTTTCGTAAGTGATGGAGAGGGCGACCCCGTCGACCTTGGGTTCGACACGAAGCGACATCGTTCGTGCCGAGCGCCCTTTGGAGCCGCTCACCGAAGGCCTGGAAATCACTTTCGTCGTAGGTATTGTCCAACGAAAGCATCGGCTCACGGTGGTCGCGTTGCTGAAAGCCCTCGGAGCGGTCGTCGCCGATCCCCAGTTCTGGGCCGGCGTGCTCTTGGTATTTGCCCTCGAGTTTACCGAGGCGAGTTACCAGCTCATCGAATTCGAATCGGAGATTTCCGGGGCGTTTTTACGCCGATATAGGTCCTCGTGCCGCGCGATCAGTCGGCGCAGGTGCTGGATTTCTTCGAGGTCAGTTTCCTTCGACATGAACGTCTAAAGATAGGCGAAGGAGGCGGGGGAAAGCAAGGGGGGAGGGACAGCACGTGGTGCTGTCCCTACCTAAATATAGCGGCGTAGCCGCGCACAACCCCTAGCCAACGATACTCTAGCCAACCAGTCCCCTTCCGCCCCCACCTTTACACCTTTGCACTTTTGCACCTTTGCACTACTAATCTCCTCATGGCCATACCCCGCTGCCATCCCCATCTCCAGGCCCGTCGTGAATTTCTGCGCAAGGTCGCGCTCGGGGCGGCGTTGTTCGCCATGCCGGGTGCTTTCGCCGAAGCCCTCACGCGGACGCCTAAGCAGACGAGGGTCCGTTCTATCCTGACAAGCTCCCGCTCGATACCGACAACGACCTCATCATCATGAATAACGGGATCACCCCAGCGGTCGGCGTGGTCACGTGGCTGAGTGGTCGCATCCTTGACGAAAAAGGCGAGCCGGTGCGCAATTGCGCTCGTCGAGATTTGGCAGGCCGACAACAACGGCGCCTACATCCACACTAGGTCGGGTAACGCCGCGAAGCGCGACGGCAACTTCCAGGGCTTCGGACGATTCCTCACCGGTTCTACGGGCGAGTACCTTTTTCGCACCATCGCCCGGTGCCCTATCAACCGCGTGCCCCGCACATTCACTTGGCCGTCCGCATCAAGGGCAAGAAGGAGCTCATCACCCAGTGCTACATTCAGGGCCACGAGCTCAACGCGAACGACATGGTCTACAAAGCCATCAAGGACACCAAGCAGCGCGACAGCGTCACGCTCGGCTTTGATCCTTAAAGGGCTCCAAGGCTGGCGAACTCGCTGCGCGTTGGGACGTCGTCCTCGGCTTCACGCCGGAGGGGTGAGGGCTGTTGGGTAGGGGCAGCACCACGTGCTGTCCTAGGGTGCCCTAGGGTGCAAAAGTGCAAATCGGCCTACGGCCTATGCAAAAAGTGTAAATGTAGATACAGTAGGGGACTGGTTGGCGAGGGGTTGTGGTCGGGCTGCGCTCGTCAGCCTTGGG
>BGOK01000032.1 GCA_003569205.1 Verrucomicrobiota bacterium | reverse complement strand
AACGACCGCCGGCTTCGAAGGCCCCGCGATTGGCGGCCTCCATGATGCCGGGGCCCCCACCCGAGCAGACCAAGAAGCGCTGCCACTCAGGCAACGAGAGCGACCACTTGGTCATTTCGAAGGCGAGTTCGCGACAGGCTTCGTAGTAAGGGGCGCTGCGCAGGTTCATTTCCGCGATGCGCAGTCGGGCGGAGCATTCCGCACCAGAACACTCGCCGCGGGCGATGAGTGCTTTGACCTCGTCATACTGGGCCCGGGCCTGCTCGAAGGGGAGGGTGCGGGCCGAGCCAAACATGACGACCGTGTTGCGGACGTTGTATTTCCTGAACCGAAGATGGGGTTCGGTGTGAGTTCCGTCATGACGCGGATTGTCCGGGCCTGGGGGCTGCACATGAACTCCTGGTTCAGGTAGGCGCGCTGGGGTAGGGGGCGCTTCTTTCCTTCTTCGGGGCTCATTACCCCCATCTTTCCCCTCCTAGGGCGTCCTGCCAAGCCGGGAAGCGTGGGGCTTGACAGGCTGGGCGGGTGTTCTTGGCTATCCCCTTCAAACGCCATGCAACCACCTACCGCCCATCTAAAATCTCCCGCGCCCGCAAGTGCGGTTTCCTCGCTCGCTCGAAGACCAAGGGCGGCCGTAAGGTGATTGCCGCTCGTCGTAAGCTCGGCCGTAAGCGCCTTGGTACCGCTTCCTGGAAGTAAGCGCATGCGTCTTCCGCGGGGAACGTCGGATTCGTGCCTCGGCCGATTTCCAACGCCTCCGCTCCCAAGGCTCGCGGCTAGACTGCGGGCCTTTTCTTTTGAATATTGGCCCGGCGGAGGTGGGGGCCGAAGTCCAGCCTGCGCGCTTTGCCGTTGTGGTCGCCAAAAAGGCTATTCCGTTAGCGGTGAACCGGAATCGGGCCAAACGCCTGGTGCGCGAGCTCTTCCGGTCCGATCCGGAGGCTTTGCCGGCGGGGTGGGAGGTCGTCCTCATCGCCCGCCCGAGTTTACTGCGCAAGCCGCTCAAGGACTTGCGACGGATTTACGCTGTCGCCGTCGCCGGAGCCGTGGCGAAGGCGTCCAAGCAGGCCGAATGAGCGACCCGCCGCCATCTTGGTTGGCACGCGGCGCCTTGGGGTCGGTCGCGTTCTACAAAAAGTTCCTCTCCAAGCCGCTCCACCTGATCCCCGGTTCGGGCTGTCGCTTCTATCCCACGTGCTCTTGCTATATGGCGACGAGTTTGGAGCGTTTCGGGTTTTTTAAGGGGGTCTGGTTAGGTCTCAAACGCCTCGGGCGCTGCCATCCCTGGGGTGGCTCCGGTGTCGACGAGGTGCCAGAGAAGTAACTAACCCACCGCCACCATGGGCCTCCAAAAAGGCTCGCCCCCTCCTGCGGTTTGCAGGCATCGTGCCAGCGTGAAAGCACTGCTTCTTCGGAACTTTCGGACCCGCCAAGGTGGCACGTGGCTACTAGCCTTAACTTACCTCTCGCTCGGCACGGCCTTGCGCGTCGGCTTCCTGCTGGCCTCGGCTGGCGAGGTTTCGTGGGGACTACCGACGTTTGCTTCGCTGTTCATTGGGTTCCTCTTCGATGGACTGATGGCTTGTTTCCTGACGCTACCGTTCGCTGGCTTGAGCCTTATCGGTGGGGCGTTCTGGCGCCGTTGGGTACTGCTCCCCGCTTGGGGCTTTGGGGCTTTCTTGTTCACGTTCTGGAAGGTTTCCGAAATCCTTTTCTGGGAAGAATTCGGCGTCCGCTTCAACTTCATCGCGGTCGACTACTTGATCTACACGACCGAGGTACTGAAGAATATCCAAGAGTCCTACAACCTCCCGCTCATCGTGGCGGCAGTGTTCTTGGTCGCCGTGGGTTTCTACTTCGTCTGGCGCCGCTTAGGCTGCACGCAGTTGTGGGCCGAAGGCGCCACGGAAGACGCCACGCCCCGCTGGCAGACGTTGGCTTGGATGGGTACGCCGTTGTTGCTGGTCTTGGTCTACGCTTACGCCATCGGTCGACATGACCTCAAAGCGGCTTCAACCGTCCATACAGGCGTGGGCGAACGCTTGGTCGCGGGTCTGCGACACATGGGCGATCCCCAGCCTAGTTTTGCTAACAGCTTCGACACCGAGCTCGCTAAGAACGGAGAGTATTCTTTCTTGGCGGCCTTCTGGGCGAATCAACTCGAGTGGAAGCGCTTTTACCCCTCGGCGAAGTCCGACCCAGTCGCTGGGCTGTCCAATCGTCTGCAGGGCGATAAGCCTGAAGGTATCACGCGCGAGATTAAGCCGGCGGGCCCCGCCCGCCGCTTGAACGTCATCCAAATCACCATCGAGAGTCTGAGCGCTGAGTTCCTCGGTTGCTACGGCGACCCAGTGTATGCGGCCAAGAACCTGACGCCTAACCTCGACCGCATCGCCAAAGACTCGCTCTGGTTCCGCCATTGTTACGCGGGCGGCACACGCACGGTGCGTGGCATGGAGGCACTGTCGCTCTCCATCCCGCCCATTCCGGGGCAGTCGGTGTTGCGTCGCAAGGGTTGCGAAGACCTATGCACCTTGGGTTCGGTCTTGAAGCAGGCGGGCTACGACACCGCTTTCATCTACGGTGGCGATGGGTTCTTCGATAACATGAATTACTTCTTCGGGGCGAACGGCTATCGTCTCGTCGATCTACCGCGTCAGTTGGAGGCCGGCAAGAAGCCGACTTTCGCCAATGCTTGGGGGGTGTGTGACGAAGACGCGTTCGCTTGGTCTCTCGAGGAGGCCGATAAGGCCCACGCGGCGGGTAAGCCATTCCATCACTTCGTGATGACGACTTCCAATCATCGTCCCTACACCTGGCCAGCCGGTAAAATCGACCCCAAGCTCGTGAATCGTGAGGGCGGGGTAGCTTATACGGATTACGCTATCGGAGCCTTCCTCAAGGCGGCGGAGTCCAAGCCTTGGTTCAAGGATACGGTCTTCGTCATCGTCGCCGACCACTGCGCTTCGGTCGCCGGTAAGAATGAATTGGAAGTCCGCAAATATGAGATTCCGCTTTTCATCTGGTCCCCTGGACATATTCCCGCCCGCCGCTTTGATCCGATGATGAGCCAGATTGATACGGCTCCCACGGTCCTCGGTCTGCTTAACCTGCCCTACACCTCGCGCTTTGTTGGGTCCGATGTCCTGCAGCCAGGCTACCAGCCCCGTGCGTTCATCAGTAACTATCAGAAGGTGGCGATGCTGCGCGGCGATGGTTTGCTGACGGTCCTTAAGCCGGTGCGTAATGCCACGCAGTACCAGGCCGACCTCGCCACAGGTGCACTCGCCCCGCGGGTGCCGACGCCCGGCGATGATGAAGCGCTGCAGCAGGCCATCGATTTCTATCAGGGCACCGACCAGCTCTTTAACCAAGGTGGACTCGCCAATCCCAAGCGCTGAGCGCCCGTCGCTCCTCTGGCCGAGCCTCGCCCTCGTGGCGGTGGTGGTCTTCTTCGGGTTTCCGGGTCTGGGTGGCGAAACCATTGACCTTTGGTTTCAAGGGCTGTTTTGGGACGGTAAGGCTTGGCTAATCCCGCATGACAGCCTCTGGGGCAAGTGGTTGGCTTACGACGGCCCGAAGGCCCTCATCATCCTCTTGGCGGTGGTGACTTTGGTCCGGGCACTGGGGGCGACTTTCACGGGACGGGTTTCAAGGCTTTTTTGGTTCACCTTACTCTGTCTTGCGACGGTTACAGTCATGGCGACACAGCTGCGGGCCATCAGTCAGATGGCTACGCCGCTGGCACTGAAAATGTATGGTGGCACTTGGGAACACCTCCTGCTTTTTGAAGTGAAGCCGAGCGGCTATCCCAGTAATGCGTTTCCCGCCGGACATGCCAGCGGTGGCTTTGCGCTTCTCTGTCTTTATTGGTCTCTACCTAAGGCTCGTCGGGCATGGGGTCTGTGGCTCGGCCTCGGGTTCGGCCTCTGGATGGGCCTCTACCAAGTCGCGCGCGGCGAACACTTCCTCTCGCACACCTTAGCCACGGCCGCTTTGGCGTGGTGGGTGTGCGTAGGCTTAGTCCATTGCATCCGTCCGCAGCCGGACGGCCCGCCGGCTTAGTTCGTCCAGCTGGTGATGTTGTCCGAGCGGAACGGGCCATTCGCGTTGGACTCGTCGCTGTAGGTGGCGGGGACGATGCCTGACTTCGACATCGGGTTCGCGCCAGAGTCATCCCAATAGTCGGCGTAGCTCGGGGCACCGTCCGGATTGGCCGACTCAATGTAGTTCGCGCCGCAGCTGACGATGAGGAAGCCTGGGGTCAGCCAGTCCTTGAAGGGCGCGGCGAAGACTCCGGTCGCAGTGTTCTGGATCGCTGTCGAGGAGCTGGGGAGGATGCGGTAACGGAAGTCGTACGGATTGCCCCAAGGGTCGCGGAACTCGTAGGCCGCCGCGGCCCCACCGGTCCAGTCATTGAGGCCGAGGGACTTGTCGTCGTTGGAGTTCACCGCGCCAACGCTGAGAAAGGGCTTAATCTTGCGCGTCGAGCCGCCAGGGAGAGTGGCGTCGTTATAGTTTTTGAGTGCGACGGAAGTGCCGCCGCCACTCAGGGCCGTACTGACGAGGCGCTTGCGGCCGACCAGTTGGTCGAAGAGGTCTTTACGGAACCCGGGATCATCGCCGCCGCTGAGCCCGCCCGTGTTGCGGCAAGGATAGTCGCCATACATCTTCTTGTACATTTCACTAGCCGTGGAGAGGGCCGTGACTTCCCCCTTGGCCGTGGCCTTGTTGTTGCCGTTCTTGGCCGCCTTGAAGAGGGAGAAGGTGAGGGAGGCGAGGATGGCGATAATCGCCATCACGAGAAGCAGCTCGATGAGCGTGAAGCCACGGCGGGCGGGGGTGCGGGTCGACATGGGGCGGGGTAAGCTTAGATGTGGCGGGAATCGTTTCGTCTTTCTGGACGTAGCCCGAGTCCTGTCGCTGGTGGTTCACGGCGTTCTTCTTCAGGTAGGCCTGATAGACGTCTTCAGCGGACATACCGAGGACCTGGGCAATCGAGATAAGGAAGTGGAAGAGGTCGATGACCTCAACACGGGCGTTCTGTTCGTCGAACTTCTGGTACTTGGCCCACCACTTCCAAGGCACGGAGTCAGTCAGCTCGGCCATCTCCTGCTGCATCGCGCGGAGGTAGTTGAGGGTCCATTTAACCTTTTCCTCCTCGGACATACCAGCGGTTTCAACGCCGATTCGCTTGTTCAGCGTTTCCTGCATTTTGAAGATTTCTTCGAGCTTGTCGGCCATGGCATCAATGAAAGGCTCCCCACGCTTCTGGGCAACCATGTAAGCAGGGACGGGAGGGCTAAACCCGCCCCAGCGCCCCCGCTTCTCGCTTCCCCTCATGGGTAAGGTGGCTTCATGTCGGGTCGGTGCCCGCCGCCTCCTTCCAGTCCGCCCTCCGAAAGCCCGAAGTCCTCTCGCCTGCGGGGGAATGGGATTGTGCCAAGGCTGCGGTCGAGAACGGGGCGGACGCTATCTTCTTCGGGGTGGGGCGCTTCAATGCCCGCGTCCGGGCCCATAATTTCGAGGAAGCCGACTTGCCAGCTCATGGCATACCTGCATGGCCGCGGGGTCAAAGGGTACGTGACTTTTAATACGCTCATTTTCCCCGACGAACTCGCCGAGGCTACCCGGGTGCTCCGCACGATCATCGCCTCAGGGGTCGACGCCGCCATCGTTCAGGACGCTGGTATCTGCCGCCTGATTCGCCGCATCTCGCCAGACTTCCCCATCCACGCTTCGACGCAGATGACGGTCACGAGCGCCGCGGGCGTCGATTACGCGAAGGAGCTGGGCGCATCTTTAGCCGTGTTAGGTCGCGAGGT
>BGOK01000031.1 GCA_003569205.1 Verrucomicrobiota bacterium | reverse complement strand
GGGCCTTCTTGCGGCCTTCCACGGTGGTCAGCGAGAATCATCTCGCGGACGGCGTCGATGCGGTCGCCTTCGAAGAAACATGTGCTCGGTACGGGTGAGGCCGATGCCTTGAGCACCGAAAAGCGGAGCGCCTGGGCGGTCTGCTCCGGATTGTCCGCGTTTGGTGCGAACCTGCAGGCGGGTGGCCTGCGAGCACCACTTCATCAGCTGCACATAATTCTGATACTTCTCGGTCTTCTGCGCGGCCTTGTCGTTGTTGAGCAGACCGGAGACGATTTTCCGAAGGAGCGGTCTTAATCTGGCCCAGCGTAAACCCGTGCCGGCCGTGCCATCGATGGAGAGGAAGTCGCCTTCCTTGAAGGTGTGACCAGCGATAGTCGTCGTCTTCTGATCGTAGTCGATGGAGACGGCGGCCGCACCACAGACGCAGACCTTGCCCCATCTGGCGAGCGACGAGCGCAGCGTGCGAGGGAAACGCCACCACGAGCGGTGAGGATACCTTCGGCGGCAATCATGCCACGGAGATCTTCTGGGGAAGTCTCGATGCGGACGAGAAGGACCTTCTCGCCCTTCTCGGCAGCGATTGACGGCGCGGTCGGCATTGAAGTAGATCTTACCGGTGGCGGCACCAGGACCGGCCGGGGGAGACCGTGGGGCGAATGGGGGGCCTTGGCCTTCTTGACTTCGGCGACGTCGAAGATGGGGGCGAGCAGCTGCTCGAGCTGGTCGGCCGGGGTTTGCGCAATAATGGCGGTTTCCCAGTCGATGAGTTTTTCCTTCACCATGTCGGCAGCGAACTTCAGCGCGGCAGCAGCGGTGCGCTTACCGTTACGCGTCTGGAGGCATGTAGAGCTTACCTTCCTGGACAGTGAACTCGATATCCTGGACGTCCTTGAAGTGCTTTTCGAGGGTCTGGGCGGACCTTCATGAGCTGGGCGTAGCTCTGGGGCATCACGTCCTTCAGCTTGCTGACCGGCTCCGGGGTTACGGACGCCGGCGACAAACGTCTTCGCCCTGAGCGGTTGATGAGAAACTCGCCGTATAGAATTCGTCCACGCCGTTGGCGGGGTTACGGGTGAAGGCGACGCCGGAGCCGGACTTTTCGCCGGTGTTGCCGAAACACCAATGGGCCTGGACCGTTAACGGCGGTACCCCACTCGGCAGGGATGTTATATTTGCGGCGATAGACGATCGCGCGGTCGTTCATCCAAGACGAGAAGACGGCCACCGGCGGCCGCCGTTCAGCTGCTCCCACGGGCTATTCGGGGAAGACCTTACCGGTGCGGGCCTTGACGAGGGCCTTGAAGCGCTTGACGAGCTCCTGCTGGTCTTCAGCGGTGAGGGCGGAGTCTTCGACATCACCCTTGTATTTCTTGTGCTTAAATTCTTCGATGATGGTCTCGAACGGCTCGTGGTCTTCGCCTTCGCGCTTTTGCACGCCGAGGACGACGTCGCCATACATCTGGATGAAGCGGCGGTAGCAATCCCAGGCGAAGCGCGGGTTGCCGGTGGCCTTGGCAAGGGCGATGACGGATTCATCGTTGAGGCCGAGGTTGAGGATGGTGTCCATCATGCCAGGCATCGAGTCGCGAGCGCCCGAGCGGACGGCGACGAGCAGGGGCATGCCGGAGGTGGCGCCGAACTGGGTGCCCATGATCTTCTCCATATTCTTCACACCAGCTTCCATCTGAGCCTGGAGGGAAACTGGGTAGGTGCGCTTGTTGGCGTAGAAGTAAGTGCAGACTTCGGTCGTGACCGTGAAGCCGGGAGGCACCGGGAGACCGATGCGGGTCATTTCGGCGAGGTTAGCGCCTTTGCCGCCGAGCAAGGCCTTCATCGAGCCGTTGCCGTCAGCTTTGCCGTCGCCCCAGGTGTAGACGACCTTGGTGGACTTAGTGGATTTGGAGTTGGATTGGGTTTTCTTAGCCATGGTAGAGGAAGAGGTGGGAGAGGACGGAGACAGCCAGAAGGCGGGCCAGCGGCTATCGACGAAGGGCAAAAGAAGGGCAAACGCCCCAGCGCTGTCAATGGATTAGGGGGCGAAACAACGGACCCCGCCCCGCGTGGTTTCACCGTTGGTCAGTCCATCCAGCCCAAGAGCTTTAGGGCTTACAGCTATGCAACAAGGCCAATACCGTTAAGACTGCGGCTATCAGAAAAAGGGCTAAAATCCCGATTTTCCAGCCGCTTGACTTACCCCCGCTGCTTTCGCCGCGTTCTTTTTTACGAAAAGCACTCCGGCCGGCAGAAGT
Source organism: Verrucomicrobiota bacterium (assembly GCA_003569205.1). Lineage (GTDB taxonomy): Bacteria > Verrucomicrobiota > Verrucomicrobiia > Opitutales > UBA953 > UBA953. Next base: position 4,642 of record BGOK01000031.1, on the reverse strand, counting down.
GACATGCTTGACGGTAACGTCTGGGTAGGCCCGTCCCGTGACTTCCTTCACCACCCCCTTGATGAACCCCAGATCGATAAGTTCGTCAAAGGCTAGGGCTTTGCGCTCCGCCGAGAGGCGGTCGAAGGCGTTACATTCGCGGCCGACAATTAAACGCTCCAAGCCCAGTTTGGCATCGGAGGATATGTGGCGCCGGGTGGACTGTGGTTCTTCTTTGCTCAAGCGGACAATTGCTGAACTGTTGTCATCATCTTTACGACTGCTAAGGTGCAAATCTTTTCGGGAATATAACGGAAATATTATCAGATTAAATCTAAGCCAAAGCCCACGCAACTATGCCCGCAACCCTGACTGACCTCCCCGTCGCGCTGTCCATCGCAGGCTCCGATAGCGGCGCGGGTGCAGGCATCCAAGCCGACCTTTTGACCTTCGCCGCCAACGGGGTCTATGGCACGACCGCCATCACTTGTCTCACGGCCCAGAATCCGCTCGGCGTCTCCGGCGTCCAGGCGACCAGCCCAGCTTTTGTCCTCGAACAATGCCACCAGGTTACCCGTTATTATCGTCCTAAAGCCTTAAAAACAGGGATGTTGCTGAATGTCGAGATTGTCGAAGCGGTCGCGGGTTTCATCGCGGAAGCGAAGTTCCCCGCCGTCATCGATCCGGTCATGGTGGCCTCGAGCGGCGCGACGTTGCTCTCCGCCGAAGCCGTCGCCGCGGTTGCTCGTAAACTCTTGCCGCTCGCGGCGGTCGTCACGCCGAACCTCGATGAGGCGACCATCCTGCTCGGACGAAAAGCGCTGGGCGGGTCCCAGGGCCCAGCGGAAGCACTCGAACTTGCCCGCCGCTATGGTGTACCCTTCCTCGTTAAAGGAGGGCATGCCGACGGGGACGCACTCGTTGACGCCTTGGCTTGGCCCGACGGTCGCACGCTCACGCTCACGGCCCAGCGCATCCCCGGCATCGATACGCACGGCAGCGGGTGCACGCTTTCGGCCGCCATCACGGCACACCTAGCCCGCGGAGAGTCTTTGGAACAAGCCGTTCGCCTGGCCCATACTTACCTGCAGAGTGGAATGCAAACACCTATGCAAGTCGTTGGACTTAAGCATATTAGGCACTAAATTACTATTTTAAGGGCCGGCCTTTAAACCCCGCCTGCGCCTGACTGAGGCAAAGCGGCATTTTGCCCTGCTGAAAGCTTCCTACCCGATTTCCACGATAAAGCCTCTCCCCTAGGGAATCCAAGGCAACCGGCCGGCGAATCGGCCGCCCAAGTCTCTTCCTGCTTACCTTTAAGTGAACAGATTTTCACCCGCCTAGATTCTGAATGGGTTATTCACACTTGCCCCCTTCCCTACCACTCCTTTTCTAACCCATTCCCTGCGGTCACCAACCGCCCCCCTGACCATGCCTAAAAAGAACGCCGCCAAGCAATCCTCCTCCAAAACTCCGACCGCCGTCTCCGCCCAGACCGGCGTCAAGATGCGCGGCTGTGATGTCATGGTACGATGCCTCGAGAACCTCGGCGTCGACACGATCTTCGCTTACCCCGGCGGCGCTTCCATGGAGCTCCACCATGGCCTCATCCGCTCCAAGAAAATCCGTACCATCCTACCGCGTCACGAACAGGGCGGTGCCTTCATGGCCCACGGCTACTCCCGTTCGACTGGTAAGCCCGGCGTCTGCATGGCCACCTCCGGCCCTGGTGCCACAAACCTCGTCACCGCGATCGCCGATGCCCACATGGATAGCATCCCGCTCATCTGTATCACCGGCCAGGTCTACCAGCAGTTCATCGGTCGCGCAGCTTTCCAGGAAACCGACTTCTACGGCATGACGTTGCCGATCGTAAAGCACTCCTTCCTCGTCCTCGATTACAACGAGTTGCCGAGCATCATGTACAAGGCGTTCAAAATCGCCACCACCGGTCGACCTGGCCCCGTCGTCATCGATATCCCGAAGGACATCCAGCAGCACGAGTGGGTCCCGGTCTTCCCCAAGAATCCCGACGACGTTTCTATCCTCGGCCTGCCGACGCCTCCGAAGTGCGCCGACAGCGACCTCGAGCAAGTTTTGCGCCTCATCGAAGGCGCCAAGCAGCCCGCGCTCTACATCGGCGGCGGCATCCTTTCCGGCGACGCCCATAAGGAGCTACGGGCCTTTGCCGAAGCCACTGGTATCCCCGTCGCTTCTACGCTGATGGGCCTCGGCGCCTTCCCCTGCGATCATCCGCAGTCCCTTTATTGGTACGGCATGCACGGCACCGTCGCCGGCAACTGGGCCGTCTGCAAGAGCGACCTCCTCATCACCATGGGCGCGCGCTTCGACGACCGTATCACCGGCGCCATCGACAAGTTCGCCCCCGATGCCACCATCGTCCACATCGACATCGACCGCTCGGAGCACCAGAAGAACAAGTTCGCACACTACCCGATCCACTCCGACATCAAGCACGCACTCGGCCGCATGGTCACGCTCGCCAAGAAGGGCTTCAAGAAGCCTGACCTGAAGAAGTGGTACGAGATCATCAACGGCTGGAAGAAGGAGCACCCGTATCCGTTCAGCTACGAGCGCAATACCAAGCACATCCTCCCGCAGGAAGCCATTGAAGTCCTCTTCGAAGAGACCAAGGGTAACGCCATCATCTCCACCGGCGTTGGCCAGCACCAGATGTGGGCCCCGCAGTATTACCGCTTCAACGAGCCCCGCCGCTTCATCAGCTCGCTCGGCGCTGGCACGATGGGCTTCGGCCTCCCAGCCGCCATCGGCGCCAAGGTCGCCAACCCCGACGTCCAAGTCATCGACATCGATGGCGATGGCTCGTTCCTGATGAATATCCAGGAACTCGCCTGCATGAAGATTGAGAAGATCAACGCGAAGATCCTCATCCTCAACAACCAGCACCTCGGCATGGTGGTGCAGTGGGAAGATCGCTTCTATGCCGGTACCCGCGGCCATACGATCCTCGGGGACGCCAAGAATATCGGCTCTCCCGACAACCCGGGTGGCCTCTACCCTGACTTCGTTAAAATCGCCAATGGCTTCGGTATTAAGGCCCGCCAAGTCATGAAGCGTGAAGACCTCCGCGCCGCCATGCGCGAGATGCTCGACCACGACGGTCCCTACCTCCTCGACGTCATCGTACCCTACACCGAGCACGTGCTCCCCTTCATCCCGCAGAAGAAGTCTGCGATGGAGATTCTGACGAAGTAATCGGGGAGCGATTACTCCGAGGGGACAGCGGTTAGGATACGCTGTATCGGGTAACGACAGCACTCAAAGGGGAACCGGAGACCGGATGATTAGCAGGGGGTTATATACTCGCCGTTAACTTCCCGGTTCCCGGTCTCCCTTTGCAGAAAATCCCAACCGCTAACCGCCAGCCGCTTCCACCGCGACCTTGCGACTCCGTCGCAAGCCTCAGTGGCCCGCAAGCCAGCGTTCGGCTTCGATCGCTGCACGGCAGCCCATGCCAGCCGCGGTGATGGCTTGGCGGTAAACGTGATCCGAGCAGTCGCCGGCGACAAAGACGCCCGGGACCTTGGTACTGACCGTGTTGGCGGCCGCGACGAAGTAACCGCCTTCATCGACGTCAAGCGCTGGCGTAAAAGCCTTGGAATTAGGGACGTGGCCAATGGCGACGAAAACACATTTTACGCCCAGTGCGCGGACTGCACCGGACTTCTCGACCACTTCCAACGTGTGGACCTTGCCATCGGCACCACCGAGGACTTGCTTCGGCGTGACGTTAAGGACGAGCTCAATCTTCGCATGGGTCTTCACGCGCTGGACCATGATGTCAGAAGCGCGGAAGGTATCGCGACGGTGCGCGAGGTAGACCTTGGAAGCGAAACGGGTAAGGAAGAGGGCCTCTTCGCAGGCGGAATCGCCACCGCCGACCACGGCGACGGGGACGTCGCGGTAGAACGCGCCATCGCAGGTCGCACAAGTCGTGACGCCGTTACCGCCGTAGTATTCCTGTTCACCAGGGATACCTAAGAAACGCGGTGAGGCGCCCGTCGCGATAATCACCGCCTTGGCTTCGTAGGTGGCTTCACCGCCGACGAGCTTCTTCACCAGGCCAGAGAAATCGACCGAGTCGATGCGGTCCCAGGCGAACTTCGCGCCAAAGCGCTCGGCTTGACCCTTCATATTCGTGATGAGCTCGTTGCCGTCCACGCCATGGACGAAACCAGGGAAGTTCTCGACCTCGGAGGTCGTCGTTAACTGGCCACCTGGCTGGCCACCCTCGAGCACCAGGGGGCTCAGGCCGGCACGGGCGGCGTAGATGGCGGCAGTAAGGCCGCGCAACCGGTACCGAGAATAATAACGTTTTCAGCCATGGGTATGGATTTATCTTGAGGCCTCCAAGCCAACGGCAAGGCGGAAAAGCCTCCCGTGAACAAGTGAGCCTCAGGACCAGACCTGCATAACGGGGTCAGACCCCAATAATGTGGTCAGGCACCAACATTGGGGTCTGACACCGTTGCGGGCGGGTGGGGATTAATCGTCCGGTCGGCCGTTTCGGGGCTGGATTCTGCGGTTTTTTGGGCTTTGACTCGGCTATTCTATTCCCAGCCTGCACGCTTTCGCGCCCGGACCCATGTTTCTCAGTATCCTCAAATTTTTCGCTGGCAGC
>BGOK01000030.1 GCA_003569205.1 Verrucomicrobiota bacterium | reverse complement strand
TGAAAGGATGAGCTGCTTCGAGGCTTGGCCGTACTCCGGGTTGATACTCACTGGCCCGAACAAGAGGTGATACTGGGGGAAACGGGCGACATAGCGACCGATACCGCGCCACAGCAGGGGCAGGCTCGTCGGCTTACGCTGATACTCCGCGCGAATGAAGGAGCGACCCATCTCCAAGGCGGGGTCCATCCGGCGGAAAAAGTCCCCCTTGAAGTCAAAGAGCGTTGAAGTGTACATGCCGTGCTTCCCCTTCAGCGGCAGGATACGATCCGTAGGACCCAGTCGGTAACCGCCGACAATCTGGCTCGTCTGATCGTCCCAGAGGATGAGTTGGTCGTACCAAGCATCAAAGGGGTCGAGGTCGCATTCATTCCCCGAGCCCTCGGAGACGGAACGGAAAGTAAGTTCACGCAAGCGCCCGACTTCTCGCAAGGTATGCGGAAGTTCCGAACCTAGAAAACGATAGGACCTTGAAATGTCCGCTGGTCAGCAAGCAGTCCTCCGACGGCAGGCTCTCTAGTTCCGCCCGCAGCAAGGCCGGCATGATCGGAGCAATCAAGGGAGCCCAGGACTCCGTAAGTTTACGTCGTTCCGCGACTTTGCCCGCTGACTCCCGACTGGACAACAACTCGCAACGCAAGCGCATTAAACTGGTCGCTTCCTCATCGTCCGGGTGATCGGTGAGCTGCGTTGAGGGCACGGCCTTTGCGGTCCGAAGGTGGATAACCTTACCACGGTGCGAAAAAAACTCTCGCAGCAACATCAGGGTGCGTGCCTTGGGGTGGAGCAGGCCCAAGGAATAGAAGAGCCGCGAGTTGCCGCCCGAAATATGCAGCGGTACGATGGAGGCATTAGCCCGCCGGGCCAGGCGCACGACCTGCGGTGACCAGACTGGGTCACGGACGGCACGGTGCTTTAAAGATAGATTAGATACCTCGCCCGCGGGAAAGGTCAGGATACACCCGCCGGCCTTGAGATGGCTGAGGATTCGCCGCGTGCCCGCTAGGTTCCCCAGGTCAGCTTGATCTGGGTCAAATGGATTCACTTCAATCAACCAAGGCCGGATGCCCGGAATCTGCGCCAACCACTTATTTCCGACCACCAAGGCATCCGGCCGAGCCCGCAGGAGGAAATCCATCGCCACAACCCCATCCGCTAGTCCGTGGGGATGATTGGCCATCACGACCACCGGACCTTGTCGGGGGATACGCGCCAAACAGCCGTCATCCCATGAGGCTGACAACTGTCCCTCGATTTTAGCACTGGCAAAAAAATCCGGCCGACCTGAAGCCAAGATTCTCGCTAAGAACTCGTCGAACTCGCGGGCCTTAAAGAAGCGATCCAAGAGCGGAGCCGACCAGCCCAAAGGACCTAACGCTGCGCGGAGATCTGCCACATTAGCCCCATGCCTTGCCTTTGTCATCGGTTCGCATCATAAATGACGAATGAGCGCTTAACACGCCAATTCGGTGACAATCCTGTGCCACGCCCGGCTGCTCAGAAGCCAAAGAATTGGCGGGCATTCCGCGTCGACACTTCGGCGACCTCATCGACGGGTAAGCCCAGGAGCTCCGCGGCTTGGGCGGCAATCTCCGGCAGGTAGGCAGGCGTGTTCTCTTTACCCCGCACGGAGAGCGGGGCGAGGTACGGCGCATCCGTTTCCAACATTAAGCGGGCTAGACCTTGGGCCTTGAGCGCCGCGCGGATCTCGTCTGCTTTCTTGTAAGTAATAATCCCCGTAAAAGACGCGCGCCCGCCGCGGCGATTGACCTCGCGAACGGCGTCCGGCCCTTCGACGAAACAATGGAAGACAACCTTACGCCAATCGACGCCGCTCTCGTCGATGAGTTGAACGGAATCCGCGAAGGCGTGACGCGAATGGATGACGACGGGGCAATCGAACTGATAGGCTAACGCCAATTGCCGGCGGAAGGCGAGCTGTTGCCAAGCCTTGACCTGTGCTGCCTCGGTGACGTCGGCGGGGAGTCGAAAGTAGTCTAAGCCAATCTCGCCCAACGCGGCGGGCGCCACCGAGTCGGCGAAGAACGGTGATAACGCCGTGACGGTGTCCTCCCAGCCCTCGGTTACATGGCAGGGGTGCAGTCCGACGGTATGCCGGAAAAAGTTAGGATGGTCGTGGGTCAACCGGCGGTAGTCGGACCAGTCATCGAGGTCGGTCCCAATCGCGACGACGCCTTCGACCCCGGCGGCCTTCACCTGCTCCAGCCAAGGCCCGAGTGTCCCCGCGCGGACCGCGGTGATCGGATGGCAATGGGAATCCAACAGGCGCATAGGGTCATTAGGGCACCCCACGGGCGCAGGGCAAGGTTTAGGTCGCCAAGACGCTTGTCAAAAACCGCCGGACCACCACCGTGCTCGCATGCGCTATTGGTTGATGAAATCGGAACCAGACGAATTCTCATTCGAGCAGCTCCGCACCCGTAGGACGGAGCCTTGGACGGGCGTGCGTAACTACCAAGCCCGCAATTTTATGCGGGCCGCCGCCGTGGGTGACCTCGTGCTCTTCTACCATTCAAACTGTCCCGAACCCGGCATCGCCGGTGTGGCCAAAATCTCGAAGGCAGCGTTCACCGACCCCACGCAGTTCGACGCAAAGTCCGATTACTACGATCCCAAGTCCCCCCGCGAAGACCCGCGCTGGAGTTGCGTTGAAGTGGCCTATCACCAGACCTTCCAGCGCCAGGTTACCTTACCCGACCTCCGGGCCTGCAAAGCCCTCGGTGAAATGCTCATCTTGCGTCCTGGCAACCGACTTTCCGTCACCCCAGTGATAGCCGCCGAGTTCAAGGCTATCTGTGGGCTCGGCCAAAAGTAAAGTTCCGCTCAGTGCCCGCGCTTGGGCGGCACGGACGGCGGCACGGACGGCGACGCGTGCCCATGGCCATGACCATGATGGTTCCCATGGGGTTTATAGAAACTATCCGGGTGGGTACGGGGCGATCTCTCGATCAACCACCAAACCGCAGCCGCCAAGGTTCCGCCTGCGGCGTAACGGACCAAGAAGACCGGTAAATTCGTCGTCGCCTGCCCCCAACCGTTCGTGGTCCACTCCGTGATAAACTCCACAACCAAGAAAAGAATACTCCACTTGAAGAAGACCTGCTTCAAGTTCCGCGGCCGGCGATCGGTCCGGAGGAAATAAAGAAATGTACCGAACAGCGGGAGTAGGAAGAGCCACCGCGTACGGTTCAGCCCCGCATCCCCAAACAAGGCCTCTTGCACATGATCGTAGGTCATCTGCAACGTAAAGCCGTGTTCCGCGTTCTCGCGAATGATGAACGCCAAGCCGATGGCGAAAGTGGCAGCTTGAATTTTGACGAACAACCGAACTTTTTGTTTCAGCGTCACGCCATCAGCATAGGAACACCCCCAGCGGAAACAAGCCCAACCTACCCCCGCCAATTATTCTGGCTGCGGCAACCAAAGGGCTAAGATGGCCGCCGGAATAAAGAGGAAGGAAGCGTAAAGTAGGCATTGCCCAATCTCCATGGATACCAGTCCGAAGAAGACCACGCCGATGGCCGAAAAAACCCGACCAATATTGTAACAGAAGCCCGCCCCTGTCGTGCGCTGAAGCGTCGGAAAGAGCGGCGGCAAGCACATCGTGAAGAGCCCAAAGACCCCCTGACAGAACCCAATGGCGCCATAGAAGGCGAAGGTTACCGGCAGGCTCCAACTAAAGAAGAAGGCTACGGCCATTAAGAGGAAGTAAGCGCTGAAGAATCCGCACAAGGCGCGGCCATAACCGAAACGATGGGCGGCCCAGCCCGAGGCAAAATTCCCCACCACTGAACAAGCGATGACGGTGAACAAGGCCCATTTAATGACACCCCCCTGATCGACGGCCGACACCCCAGGATGGGTCTTAATGAAGGCCTGTTGCCAATACATGAAGACCCAGTGACCAGTCAGCGAGATGGCGCAAATTGCCACCGCCAACCAAGTGGAGCGACGAATCCCGGGAGCAAAGAGGTCGGACAACGGGGGGACCTGGCGGCGGCCGGCTTCCGATTTCCACTCGTCCGTCTCGGGCACCGCATGCCGAATCCACAAGGTCACGAAAGCTGGCAATACTCCGATAAGGAAGACCCACTTGGGTTGTTGTTCCAAATCCACAAAATAGCCCATGAGTGCGACCGACAGGATGGCGGCTAAGATCCCGAAATTAACTGCACACTGCAGGACAGCGGCAATCCAGGGCCGCCATTTCTTGGGCCACGTCTCGGAAAGTAACGACGCCCCGATGGCCCACTCGCCACCAATACCCAACGCCGCCAGGAAGCGGAAAATCATCAGCTGCCACCAGTTCTGGGCAAAGAAAGCCAAGCCCGTGAACAGCGCATAGGTCAGGACGGTCAGGACCAACGTACGACTCCGACCTAAGCGGTCGCCAATATAACCAAAGACGGCTCCACCCAGCGCCCAGCCCAGCAGGAAAGCGCCCATGATAAAGGCGCCATACTTTCGGACGCTCGGATCAGCCGTCTCTGTTCCCAGTAGCTGCGCGACGAAGACCGTGGCGACGAGCGTGTAGAGGTGCAGGTCTAGCCCATCAAAGAACCAGCCCAACCAAGCCGCCAAGCCTGACTTCTTCTGCTGATCCGTGAGCTCACTCAGCTTCGTCGCTTCGGCAGGAATGGTAGTCATGGTCGCAAAGAAAGAAGGCGGGCCACTGGGCCCGCCTTACAAAAGGACTTACTTCTTAGCGTCGGCCTTCTTGGGCGTGGCCTTGGCCGGAGCGGGAGCCGTGTAGGGCTGGTTGGTCATGGCACCAGGGGCGACCTTCAAGAGGTTGGGGGACATATCGGGTGCCTTCGCATCGCCGTTAGCCCAAGAGAGACCGCCCACCAGAATTTGGCGGAAGGTGGCATTGGTCCAAACGTCTTCGCGGTGGCCCATGGCCGTATAGAACACGCGACCCTTACCTTCGTGACGAGCCCAGCAATTCGGGAAGGCCGGACGCTTATAGTCGTCCCCCTCGAGGGCCGGCTCATTGAAGGTGGTCAGCACGTGGATCTCGGGACGGAAGTCCTTGAGGGTGTACCATTCTTCGACGAAGGAGAAGCTATCACCGAGCTTGGCGAAGCCTGGGAAGGTCGGGTCGACAATCTTATTCACGCCGACTTGCTGCTTGCCGTGGCGGATGAACTCGGCCCCGAGGAAACAGACATAGCTGTCGGCCTTGTCGCCGTGGTTCTTAAAGCGCTCGGGGCCCTTCTGCGACTCGTTATCGGTATGGAAGGTGTCCGAGGCGGAGTGCGTGCCGACGAAGCCCTTGCCGGCCTTCACGAAGTCAAACAGCGCCTGCTTACCGGCGAGAGACATCGGTGGGTTCTTATCGGTCCCCGGAGAGCAGAGGTCACCCGTGGTGTAGAACATCACGGTATCAAACTGCGCCAAGTACTCGGGCGAGAACTTCGAGCCGTCCTTCGAGAAGACGAATTCCCAGTTATTCTCCTTACCGAGTTCACTCAGCTGCTTCTCAGCGAAACTGGGCATACCCTTCTTGTAGGAGATGACGTCGTGCTCGAAGCCGGAGGACTTGGTGAAGAACAGGATCTTACGCTTGGGAGCGTCAGCCGCCAAAGCCGAAGCGGCGAGGGCCAAAAGGAGGAGCAGACGGGAGGTCATAGGGGTGATAAGATTAATAGCATAAGGGCACCCCCCTACCCGCCCGCAAGCCGATTGAATCAAGCTGGGAAGGAGACACGGGGCGCCGGCAGGTTTCGGGAGATTTCGTCCACCCGATAACCAAAGCCCGGACCCGCCACGGTGGCAGCGTCGACCTGTCCGCCCTGGCGGAGATAGAGGCCAGGGTGCACCTGCGCCTCGGGAGCCGAAGCCGCTGGATAGAATTGCATGCCATTCGTTTCTATTCCCGCGATGGTCGGGGCGTGCAAGCCGAGCAGAACATGGGTGACCTGGGCCAACATTGGATTCGTGAGGTCCTGCACCATTAACTGCATACCGTGCGCGCGGGCCCAGCAGAGGCTGAGCAACGCTCCCGTCTGCGTCTTGCAGGTCTTCAGCGCCACGCCCGTCCAGCCCAGTTCGCGACCAAGCCGCACGAGACGCCAGTCATGCGCACTCTCGTCGAGGAACAGCGGGCAACGATTGCTGACGGAATGGACGTCAATGCGATGCGCTTCGAGTTCGTAGGGAAACGGCTGCTCGACATAGCTGAGCCGGGACCACAGCGCGGGGAGTTCGACTTTCACACGGTCGAGCACGCCATTGACGTAGGCGGGGTCGGTCACGGTACAATTAAAGTCTGCCGTAAACAACTCGACGCCGCCGGCCAGGCCAATTTCAGCGACGCGTTGCAGGCGTTCAAAATCCCAGACGGCGTCATCGCCGCGCAGCTTTACCTTCAAGGCCTTGAGTCCGTCGCGACGAATCCATTCATCTAAACTACTCGGGTAAGCATCGGCCACGAGGTTCGCTCCGGCTTCAGCAATGGTCAGGTAGTCGAGCCCACCCACGAGGTGCCAAGCCAACAAAGAGGTCACCGATGGAGTCCGGAAGTAGTCGACCGGGAACTGGCCCGCAAAAGAGACCGTTGGGGCATCCGCCGCGGGTTGCAGGAAAGCCGCGAGGTCGTGGTTCATCCAAGGTTGCCGATACGTCTCATACGTCGGCACCTCGTTCGCGACGCCATAGGCATCATGGAGGGCCAGGTCGAAGGCGGAGGCGCAGACTAACGCGGCGAGCTTCGGAATACGCACGCCTGGCGGCAGGGTTTCATTGAAGCTCTTCAGTAGCGCCGGCAAGACGGCCTCCAGAAAGTCATGACCAATCTCCATCGCATGCCCGCGGGCGGGAAACTGTGCATAGGCCTCGGCCAGCAGATCGCAAAAATCCTGCAGCGCGTTTAGACGTACCGCATAGGACAAAGATGAAGGCCAGACCCACTGGACGCTTAAAGGCGTCTCACCCCACCCTTGCGCCCGCGTGCCGTCGGCCCTTGAAACGGTTAGGCAGACCCGCGCGCAGACGACTTCGGTCAAAGTATCTCGTCCGAATTTCAGCGGTACCCGCGTCTGCACTGGCAACGCATACCAGCGAACAGCCCGGATACGGACGTCATGCGGGTTAACGGCCATGGCTTAGTCCTGCAAAGCTTGGCCCGCCGTCTCGCGACCTAGGTAAGCAATGCCTAAACCCACCAAATAAACTAAGGTGATGGCGGCGGCGGCTTGCTGGTAGCCGCCCAAAATATTCACCAGATAACCACCGAGCAGGACGAACGGCACCGCGACTAAGCGGCCCGTATTATAACAGATACCCTGCCCCGTCGCCCGCACGCGGGTCGGGAAGAGTTCGGGTAAATATAATGGCATGAAGCCGAAGAACGCGGTCGCCGTCATGCCGAGGACGAAGATCTTCAGCGCCAAGAAGGCTGGAAATACGTCGAACAAAAGCTGCCCATCCCAGCTCGCGGGCGTGCGGTAGATCCATGCCGTCGAAGCGCAGGCGAATAAACAGAGTAGCTGATAGCCCAAACGCCGCGGGATACGGGCTAAGCAAAGCGGAGCCAAGACGGTCCCCACGCACGCGCCGAGCGATACAATCACCATCGCATAGGCCTTGGCCTGAGGGAATTTTGGCCCCGCCAGTTCGTTGATCCACAGCGGTATCCATTGCACCGCCCCCCAAGTGCCAACGAACACGACCGAGACCATTAGGATGGCGCCCCAGGTTGCCCGCCGAAACTCGCCCCCGAAGACTTCGCTGAACTTGGACCGCGGCGGCTCGACGGCGGCCTTTTCGGAAGCACGCTTCCACTTCTCTGACTCCGGCACGAAGAAGCGAATAAACAAAGTGATAATAGCCGGCGAGGCACCGATTAAGAAATGGATTCGCCAAGAATCAGCGGAAGCCGGATAAGCGATGGCGACGCAGCCGACGAGCACCATGCCGAGGTTGGCGGCCATGCCGATGGCGGCGGCCATTTTCGAGCGGTGACGCTCTGGCCAAGCCTCCATGACGAGAGCCACGCCCAACGCCCATTCGCCGCCCATGCCTAAGGCCGCCAAGAAACGTGCGCCCATCAGGTGGAGCGGATCCTGGCAAAATAACAGACCCGCTGAAGATTGAATAGAAAAGGATACTTAAGGACATCGCACGGATGCGCCCAACCCGATCGCCCAACCAGCCGAAGGCCGCTCCACCGAAGGCCGCACCCACCAAAAAGGCGGCGGTGATCCACCCCATCCAACCACCCACCCAAGCATTAACCGCCGCCGGACCGGCGGACAGCACGTCGACCGGCACCATACTCTTCAGTGCCGGGCTCGCTAAGAGCGGAAAGATTGCCTGCTCATAGCCATCCATCATCCAGCCGAGAAATCCTGCAACTAAGGTCATCTGCATCCCTCCCGAGATAGCTTGGGAGCGCGGGTCGGACTCGGAAGATGAGCTCATAGGCGGGGTGCCGAAGTTCTGAGGGTAAGACCGAGCGCCTTCAAGGGGCGATTTGGGGTCCACCCCCTTCCGAAACAAAACTTCCTCAACCGATATAAATACTGTTAGGGTTTCCGACGTCGTCATGAAGCCACTCATCTCCCGCCCCGAGGACCTTACCCCGACCACGCCTTGGTCCGCGACGAAATGGGCTTGGACGTCCGAGGAGGAGTTAGCCGACCACCGCACCCGGGCCCGGCTGTGCGCCGCCGCCCTCCTGCCTTTTAAGGATAAGCAAACCCGACTGGGACGGCTTTGTCGCCGCCCTCCGCTGGCAATACGCCCGCCGCCGAACACTACGGCGTGGAACTAGTGCCGGTGCTCAACACGCCGACACGGGGTATATCTTTGACCTCGATGATGCGATGTATGCCGAAGTGCTCCGTCGCTTTCCGCGCCGCCTTCCCGGATCGCAAGTTTATCGCGGGGGTGACCGCCCGCGGCGCC
>BGOK01000029.1 GCA_003569205.1 Verrucomicrobiota bacterium | reverse complement strand
CCGCTAGGTCTGGCCGCCGCTCGCAAGGCCCTCGATACCTGCCATCTTTATCCTGACGGCGGTTGCACCTTCCTCCGCGAGAAACTGGCGAAGAAGTGGTCGCTGGAGCCGGGTAATTTCGTTATCGGCAATGGTTCGAACGAGGGTGATGATCATGCTCTCGCAGGCTTTCCTTCGTCCGGGCGACGAGGTGGTCTTCGGTTCCCAGCCTTCATCGTGTACAAGCTTGCGACGATGCTCTTCGGCGCGACGGCAGTCGAAGTCCCGATGCCGGGCTATCGCCATGACCTCAAGGCCATGCGGGCTGCGGTCACCCCAAAGACGCGGATCGTCTTCCTGGCTAGTCCGAATAACCCGACTGGCGGTACCGACGAACCGGCCGACATCCTCGCCTTTGCGGCTTCGTTGCCGGAAGACGTAATCTTCTGCCTCGACGAAGCTTATACGGAATACCTCGAAGCCTCGGCCGATCTCCGCCCGCTGATGAAGTCGGGTCGTAAGGTCGTCCTTTCGCGTACCTTCTCCAAGGCCTACGGACTCGCCGGACTGCGCGTCGGGTACCTGATGGGTTCGACCGAAGTCTGCGGCCTCCTCAATCGCGTCCGGCAGCCGTTAACGTGAACCTCCCAGCGCTTGCCGCCGCCGAAGCTGCGCTCGATGACGATGCCTTCGTTCGTCGCACCCGCGAAGTAAACGACGCGGGTATCGCGCAGCTATCCGCCGGTCTCAAGCAGCTCGGCTTCGCCTATATCGATGGTAAGGCCAACTTTCTCGCCGCGCAGATTCCTAAGGCCGAGGAGGCTTTCACGACCTTGCAGAAGGCTGGCGTAATCGTGCGTCCGCTCCGCGGTTATGGTATGACGGGCTGGCTCCGCCTGACCGTCGGTACCGAAGCGCAGAACGCCCGCCTCCTCTCCGAACTCGCCAAGCTCTGATCATGGATTTCGACGAAGCCGTCCGCATCATCCGCCAGAAGGATCCCCGTTATCAGCCCCAGGCCTATGACGTGGTCCGCCTCGGTCTCGATCTCGCCCAGAAGCTCACGCATGGTGAGCCCAAGAAAGGCAAGAGCACCACGAATCGCCACGTCAGCGGTCCGCAGTTACTGGAAGGATTCCGGCAGCACGTGCTCGAAACCTATGGCCCGATGTCCTACCCCGCTCCTCCATAACTGGGGCCTCCGGAAGTCGGCTGACGTGGGTAATATCGTCTTTAATATTATCGATACCGGACTGTTTGGTCGCTCGCCCGAGGATAATCTCGAGGACTTCAAAGAAGTCTACGACTTCAAGGACGTCTTCCAGAAGCCCTACGAGCCCAAGTCGAACTGATTAGGCGTTCACGAAGCTAATTGCCCGGACTTCCTGGCATCCACGCAGGAGCCGGATCTTCGCCAGCATCGCCCGCTCGTGAAAGCGGATTTCGGATTTAATCACGGAGTTCTCGCACTGGACGACGAGCTTGCCGCCTTCAAGCACGCGCAGCGGGGCAGAGCGCTTGGCCAGTTTCAGCGGCAGCAGCTCCAGCCAATGGGCCACGATGGCCGTCTCCGGGACAGGTTTGTCGAGGCGTAGTTTCTTGAAGGCATCCTGCACCGCATCATCGATGGTCTTCATCGCCCGGTCGGTGGAGCGGCCCCGGTCCTCGGGCAGTCCGCGTAGGTTCGCCAGCAGGTTCTGAACGGTACGCGAGAACTTCCCCTTGAGCTTACCTTCAGTAAGCAAGGCCCGGATTGCGTAAGGCGCTTCGGAAATCTTTTCGTTTCGCAGGCAGCGCTCGGGCGCATGGGCGCCGCCGACGACCACACCGGTGGCTCCGGCATCTCGGGCTCCTTCGCCGTCTTCGGTCGGGCTGTCGCCAAAGTGCACTAATCCGGAGACGGAACTGCCAAGCGCCCGAGCCGCCTGGCCGAAGGCCTTGGAGTCAGGTTTAGAGTGTCCGGTTTCCTCAGACAGGAAGATGCCGTCCAGGTGTCGCGTCAGCCCATGGCCATCGAGGACCTTGCGCATCCGATTGTCAGCGTTCGATAGGATGCCCACCTTGACGCCCAGGAAGCGGATGGCGGAGATCGCCTGGAGCGAACCAGGAGCCATGCGCCAGGATTCGGGCCGGGCAAATGCTTCCCAGCATTCTTTGAAGACCGGATCAATCTTGGAAGCCGGCAGCGCCGGACCAAAGCATCGCTGGACGACTTCCTTCCAGAAGACTTCAGGCTTAGCGTTCTTCGGGCCGCCTTTGAACGCCAACGGAAACGACGCGTCCAGGACGGCGGCTTCGATTTCGATGCCATGTCGCTTCGCGCAAGCCGCATACACGGCACCGACCGACGGGTGCGGGAAGAGCAGGGTGCCTGCTAGGTCAAAGGTGACGGCTTGGACGCGGGCCATGGCGTGAAGGGGAGTGATGCTGACCCCAAAGGTCAACAGGTCCCATCATGTCCCTGCTTGTCCCGGAGCGAGAATGGGTAATAAACAAGTTATGCACCGATTCAGGCAGGTGACCCGCCGCTTACTGGGCTGCCTTGCGCTCGGTCTGGCCGGCTGCGTCGGTCCGGACGCCCCGCCTGTCCTGGTGCGAAGCGTCTATGTCCAGGAAACCATCCGCGCCCCCTCGCCAGCCCTCGCCCTTTGCGGCGACGTCATCCATGACACATCGGTCCGGGTGCTCCAGTCCCGCGGATATGTGGCGGCCACGGAGCCGGCCGGAGCGGATGCGATCCTGTACGCCGCTTGGTCCGCGCGTCCGGTGAGCGCCGGCATTCCCGTCGGCAAGGTTTCGCTTCGCCTGACCTTGGTGGACCGGAGCGGCAGGGTGCTGGGCTCGTTTGTTGTAATCTCTGATGCGCAAGCCAGCTTCCTGTCCAAGGAGCGTATCGCCGACCTCGTTCGTGAGGGGGTAGGGATGCTCGGACGTTGAAGCCTTACTTGCGTGCGGCGATCCGTGCCTTGATTTCGGCGACCAGTTTTTCGGTCTCGGGCATCTTTACGCCGGCAGCGAGGCCGCGGCGCAGCGGTTCACCCCAGATACCTTCCACCTCGACCTCACGACCTTCGACAAAATCAATAAGGCTGGAGGGGCGATATGGACCCATGCCGACCGTGACCACAAACTGTCGCTTGATATGTGCGTCTTCGAAACCGTGACCTCGGGCGACGGCCGCCGCCTGCACTTCCTTCATGAGCACATAAGCCCGCTCATTCAGAGCCGGATTTGCGAGGATGAGGTCAGTCGTGATACTGCCTCCCGCGATGGAGAGTCCGTTGAACGGGATATTCCAACAGAGCTTTTTCCAGAGGACGGATTCCAGGGAGGCCTCCGCTTGGCAATCCACACCGGCTGCGGCAAAGGTGGCCACACTGGTTTCGACGGCTGCACTGATTGACCCGGTGGCGGCGGCCATGCGGACGTAACCAGCGAGTGTCGTGTCGATCACGGCCGGGGCCAGGCGGTTGATGCAGACGAAGCAAAGGCCGGCGACGACTCGCTCAATGGGTAGCAACTTCGCCAAAGCTTCCACGTTGCCCATGCCATTCTGAAGGGTCACGACGATCGTGCTTGGGCCGAGCAGCGGCGTCACGAGCTCAGGCAGGGCATAGTTGGAAGTCGATTTGATCGTGACGACAATAAGGTCACACGGCCCAATCTTGGCGGCGTCAGGCGAAGCGGAGGCGACCCGCACGGTCCGTTCCTGGCCTTTATTGCGGATGGTGAGCCCGTTATCCTGGATGGCTTTGAAGTCACTCCGGGCAAGGCAATGCACTTCGTGCCCAGCTTCCGCGAGCAAGGCGGCATACCATCCTCCCAGCGCTCCCGTTCCAACGATACCTATCTTCATGGACGGCCTTGGGGTCGGCGCACCGAAGTGTGGCGTGCTTCGACGAGCTTCGCCGGGTAATCGAGGGTGAAGTGCAAGCCGCGGCTTTCGCGACGCTGCAAAGCGCAGTCGATGATGAGTTCGGCCACCTGAATGAGATTGCGGAGTTCAAGCAGGCGAGGCTCGACGCGGAAATTCCAATAATACTCGCGGACTTCGTCCGACAAGGTGCCGATACGCGTGCGCGCACGTTGGAGACGCTTGGTGGAACGGACGATACCAACATAGTCCCACATTGTGCGCCGAAGCTCATCCCAGTTGTGGGTAAGTACCACGCGCTCGTCAGGGTCGCCAGCTGATCCATCGATCCAAACCGGCAGAGTCATCGCCTCTCCGCGCTTAGCGGTGATTTCGTCATGAGCGGCCGCTGCGCCATCGTGAGCGAGCACCACGGCTTCGAGGAGAGAATTAGAGGCTAGGCGATTGGCGCCATGGAGTCCGGTGCAGGCGACTTCCCCGACAGCGAAAAGGCCGGGGAGGGAGGTTTGACCGCGGAGGTCCGTGGCGACCCCGCCACAGAGGTAATGGGCAGCAGGAACAACCGGGGCAGGTTCCTTGGTGAGGTCGAAGCCGGCCTTGAGGCAGGTGGCGTGGATGTGCGGGAAGCGTTCGGCAAAGTGGCCTTTGGCTACCTGCGTGGCGTCGAGCAGCACATGCGGAGCACCGTCACGTTTCATGACTGAGTCGATGGCGCGGGCGACGATATCTCGGGGAGCCAGGTCGCCCAGCGGATGGAAGTCCTTCATGAACGCCCGCATAGATACGTCGCGGAGGATGGCCCCTTCGCCGCGGACGGCTTCGGAGATGAGGGCACGGCTTCCGTCGGGAGCCTTGAGCGCGGTCGGATGAAACTGGACCATCTCCATGTCGCGTACTTCGGCTCCCGCGCGATAGGCCATCGCAATGCCGTCGCCGGTAGCGATGTCGGGATTAGTCGTGAACTGGTAGACCTGTCCGGTACCACCGGTAGCCAGAACCACGGCATTGGCCGAAATCGTCTCGACCCGGCCAGCCTTGGTATCGAGCACGTGGAGTCCGAGGACGCGATCATCGGCGGCGCCGATCGGGCACGCTCCGAGCTTGGCGCGGGTGATGAGGTCGATAGCGAGGTGGTGCTCGAGCATCACCACCTTCGGTGAGCGGGCGATGGCGCGGAGCAGGGCGGATTCGATGGCGCGCCCGGTCATATCGCGCGCATGCAGGATGCGGCGCTTAGAATGACCACCCTCCCGTCCCAAATCGGGTCGACCATCGGTGCCGTTCTCGAATTCGACGCCCCAGGCAATCAGTTCGGCTACCCGGGCAGGGCCGGACTCGATGATGTGCTTGACGGCATCCAGATCACAAAGGCCGTCGCCGGCCGTCACGGTATCCTTCACGTGGCTCTGAAAATCGTCGGTCTGGTCGGTGACGCAAGCGATGCCGCCTTGGGCCCAGTTCGTGTTCGATTCCGAACTCGTCTTCTTGGTCACGATGGCGACGGAATGTCCGCGCTGAGCCAGGTTGAGCGCAAAACTCAACCCGCCGATGCCGCTGCCAACGATGATTGCCTCGAAATGGGTCGCCATTAAGGGATAGACCGTAGGGGGAGGGAGGATGTGAACAAGCGGATTTGACTGTTCACTCGCCACTACCTAGGCCTGTTTTCGTGGAATTGTTCGTCATATTAGCCTGCTGGGCCACCATCGGTATTTTCGAGCTTTCGGAAATGGCGCTGGTGTCCTCTAACCGTCGTCGACTGACCCGTCTGGCGGAAGATGGCAGCAAGGGGGCGAAGGCGGCCTTAGAGCTCCTCGCCAACCCCTCGAAGTTCCTCTCCACCGTCCAAGTCGGCCTGACTTTTGGTAGCATCATCGCGGCCACCTTCGGTGGGGCCCCGCTGGCGGCACACATCATGCCTTACCTCAAGGCCAGCAACTGGGTTTGGCTGCACGATAACGCGGACGTCATCTCGCGTACGGGCGTTTCTTTCGTGATCGGTTCGTTGACTATCGTCCTAGCTGAAATCGTGCCCAAGCGGCTCGGCCTCTCGAATCCGGAGGGCTTGGCGGTGATGCTATCACGGCCGATGATCGCGGTCTCGTTCCTCGCCTCGCCGCTGGTCGGTACGCTGGGATTCTTCGCCGATATCATCCTGCGCCTCTTCGGACGCAAGCGTACGCCCGAAGACACGATGTCCGAGGACGAGTTGCGCATGATGGTCGACCAAGGAATGGCTTCCGGCGTGCTTCACGCTGCCGAGCATCGCATGGTACACGGCGCCCTGTCCTTGGATCTGGTGACGGCCGAGCGTCTCATGACGCCGAGCAATCGCGTCGTCTGGCTCAACCTTGAAGACACCGACGAAGTCAATTGGCGCAAGGTCGTGGCCTCAGGTCACACCTGGTTTCCTGTCTATCGAGGTTCGCCCGATCGCCCGCTGGGCGTTGTTTCGGTGAAGCGCCTCTGGGCTAATCTCTCGCTCGTCGGCACCGCTTCGATCAAGGACTTGCTCACCGAGCCTCCAACCGTGGCGACCAACTGCACGGGGACCCAGCTGTTGGAAATGTTCCGCAAGGATAAGATTCATATCGCCCTGGTCACGGACGAGTTCGGCCGGGTCCGCGGCGTCGTCTCCTTGAACGATGTGCTTGAATCGGTCGTCGGCGAGCTGCCGAACGAAGGTTCACCGATTGCTCAACCCAAGCCAATCCGCCGCCGTGATGATGGTAGCTGGGTCGTCGATGCGGTTGTCTCGCTAGACGATTTCCGAGAAGCTACGGGTATTATTGGTCGATTCCCGGGCGAAGGCTCCGGTCGCTTCACCGCGATCTCTGGCTTCATTATGCGCACCCTTGGCCGCATTCCGGCCGAAGGCGACCGCGTCGAGGCCTTAGGCTATATCTTCGAAGTCGTGGACATGGATGGACATCGCCTGGATAAGATCCTGGTGATGCCGAAGGCTGTCCCGCCGACGGTCGGTTAAAGTCGGACAGGCAGGCCGGCGGCACGTAGGTGCTCCTTGGCCTGACGGACGGTGTAGGTGCCGAAGTGAAAGATGCTGGCGGCAAGGACTGCGCTGGCACCGCCTTGCTTGAGGACGTCAGCCATGTGGTCGAGATTGCCGGCTCCGCCTGAGGCGATGACGGGGACTTCGACGGCCGAAGAGACGGCGAGGTTGAGCGGAATGTCGTAACCGGCGGCGGTGCCATCGCGGTCCATGCTGGTCAGCAGGATTTCGCCGGCACCGAGGGAGTGAGCCTTGCGGGCCCACTCGATAGCATCGAGCCCCGTGGCGTTACGACCACCATGGGTAAAGACCTCCCACTTGCCCGGACCAACGTTCTTGGCGTCGATCGCCACCACGATACACTGGCTACCGAACTTGCGGGCTGACTGTAGGATGAGGTCGGGGTCCTTGATGGCGGAAGTATTGAGGGAGACCTTATCAGCGCCGGCATTCAGCATTGTACGGATGTCTTCGACGGAACGAAGTCCACCGCCGACGGTGAGCGGCATGAAGACCTGGTCGGCCGTCCGTTCAACGACGTCGACCATGGTGCGGCGTTCGTCGCTGGAGGCGGTAATATCTAGAAAGACCAACTCGTCGGCACCTTGCTTCTCATAGGCCGCCGCGACGGCGACAGGGTCGCCGGCATCACGCAGCTCTTCGAACTTGATGCCCTTGACCACGCGGCCGCCATGGACGTCGAGACAGGGGATGATACGGACGGAAAGCATGGGCGGCCTCCAGACGTAGCGATGACGGGTGCCGAGGTTAAGCCTAAACTATTCAAGTACCACGGTCACTGGACCGTCGTTCACGAGTTCGACCCGCATGTCGGCTCCAAAGACTCCGGTCGGCACGCGCTGATCGAGGAGGATGGAAAGTTCTTGGACAAAGAGGTCGAACAGCAGCTTGGCGCTTTCGGGCTTGGCGGCGCTATTGAACGAAGGCCGATTTCCTTTGGAGAAATCAGCCAGCAATGTGAACTGACTTACGGCCAAGGCCTGTCCGCCCGCATCACGTAGATTGATGCCCATCTTGCCTAGGGCGTCGGGCATCAGTCGGGCCTTAGAGACATCCGTGGCCAGCCTGCGGACGGTGGCGGCGTCATCGCCGGCGGCCAAGCCGATCAGCAGGAGGTAGCCTGGACCGATCATGCCGGTGGTGGTTCCGTCCACGGACACGGAAGCCGAGCGTACGCGTTGGAGGACGACCTTCATCCTCAGAACAACGCTTCCAGAATCGTGCGAAGCTTCATCTCGGTTTCCGTCGACTCAGCCTCGGGATTCGAGCCGGCCACGATACCGGCGCCGGCAAAGGCGCGCGCTTCGGAACCTTTGAGTCGGGCACAGCGAAGGGCGACGAAGAGCTTGCCAGAGGCGCCATCTGAACGAACCCAGCCGACGGCACCCGTATAGAGGCCGCGCTGGTGCGGTTCGAATCCGGGGATGAATGGAAGGGCCATCGCCCGCGGCTTACCGCCAACGGCCGGGGTCGGGTGAAGTTCGCCGGCGACCTCGAGGAAGCGACGGTCAATCGGCATGGTGCCTTCGATTGGCGTACGCAGGTGCATGACGTTGCCCAGACGGAGGAGTTCGGCGTTACGCGAAGTCGCGGCAAGGACTCCGACCATGCGCAGACGACGCAGGATAGAGGCGGTCACGGCGCTGTGTTCGCGGAGATCTTTATCACTGGTCAGCAGGGCTTTCAGCCAGGCTGGCGTCTTCGGAGGCTGATTCACCGCGACGCGTCGTGCCGGCCACGGATTCCGAACGGATGGCGCCGTCGAACAGGGAAAGTAGCGTCTCGGGCGTAGCACCGACTAAAGCCCCGTCGGCCTCGTCGACGAGGAAGGTGTGGCACTGTGGGTTGCCACGACGAAGGCGGTTGCAACGTCGCATAGATGCTAAAGGGTTCAGCCCTGCGCCAATCGAAGGCGCGCGACAGGACAATCTTCTCGAATGAACCTTCCTTAATGAGCTCGGTCGCGCGGATGACCGCGGACGGGAACCATGACCCGCCGACTTCCGAAAGGACGGTCGGCACGGGGGCACGAGGGGGGGTGGGTTGGAGTGATAGCTAAACTTCCGGAAACTTTCCGCACGGATGGCCAGGCGTGCGGCGCAGCCAGGGCCGGCTGGCTCGCAGAGGGTGACGGTCGTCAGGCCGTCTTCGCTGACACTTGCCATCCAGGAAGGAAGAGTTTGGCCTGTGCGCCATCGGGGTCGCTGCCTGGGTAGAAGGGGAACGTCGCGATGACGCGTGGGCGCGGGCCGACGCAGGTCAGGCTGGTATCCAGAGCGCGTAGCCAGCGATCAGCATCGATGAAGCGTTGTTCGCCTCGTCCCGCCCATTGGCGAAGCGGAGAGCCGGCGGCATGGGAACGCTTCCGCGACGGATTCTCAAAATATCCCGAGGCGCCGGTTCGTTCAGTGTTTCCAGGACGGCTAACGGATCGAGTTCTGGTACCG
>BGOK01000028.1 GCA_003569205.1 Verrucomicrobiota bacterium | reverse complement strand
AGATGATCCAAGCGCTCTCTAACCTGAATGCCTTTTACGCCCACGAGACCTGCGGTCAGTGCACGCCGTGTCGCGAAGGCTCGCTCTGGCTCTCCCGCGTCTCCAAGCGCATCACGACCGGTGGCGGCCAGGAATCTGACGTCCCTCTGCTGCTCGATATCGCGAACCAAGTGGCTGGCCGTACCATCTGCGCCCACGGCGAAGCCGTCGCGTGGCCCGTGCAGTCCGCGGTACCGAAGTTTAAGGACGAGTATGTGGAATCGATCCGTAAGCGCGTGAAGGGCGAAGACCTGCCGAAACTGAAGTTGATTTAACGCGAAAGCGGATAGCGGTTAGGGGCTAGGGGTTGTGCAGTGGCTACGCCGCTTTCCTCTCTGCAAACAGGTAGGGGCGTGGTAGTACCCTTCGTGAGTACAGATTACAGAGTACGGAGTACAGAGGAATGGCGGCAAACAGGGTGGGGCGTGGTTTACCGCGCCCTCCTATGCACGAGTTCAAGGCGAAGCCTTGTCCCTCCCCCGAGCCAACCATACTCCAGCCCCCATCCCCTATCCCCTACCCGCCATCCCCTTTCCCCTATCTTGTTTGCCTCCTCTCGGCCGACCTCCTATCCCCTATCCCCTACCCCCCTTCCCCGCCCTCCCATGCCCCGCTGGTTCCTCACCCCACTCCTCGCGCTTAGCGCGACGCTCGCCTCCGCCCAGGATGGCAAGCTGCTCTATGAACAGAACTGCGCGGCCTGCCACCTGCCTGACCAAATGGTCGTGGGGCCCCTCGCTCATTGAGATCACTAAACTCTACGACAAGAAGCCGAAGGAGTTCGTCGCGTGGTCCATTAAACCGTGAAGAAACGTAACGGGGTTATTGAGATGCCCTCCATGGCGCACTTAGGCGAAGCCAACTTGCTCGCGGTCCGCGAGTATATGATTAACGCGTCTCAGGGACTAAAGGAAAAGCCCGCAGTCAGCAAGGACCTGCTCGCTCGCCCGGCCCGCCGACCAGAGATTCAACGCATGTTCTTGCCGAACGTTGGCCCAGCGGCCATCGCCGTCGCGCTGCCCGGAGACCTCAACTACACCTTCGACGCGGGCGACTGCCGCCTACGCACGGTCTGGCGGGGCGACTTCCTCGATTGCTGGGCCTACTACAAGAGCAATGGCAAGGCCACAGCCACGCCGCTTGGCACGACGCTTTGGCAACTGCCAGCCGATGAATCACTCCAGAAGCGGGTGAAGTTCCTTGGCTACTCGGTCGATGCAGCTGGACTACCGACCTTTGAATACGAGCGCGATGGCGCGCAGTTCCGCGAAAAGATTGTCGCCGAAGGCAAAAACCTCGTTCGCCGTTTCGAAGTCACCACGACCAAGCCAGTCACCTTCACCCTCGACCCAGCGACCACTTGCTCGAGCGGTACCGTCCTCAACAAACTGCTAACGCTCACCCCAGCCGAAGCCAAGTCCTTCACCCTTACCCTCCGCCTGCTGTGATCACTCCTCTGCTCTTCCTCGCGGCCATTCTCGCCGCGCCCAAGCCCGCCGACGTCGCTAAACCCGCCGCGGCTGCCGATGGCTGGGACAAGGCTTTCGAGATCTCCAAGGTCGAAGTCCCAGCCGGCATCGACGACCAAGTCGGTGGCCTCGCCTTCCTTGATGACGGCCGCCTGGCGGTCGCCTTCCACCGCGGCGAAGTCTTCATCCGCCAAACGGACGGCACCTGGAAGCAGTTCGCCGAAGGGCTCCACGAACCGCTCGGCCTCCTACCCGATGGCAAAGGCGCGGTGCTCGTGATGCAGCGCCCGGAACTGACCCGCCTCGTCGACACCGATGGCGACGGCAAGGCCGACCGCTACCAAACCGTTTGCGATAGTTTCGGGATGACTGGTAATTACCACGAGTTCGCCTTCGGCCCAGCCCGTGGTCCTGACGGAGCGCTCTACATAGGGCTCAACCTCGCGTCCTCGGGTGCTGGTATCTTTAAAGAGATTCGTGGCACATGGTCCGAGATCGGCAAGGCCACGCGCGAAAACCTCGCCGCGGGCAAAACTGGCTCTGCGGGCCGCATGTACGGCCGCGTGCCTTACCGTGGCTGCATCTTGCGCATCGCCGACAATGGCCGTGGCCCGACCGAACTCTTCGCGACGGGTTTCCGTTCGCCTGATGGCATTGGCTTCGATTCGAAGGGACACTTGCTCGTGAATGACAACCAAGGTGACTGGCGCGGCAGCAGCCCACTCCAAGTTGTTACGAAGGGCTCCTTCAACGGCCACCCAGCCTCGCTGGTCTGGACTCCAGGCTGGAATAAGGGTGAGCCCTTGGCTCTTCCAGTGCCCGAACTCGAAAAGTTACGGACCCAGCCCGGTGGCGTCTTCATCCAAGGTGAGCTCTCCAATTCTCCAACCCAGCCCGCCGTCTTCCCGGCTTCCTGGGGAGCGCTCGCGGGCCAAGTGGTCTTCGGCGAAATGAACGCCGCTCGTCTCGTCCGCTTCGTCGGTGAAGACGTTGGGGGCGTGCACCAAGGCGCAATGATTCCCTTCCTCGACACCAAGGCGCTCCGCAACGGCAACCACCGCCTCGCCTTCGCGCCCGATGGGGCGCTGCACGTCGGCAAGACGCACCTCTCCTGGGCTGGCAACAACGGCATCGTCCGTATCCCCGCCCCCAAGGCGCTACCGCCGCTCATTGAGTCCGTACACCTGACGGCAAAAGGTTTTGAAGTCCGCTTCACCGCCGCCCTCGATAAGGCTTCGCTCACTCCGGCCCTCCGTAGTTTCCGCTATAAGTATCACTCCACCTATGGTTCGCCGAAGGTCGATGAACTCCCGCTGGAATCCGCTTGGTCACTCAGCGCTGACGGCAAACTTCTCACGCTCCCGCTCAAAGATATCCGCGAAGGCTTCGTGCATGAAATCAAGCTCGCAGGCGCCAAGTCGACCGATGGCCGCGAACTCCTCGGCCCCATCGCCTATTATCAAGTAGTGAAGAAGTAAGGGACAGCAGCTAGGGGACTAGTTGGCTAGAGTCTGGTTAGCTAGGGGGAGGGGCAAGGCTTCGCCTTGCACTCATGTATAGGAGGGCGCGGTAAACCACGCCCCTACCCGTTGGCCGCCATTCCTCTGCACTCTGTACTCCGTACTCCGTACTCTGTAATCTGTACTCTGTCTCCACTTTTGCACCTTTGCACCTGCTTTACCTCATTTCCCCTTTACCCCTGCCCATCCGTCCCCTACCTAAATGCTCCCATGGAATTCAAGAACGTCACCGCAATCGCTAAGGCCAACGTCTACTTCGACGGCAAGGTAGTCTCCCACACAATTCTCACCGCCGACGGCGCCAAGAAGACCGTGGGTCTGATCTACGCCGGCACCTACCACTTCGGCACCGACAAGGCAGAGATCATGGAAATCATCGACGGTTCCTGCACCGTGGTCCAAGACGGCACGACCGAGGTCAAGACCTACGCCGCCGGTACGCACTTCTACGTAGCCCCGAAGGCTGGCTTCACGATCACCGTGAGTTCGGGCATCTGTCAGTATATCTGCAGCTTCATCGGTTAATCTGCGGCCTCGCCTAGGGCGGGGCTTGCCAAGTCGGCCCTGACTCTGAACCTTGGGGATATGTCCGACACCATGGGTGGCCTCTCCAATATCCCCGCGCCCATCGCGCGCGAGAAGCCATGGGTGCAGCTGAAGACGTTCACGTCCAAGCCAAACATCTTCCGCTCCATGGTGGGTGAAGTCTCCCCCGACGCCCGCCAAGGCGATGTCGTCTCGGCTTACGATAAGCAGGGCTCCTTCATTGGTTACGGTTTCTGGAACGCCGGTGCGCCCATCGCTCTCCGCATCCTTAAGGCCACCTCAGGTAAGCCCGACGACGTTTGGTTCGAGCAGGCCATCCGCCGGGCCGCCGCCTTACGCAAGGACCTCCTCAAGCTCGACGCCGACACCGACGCCTATCGCGCCGTCAACGGTGATGCCGACTTCCTCTCTGGCCTCATCGTCGACCGCCTCGGTGACGTGCTTTCCATCGAAGTCTCCTCCCTCGGCGTGATGCGCCGCCTGCCCCGCTGGATTCCGATCCTGCATGACGCGGTCGGCACCAAGCGCGAGATTGTCCAAATCGACCCGCACGTGGCCCGCATCGAAGGCATCATGCCGACCGACATCCCGAAGTCGGCCGTGCGTTTCGTTAAGATCAAGGAGTTCGGGATGATTCAGGAAGTCGATTTCGCCGAAGGCCACAAGACGGGCTTCTTCTGCGACCAACGAGACAACCGCCGCCGTTTTGGTGCCTTGGCCAAGGGGCTCAAGGTCCTCGACCTCTGCTGCTACTCCGGCGGCTTCTCCATCGCTGCTAAGTTAGCCGGCGCGACGGAAGTCACCGGCGTCGACCTCGACGAAAAGGCCATCGAGATGGCCAAGCGCAACGCGAACCTCAACAATGCGCGCGTTGAATTCGTGCACGCGGACGCCTTCAGCTGGATTCGCCAGATGCAGAAGAACGGCAAGACCTGGGACCTCGTGCTTTGCGACCCGCCTAAGTTTGTCGACAGCCGCGACGAAGAATTCGAAGCCGAAGGCCTGAAGAAATATAATGACCTCAACGTCCTCGCCATGCAGATCGTCGCCCCCGGCGGCGTCTTCGTGACGTGCTCTTGCTCGGGCCTCGTCTCCGCCGAAGCCTTCGAGGATCTCGTAAGCAAAGCCGCCCACCGCTACCAGAAGCGCCTGCAAATCTTTGACCGCACCGGCCCGGGCGGCGACCACCCCAACGTCTCCAACCACCCTGAAGGCCGTTATCTCAAGGTGCTCTGGAGCCGGATTGGGTAAGGAAGGGGCAGCACCGCGCGCTGCCCTAGTTGTATCTGGGTAGGGTTGGCACTGCGTGCCAACCTAGCCGTACCCTCTCAACTAACCGCCAACCGCTACCACCTTTCACAGACTACAGTTCCTCGATGTTGGCCCGAAGCTCGGCGGCTTTCTTCGGATGGCGGCCTGTTCGGCGGGCGGCATCTGCGCGGCTTGGCGAACAGCCATACCAACGCGCGGGTTCTTCAGGAAGCGGTCTTGGTGACGTAGCCAGAAGTCCCAGTAGAAGGCATTGAGGGGACAGGCGAGCGGACCGGTGCGGTCCTTAGGATTATACGGACAGCCGCCGCAGTAGTTCGACATCTTCGAGACATAACTGGCGGCGCAGCAGTAAGGCTTACTGGCGAGGAAACCCCCATCGGCGTGCTGACTCATGCCGATGACGTTCGGTAACTCGACCCATTGGAAGGCGTCGATGTAGACGCCGAGGTACCAACGCTCGACCTCCGCCGGATCCACCCCCGCGGTCAGACAGAAAGAACCGATGACCATCAAGCGTTGGATGTGGTGGGCATACGCGGTCTGGAGCGACTGTCCAATCGAGTGCCGCAGGCAGTTCATCTTCACCTTCCCAGTCCAGAACCATGAGGGCAACGACAACGTGTGCCCAAGTCCGTTGGCCGTGGCGTAGCCAGGCATTTTGGCCCAGTAAACGCCGCGGATGTATTCGCGCCAACCGATGATTTGACGGACGAAGCCTTCCGTGGCGGCGAGCGGGTAACGAACCGGATCGCGGCGATGGGCGTCCGCGGCGGCGGCGGCGACTTCCAGCGGCGAGAGCAGTTTGACATTAAGGGCGAAGGACAACCGCGAATGGAACAGGCGGTCCGACGACGTATGCATGGCGTCCTCGTAATCACCAAAGTTCGGGAGGCCTCGTTTGATAAAAGCGGCTAATTGCGCAAGGGCTTCAGTACGATCACACGGCCAGGGGAACTTGTCCGCTGAGGGCTCGCCAAAAGTCTTGACCCCGGCCGCCTGGATCTCTGCCCAAATTTTACGGTGGTCATGACTGACGTCCCATGCGGCGGGCGGCGGTGGGGTACCCTTCCACGGCTTACGATTCTCGGCGTCGTAGTTCCACTCGCCGCCAAGCGGCGAGCCATCGGCGTCCATTAGCAACCGGGTACGCACCCGCATCTTGCGGTAATACGACTCCATCAACCAACGTTTGGCGTCCTTCTGAAAGTGCGCAGAAACACCGGTGCGGGCATCAAGGAAGTGCTCCGCGGAGACCATGGCAGTAGGTAGACCGCAGCCTGAAGCGAACCGGTCAGGTCTTGATCGACGCGCCATTCATCGGGCTCTTGATACTCAAAACGGGTCGCTCCTACTTCGGCGAAGACGGTCTGCAGGTTAGCGGCGAAGGACTGTCGGTTATCGGCGTCGCCGAGGCGGAAGGAACGGACGCGATGACCATCGGCTCGCAGTTGTTCAGCCATGCGCCGCATCCCTGCGAAGATGGCGATGACCTTCTGGGCGTGGTGCGGGACGTAGTCGGTCTCGGAGCGGACCTCCATGAGCACATAGATCACGGTAGGGTCGACCTGCTGAAACCAACGGTGGGTTGGGTTCAACTGATCGCCGAGGATAAGGCGGACTATGGCCATACGCCACCAAGCCTACCCCCGGCCAAAAGGCAAACCACCCCGCCCTTTCTGAGGCAGGTAGGGTGAGCACTGCGTGCTCACCTAGAACTTCGGTCGGGCGGGTTCTTTCGTACGATGGAACCCATCCCAAGCTTGTTTGATGGACACAGCGGGTTTCAGCCATTGGTAGCACTTGGCGTCGAGATACTCGCGATAATATTGGCGCGCCGCCTTCAGGTGCCCTGATGACTCGTTCACTTGGGCACAATAAAGCATAGCCTGCAAACCGAGCCGAACGTCGAAAGCTCCATACTGCTTGATGAGGGCGAGGGACTTCTCGGCCAACGGCAAGGCCTCCGAATCTTTCCCCTCTAAGCCAAGGAGCTCGCTCTGAAAGTAATAGGGTAGATACCAGAAGTTGCGTGAACCCTCCTGCGGACAGAGGCGGAGTAGTTCTCGGCAGTAAGCCCGGACTTTGAGGACATTTCCCAAGCGTCGATGGATAATGGCCGCAGAGAAATAAATGAGCGTGCCAGCGGGGGCCCAAATGCCGACCCGTGGGGCGATCAACAAGGCGCGGCGGGCCAAGCTACGCCCAATGGCCGGCGGAGCGTGACGTGCCACCTTGTGCAGGAGCTCAGCCATGATGCCGGCATACATCCACATCGGCTGGCCTTCCAGCCAAGTGGCTAGTTCCTTAGCCTTGCGGACGCCGGCGGCGATATCTCCTAGGTTGAATGAATCGATTACTCCCCTGAGAAGCTTCATTGCATAACTATCGTTATACGCGGTGATTTCCGCATCTGCTTCATCCAGCACCTGCTGGTTGCGCACTTCTTCGTAGGGTATGGGCCGACCACCGGTCTCGTCGAAGTCACGGATCATGGGCGGAGTGTGCGGTGGACTGGACGTGGCATCGTCATCAGGCGGGAGCGGGACTTTGGGGAAGTGCCCCGCCCTCGCCATCGGAAATTCGAAAAAATATCTTCGATAATTATAATGTTATCCGGGTAAACGCTACGCGTAGGGCCACCCCCACCGCACCCCCTACCGGTAGTCACCGCAGCTCCGCTCTCCTGCCCCTCGCGAGCGCGGCTCGCGCGAGTAGGGGCGTGGCTTCGCCGCGCCCTCCGCATCAGGAGTGCAAGGCAAAGCCTTGCCCCACCCTGAGTTCGCCCAACGGCGAACTCCTAGGTTGGCACGCAGTGCCAACCCTACCGCGAGGCATCCGGGCGCAGGCCAGCCTTTGCCTCCCATCGACTCAGCACTCTGTTCTTTGCCTTCCCAACCACCAACCGCTATCCACCATCCGCTAATCAAAAAAACACTGCCTCGGACAACGCTTCGGCGGCGCCCATGAAGGCGACGCGTTGCGTGACGGGGGCCGGCTGACGGCTACGCGTGAAGGTGATGATCGCGCGCGTTCCTTGATCAGCATGCTCCCATGAGAAACGCGAGCCATCCGCATAGACCCACTCTGCATCGAGGTTATCGCCCGCAGGCACCTTCGCGGAGAGTTTAAACTCAGCCCCGAGATGCGCACGGGTCAGGCCAGCGCAGTGCGTGAGGCAACCTTTCATCCAAGCCAGGAGACCAGCGGCTTCCCCACTGAGGGCCGGGCCATGGGAAATCGTGACGGACTGGAGGCCGCGGACGAGGTCCGTCGGGGCATGCGCAGCCAAGTACTGGCCGAGCGCTTGGCGTACCGGTAGGCAACGCGCCACGGAGAGGTCGCGAATAGAAAGGGGGTTCTTGAACGGCAAGGCAAAGAAGGCCTCGCCGACAATCGAACGGTCCGCGACAACGCGTCGACAGCGAGCGGCCCAATTGAGCCAAGGACGGAATTCTTCCGCCGTCACCCCATGCGCCCAGAGATTCGTCGGGAGGTCGCCTTCCAACCAGGTGGAGACGAGTGATTCGAGCTCCGCCGTCGGTGCGCCATAGGCGAGCATGAGGGCCTCGCAGCAACGCTTACCGCGACGAGAGGGATCAAAGAAGCACAGGACGTTTACCTTGGCCTCGAGGGCGGCCATGGCTTCGGCGGTGGGACGGGCAGCCAACACGACCAAGCGGCAAGGATAGCGCTGGGCGAAACGGATGGCTTCATCGAAACGTGTAGATGCGTCCTCGGGCGTGACGTTTGCACCGAACATCAAAATGACGTTCATCTGCGAAGCGCGCGTGGCGTCTTCGCCTTCCTCCGCCCACGCCTTGTCGAGCGCCGGCAGAGCTGCCGAAATCTTCATCGGAAAGCCCGGGAGCGCGTCAAGGATGGGGTGAGACATGGGGCTTAGCGACCGGCGTTACGCCACGCGTGACCATGCGCGGCGAGGAGCGCATCGGCGCCCGCGGGA
This sequence comes from Verrucomicrobiota bacterium, assembly GCA_003569205.1. Classification (GTDB taxonomy): domain Bacteria; phylum Verrucomicrobiota; class Verrucomicrobiia; order Opitutales; family UBA953; genus UBA953. The sequence continues at coordinate 2,228 of BGOK01000028.1, read as the reverse complement.
CCCCAAGAGCCCGAAGCGTAAGCCTCCATGCCTTCGCGGCCCTGCTGCTGCCAGCTCTTGAGCAAGGGCGTGAAGAGGCGCCAAGAGGCTTCGGTCTCGTCGCCGCGAATGAAGAGCGTGCGGTCACCGACGATGCCGTCGAGGATGAGGCGCTCGTAGGCCTCGGGCGTATTCGAACCGTAGGTCGTCGCGTAACGGAAGCTCAGGCGAACCGGCTGCGTGCGGGGCTCGAGGCCAGGCACCTTCGAATTAAGGACGAGCGTCGTGCCTTCGTCGGGCTGAATCTGGATGACCAAGCGGTTGGGCGCGAGGTCGTAGCGGGCATCGCCCGCGAAGAGGCCGGACTCCGGTTGCTTAAATTGGATGGCAATCTCGGAGACGCGGCGCGCGAGGCGCTTGCCCGAACGCATGTAGAACGGGACGCCCGACCAGCGGGTGTTCTCGATCGAGAAACGCAGCGCGCAAAAGGTTTCGGTGGCGGATTCCTGCGGGATATCCTTCTCGGCCCGGTAGTTGGGGACTTTTCGCCACCCGAGAGGCCTTCGGCATACTGCGCACGGACGGCGTCAGCGTTGGCACCAAGGCGGAGAGGCTGGATGGACTCGAGGAGCTTGACCTTCTCATCGCGGATATGCTCGGCAGATAGCGAACGAGGCTGCTCCATGGCCACGAGCGCCAAGAGCTGCATCGTGTGGTTCTGCAGCATGTCGCGCGTAGCGCCACTGCTATCGTAGTAACCACCGCGCGTGCCGACACCGAGCTCTTCGGCGACGGTGATTTGGACGTGGTCGACGTGACGACGATTCCAAAGAGGCTCGAAAATCGGGTTAGCGAAACGTAGGACGAGGAGATCCTGGACGGTTTCCTTGCCGAGGTAGTGGTCGATGCGGAAGATCTGCGACTCGCGGAAGTTACGGGCCGCGACGGCGTTGAGGTGGACGGCGGAGTCGAGGTCCTTGCCGAAAGGCTTCTCGATGATGACCTTGCTCTCGAGGTCGGTGCCGAGGCCACGGGCGGCGAGGCCCGACTGCCCGAGGTTCTCGAGGATAGGCTCGAAGACGGACGGCGGCGTGGAGACGTAGAAAACGAGTTGGAGCGGACGGCCGGCACGCTTTTCGGCGGCGGCGATCTGGGCCTTCAAAGCTTCAAAGGCAGCGGGCTCATCGTAGCCGCCAGCTTGGTAGGACATATTATCTTCAACGCGCTTCCAGATGTCGGGACGGAATTCGCGGCGGGAGAACTTCTGGATGTCGGCGGCCGCCTGAGTCCGGAACTCGGCATCCGGGATGGGCTTACGGCCAAAGCCAATCAGATGGAAGTCGGCGGGCAGGAGGCTATCGACCGCCAGGTTGTACAGGGCGGGCAGCAGCTTGCGGGCGGCCAAGTCGCCGGACGCGCCGAAAATGACCACGCAAGTCGGCTGGGCGCCGCGGTGCTTGCTGAGGCCGGAGAGGAAAGGATGACGGTCGGATTCGGACATCGGAGTCAAGGGCGGCGCTTCCCGAAAAGGGTCACGCCCCGGTGCTGAAGGATGCGGACGGTGCCCCTGTGGCAAACCATAACTTCCACGACGTCGAAACGACGGTGCGAGGCCCCACCGATTTGCTTCAACCAGCCGTAGGCGGCCCGCCGAAGGGCCTTTTCTTTCGATTATCGACGGCATAATACCCGGCCCCGCCGAAATCGGCCGTACGTGTCTTCACCTCCACGAAGACGAGGACCTGTCGCTCAAGACCACGAGGTCGAGTTCATCCCGGCCATGCCGCCAGTTTTGGGCCAGAATCGTCGCGCCCATAGCCCGGTAATGCTGGGCCGCCTGTCCCTCGCCCCAGCGTCCGAAAGCCTCGTCCGACGTGAGCGGGCGGCGGGTCGGCCAGCCGAACCAACGGCGAAAAAGTTTAGGCACATGGCTAATTATGAGGAAATTGAGGCTCTTTTCACAACCCGACCGCGGCAGGTTCTTGACCTACGGAACACCCCTCGTCTTTCTCTGTCATAACCCTCATCCCCATGCGTCTCCTCACCCTCCTCGCGCTGGCCTTCGTGGCTCAGCTTAACGCCGACCCTCTGCCGGAAGAACTCCGTCAGAATGGCTGGTTCATCGGTTGCCAGGCTTACACGTTCAATCGCTTCTCAGCCTTTGAAGCCATCGCCAAGACCAAGGAAGCCGGTGGCAACATGATCGAGTTCTACCCTGGCCAGACCCTCAAGCCGGGCTCCAAGGATAA
>BGOK01000027.1 GCA_003569205.1 Verrucomicrobiota bacterium | reverse complement strand
CAACGATGTTGCGTCGCTCGTTCAGGAGGCGCGTGCGCAGGAGCTCCGGTAGGGAGATATACGGCTGCGTGCGGGCTTCCAGCAACCACTCGACCTCTGGGTGTCCGCGGGACGCCACGTTACCAACTACGACGAGGTCGGGCTTGAGTTGGGCCAAGCGATCCGCGGACCAACCTTCCAAAATCTCAATGCCAGCGGCCCGGAGGTGGTCGGACATCGGCGGATAGACGCCCGTGTCGGCACCCAGCACTTCGTGACCCAGCGAACGCATCAACAAAGCAGCATTGCCCATAGCCGTGCCGCAGATGCCCATGAAATAAATCCGCATACGGGCATAAAAGCCCGACCGCCCCCAAGGGCGAGCCGAGAACGGCTCGACCCCTGCCAAAAGGAGGACCCCGGCCACCTTGCGGCGACCGGGGTCCTTGACCATCTTTACTGTACCTTCTAGGCTATCGGCCGAGGTTCACTGGCTTATCCTGTTTCTGACTGCCGGTTCCATCTGACTGTCGGCTGACGCTGACTATCGGACTAACTGGACCGTCCTAAACCGACCTCACCACTGACTTATCTGGCACTAGCCGGTACCGTCCTTACGCCGCCCGTCCCAGGTCGCCGAGGTCCGTTGGCTTTGGGTGATTGCGCTTCTCTTTCTCTAGGCGATGGCGGCGGCGAAGTTGGCGATCGACCTTATCGATCAAAATATCGATGGATTTGTACAAATCCTCAGATTCTTCACGCACCACGATATCCGGGCCCGCTAACTCCAACCGGATTTGGGCAGCAAACTCACGGCTGTGGTCTCGGCTGCGGTTATAAACGAGCTCGACGTGCACGCGGATGATCCGCGGGTTGTGGCGCATCAGTCTTTCGACTTTGGCGCACACCGTATCCTTCAGGGCGTCGGTGAGGTCCATATGGACCCCAGTCACGACTACCGGAGCGTTACTCATGTGTGTTGTGTTTTGGGGTTGAGCGTGAGAACCTGCGTCCATGTCAAAGAACGATACCATCGATGATTTTCTCAGAAGTTTTTCCTGTGTGATCATAACGGGCGCTTCCTCCGGCATTGGTCGCGCGATTCTCTCGCGCATCTGCAATTCTGGGACCACGGCAGCCGTGTTCAACCTTTCCCGCACCCCACCTGAGGGGGTGCCCAATACCTGTAAGTTGACTCACCTTACCTGCGACCTCGCTCAACCCACTCAAGTGGAGGAAGTTGTCCGTGAATTACGGAAACTAATGCCCAGTGAAGGTAGAATACTGCTCGTTAATAATAGCGGCTTCGGCGCCTATGGGGAGTTCCCCGCACCGGGACTCGACCACACCTTAAAGATGGTCGACGTCAACGTACGCGCCCCGGTGCAACTCACCGGGCTGCTGTGGGATGAACTCAAACGTCGTGGCGGTCAGGTCGCCACCGTCGCTTCGCTCGCGGGCTATCAACCGACGCCCTTGATGACGACGTATGCGGCGACGAAGGCCCTCATGCTCCATTGGAGCATCGCGCTCGACGCAGAAGCGAAGCCTTTTGGCGTCCGGTGCGTGGCAATCTGCCCAGGGCCGGTCTCAACGAACTTCTCTAAGGCAGCGGGTTTCTCTGGCCCCACTAGCCTTGGCGGCCAAACCGCGGAGGACTGCGTGGCTGAGTCACTCTATGCGATGGCAAAGTCGCGTCCGCAAATTATCCCAGGCTGGAAGAACCGGTTGCTGGGCATGTTCAGTGCACGCCTACCCAAGCCTTGGGCCGCGGCCATCGGCCTCCGGGTTATTCGGCGACTCCGGCTCGATCGCTTTGTGCAACGCTGATTACCCCTCGGCAGACGCCAGCAGCTCGCGGGCGTGCGATAAGGCTACCTTACTCGCACGATCACCTAACATCCGGGCCAATTCCGATTCCCGATCTTTTCGCTTAGTATGGACGGGGGCGATGGCGACCGTGGTGGAGCGCTCATCCTGCGTTTTCGTGACGACCAAATGAGCGTGTCCCAAAGCGGCGACCTGCGGTAGGTGGGTGACGCAGAAGACTTGGTGAGCGGCACCGAGGGCGGCGAGCTCGCGGCCGACTTGCGCACCAATTTCCCCCCCGACGTTGGCATCGACCTCATCAAACACCAGCACCGGCGTCTGGTCGACCGCGGCGAGCACCGTCTTGAGTGCCAACATCACGCGGGCGGCTTCCCCACTGGAGGCGATTTGATCGAGCGGCAGTAGGTCTTGCCCCGCATTCGGACAAAAGAGGAAACGCACCGCATCCGCGCCCTGAGGACCTAACTCCGCGGTGGCGACTGCGATGCGCAGGTCGGCCTTCTTAAAGCCCAGGGCACCCAGCATCTTACGAACGGCACCGGCCAGCTTATCGGCGGCCTTCGCGCGAGCCGCATGCAAGACGTCGGCCTGCTTGCGCAGTTCCTTCTCCACTTGTGCAGCCTCAGCACGGAGTTTAGCCACGCGGGCCTCGATATCTACTTGGGATAAAAGTCGCTGGGCGATGCCCTCCCGTTTGGCTCTGACGTTGACCGCCCCTGGGCCGTACTTACGGCGGAACTCCAACCACAGGTTCATCTTCGCCTCCAACTCGCCGACCGACTCATCGTCATCGGAGAGACCGCGGGCGAGGCGCACGTAATCGGCGCGGATATCTTCGGCCTCCGCGGCGAGCGCATTAAGGCGATTGCGCAGAGCCGTGGACTCTTCGTCGATTCGGGAGACGTCATCGGATGCCTTGAGTAACTTAGGCAGTACTTCCCCGAGGCCATCGGCGCCTAAGCCCGCATCGAGTTGCCCCAGTAAGGCGCCCAGCTCCTGGGCGCGCGAAGCCCGGGCATGGTCGCGGTCCAGTTTGGCCACCGCGTCGTCGGATAAATCCAGTGAATTAAGCTTTTCCAATTGTGAACGCAGGAACGCTTCCTCGTCTTCGGAAAGTTTTTCTGCACCAGCGGCCTCGTCGGCCTCGCGCAGTAGGCTCAAGCGCTGGCGCCAACCAGCACGATAGACGGCCAAGCCTTTGCCCAGTCCAGCATGGAGGTCGAGCATCGCCAGCTGCGTCTCGGCACGCATCAACTTCTGCGGCTCGCCGGGCCCGTGGAAATCAATCCAGAGTTCGCCGAGCTGTTGCAGTTGCGCCAGCGTAGCCGACCCACCGTTGATGGAGATACGTCCAGCCTTGCTCGCATGGACCGAGCGCTTCAGCAGCAGCAAGCCCTCATCGCAAACCGGCAAATCGAGCTCCTGTAGTAAAACATCGAAGCGCGGGTCCTCGCCAATTTCGAACTCCGCCTCGACGACGCTTTCTTCGGCCCCCTTACGCACGACCGTCTTCGCTGCCCGATGGCCAGCGAGTAAAGATAAGGCCCCGAGCAGCACGGACTTGCCTGCGCCTGTCTCGCCCGTGACCACGGTGAAGCCTGCGCCCAACTCCAGCTCAGCCCGGTCCATCAAGGCGAGGTCGCGAATAACGAGGCGGCGAATCATAGCGCCGGGCGAGAGCCGTAGAGGGCGGAGCCGACGCGGACGCACGTCGATCCCTCGGCGACAGCGATTTCAAGGTCGCCGCTCATACCCATCGAAAGTTCGGGAAGCTTCACGCCGAAGTGCGTCTCTAAATCGTCCCGACAGCGGCGTAGCTCGGCAAAGGTCCGCCGGGCGACCGTCGGATCATCCGACAACGGTGCGATGGCCATCAGCCCGACGACCTGGAGGGACCGGTGCGGCAGCAAGGCCTCCAGCACCGCAGGGGCCTGGGCGAGGTCGCAGCCAAACTTTGCTGGGTCGTCCCCGGAGTTAACTTGGACGTACACCTCGCGAGTCAGGCCGAGCTCGGTGGCGATTCGCCCTAAGCGGGCAGCCAATTCTGCAGAATCGACGGATTGCAGCACGTCGAAGGCTTGGAGGGCCTGTTTTGCTTTATTAGACTGGAGATGCCCAATCAACTCCCATCGGAGCCCAGCAGGCGCCTGGGGACGCTTGACGAGGGCTTCTTGTACCCGATTCTCCCCAACGGCCGACAACCCAAAGCGGTGGGCATATTCGGCGGCTTCAAAGGGATGGGTTTTGGTTACCGGCAACAGCCGAACCGACGAGGGTGAGCGCCCGCAAGCCTGGCAGGCTTGAGCCATGCGCTCCAAAACAGCCTGACAATGGGTGGTAAATTGGTCGTAGGTGACCATTTGAGCAGTATGAACACCCTAAAGCCTTGGAGTCAACGCCTGCTATTCGTTTTAAATAGCCGATTTTTGAGCCCTGAATTAGCCCTTCTACACTTGAAGGCACTTCCCATTAGATTTAGTAATCTAAGAACGCTGACCATGCACATCGAGAACCTCAAGATTTTCCGGGACCTAGTTGATAACGAAAGCTTTTCGAAGGCCGCCAAGCTGAACGCCATCACCCAGTCGGCCGTCAGCCAGCAACTCCGGTCGATGGAGAAGCACTTCAACGTCCTCATCGTGGACCGCAGCCAGAAGCAGTTCCGCCTCACCCGCGAAGGCCGCAGCCTTTACGAAGCCTCTAAGGACATCCTGAATCGCTACGAACAGGTCGCCAGTGAGATGCAGGAAATGCGCAAGGTCGTCAGCGGCACCGTTCACGTCTCGACGATTGTCTCGATTGGCCTTCACGAACTGCCCCCTTACGTGAAGCGCTTCATGCAGGAATTCCCCCACGTCAATGTCCGCATCGAATACCGTCGCTCCAACCTCGTCTACGAAGACGTTGTCTCGAGTGCCGTCGACTTCGGCCTCGTAGCGTTCCCGCAGAAGTATCGTCAGGTGGAAATCATTCCTTTCATGGAAGACCAGCTCGTCGCCATCTGCGCCCCTAAGCACAAGCTCGCGTCGAAAAAGGAAATCGATCTCGCCGACCTGCAGGGCTGTAAGTTCATCGGTTTCGACCAGGATATCCCGACCCGCAAGGCACTCGACCAATTCTTCCGCGAGCAACGTATCGAGCTCGAACCGACGATGGAGTTCGATAATATCGAAACGCTCAAACGCGCCGTGGAAGTCGACGCCGGCGTGGCGCTCGTCCCTGAAGGCACCATTCGCTCTGAGATTGAGCAAGGCACGCTCGTGAAACTGCGCCTGCGCGATCGCCGTGTGGCTCGTCCCTTGGCTATCCTGCACCGCAAAGGCCGCGTCCTGACGCCAGCCATGAAGCGCTTCATGGCGCTCATGCTTAACGGCCTGAACGGCAAAAGCGCCGAAGTTTCTTAAGTTAAACCCGGACCGAACGTTCGAGGCGACGGGCCAACGCAAAGCCAGGGAGGGCTTGCGCAAAGAAGAAACCGAGGCCGACCCACAGCAACGCATCGGCGTCAACGCCGGTCAAGGCCGACGCCGCCAAGCCCCACCAGAGCAAAGCACCCACCATGGGTTCTGGTGCCCGCTTGAGGCTAGCACGGGCGAGCGACCAAGCGCCAAAGAGGGCCGCCGCCAACCCAGCGGTCGCCGCCGCGGAAAGATGCCCTAAGGCGAAGTGGGCGTAGAGCAGAAAGCCTTGGGCAACCAACAAGCCGCCTAAGATCGCGGAGCTGACCCGGAACTGATGCGGGAAGAGTGCGAACTGGGCGCGGTGGGCCCGGAGATAAAGAACCGTGGCAATGACGGCCATCGCCAACGTCAGGGACCAGATGAAACGGAGTCCGCTGATTGGCATGACGAACTTATCAATCGCCCACTGCGCCAAGAAGCACTTCGCCAAAATCAGCGACCAGAAGGCCCCTAGCCGATCGACGACCACGACTTCCCGATAGGCACGCTCGACCGACAAGGAGAGCTCCGTGTCAGAATCAGCAGGCAAGGAAGACGGCAAAGGCACCATGAGAAGGCTTTCACCGTGAGGGCTTCCGGTGCGTCTGCAACCTTGGCCGTCGTTTAACTCAGGAAAACCAGCGCTTCGAACGCTTAATTTCCGCCGCCACTTCCAGCGGGAC
>BGOK01000026.1 GCA_003569205.1 Verrucomicrobiota bacterium | reverse complement strand
AAACCGCTCCTATTCCACGGAAGCCCTCGAACACTGGTTCGGGAACCTTCCGGAGGACTGGGAAGCTGTGTTTAAATCGGATGACCTTGAAGAGGGTCGTCGACTTTACACCGAGGGATTAGTCCGAACGCTTGAACTCAACCGACATCGGCCGAGGGCGTGACTAAGACCGAAACCCAGACCGTGCGGGCGGTCATTGAACTCCGTAGCGGTACCATCGAGTGGCGGACGTCTTTACCCGAAGAAGAAAATGGTGCGCCATTCGCGGTCGCCACGATGTATGAGGTTGAGGAACTTCTCGCCGACGAAATCAAAGCCGTCGACGACACCGCCCCCGCTGCCGAAATCGTACCCATCGCTAAACCGGAACCCAAGGATAACGGCGGGCGGTCGGCCCTCAAGTTGCAGGTATCGTTTGACCTGACTTCCGAAGGCCTCACGGCTTCGGCTGCCTGGACCGGCCGAGGCGGCCATTCCTGGAATTGCTTCGGGCCAGGCTCCATCCCGGGCGACGAGTTATCCGATGAGCAGCGGCAAACGCTCTTTCGCTTTAGCACGGTCGCCCACCGCGCTGGCTATGTCTACAGCAAGACAGCGGGGACTTGGGCGATGGATAACATCGGCCGTATCGAGCGCTTTGTGCGCGAAGACCTCAACGAGTGGCGGAAGCGCTTTAAACTGCAGGGGGAAGAAGGGTTAAATATTTTCCGCAACGAACAGCTCCAGGTCGCCGTCGACGCCGAAGCTGAATCCGGGGCCGACGGTAAGTCCTTTCGCCTGAATTGGCGGCTCAAGGCTGGCAGCCACCAACTCCAGAGCCACGAACAGAAACTACTGCTTAAGGCGGGCGGGCGTCCGGTCATTTTACCTGGTAAGGGCGTCGTAGCCTATAACGCGGCGGTGGCGGATTTCTCCGAAGACTGGAAGGCCAAGGACGGGGAGGTGCCACGTTACTTGCTGTTGTCCTTGTTTGACCATGCCGCCGTGGGCGCTCTGCGGCTCAATGAGGATCTTCGTGCGTGGAAAGACCAACTCCTGCAGGAGCCGATTCCACCTGAAAACCTGCCGCAATACCTCCGGCCTTACCAAGCCAAGGGCGTCACTTGGCTCGGCCGGCTCTGTGACCTTGGCTCCCACCCGTTACTGGCCGACGAGATGGGCCTCGGTAAAACCGTGCAGGTGTTAGCGCTCTTGGCGTCGCGCCCTGCGGGCGAACGTTCCCTTATCGTCTGCCCAGCGAGCGTGATTCCGGTCTGGCTCGGTGAAATCAAACGCTTCCATCCGGAACTATCCGCTTCGGTGCTGACCGCAGATGACGACTTCGCCAAACACCCCGAGGAGAAACTTTGGATCTCGAGCTACACGCAGCTTCGCCGCCACGCCAACCTCCTCGAGAAGACCAAGTTTGGCTACGCCATTCTGGACGAGGCGCAGGCCATCAAGAACCCTGAGTCGAAGACCACCCAGACTTGTTTGTCCGTGCAGGCCGAGCACCGCATCGCCATCACGGGAACGCCTTTAGAGAACCGCCCCACTGACCTCTGGACAATCTTCCGATTCCTCATGCCTGGCTTGCTCGGCAAGCGTGCCAACTTTGAACGCATCATGCTGCGCGACCCCTCCGCCGGCCTAGTCAAAATACGCCGGCAGGTTTCCCCGTTCATTCTCCGCCGCCTCAAGCGTCACGTCGCCGCGGACATCCCCCCCAAAGTGGAAATCGTCCTCCCTTGTCCGCTCACGCACGAGCAACGGGCGCTCTACCAACATCTCACTCAAGGCAGCGGCCTCTCGGGTGAACTCGCCAGCCTGTTGTCTCGGGACGCTACCTCGGTCTTAACCTTGCTCATGCGGTTGCGGCAGGTCTGTTGCGACCCGGGCCTCTTACCGGATAACTCTGACTGTCCGAGCGCCCACTCCGGCAAAGTGACGCTCTTGGTCTCGAAGCTCGCGGAAGTGGCCGCTAACGGCTCAAAGGCGGTCGTGTTCTCCCAGTTCGTTTCGCTGATCGAACGCGTCAAGAAAGCCTTGGCCCGCGACCTGCCGAATCTGCCTATCTTCGAACTGACGGGTGAGACCAAGGATCGCTCTGCGCCCGTTGAACGATTTAAGGACACCAAGGGCCCAGCCCTGTTCTTGGCGTCGCTGAAGGCAGGCGGGACTGGTATCACGCTCAATACGGCGGAGTATGTGTTCCTCCTCGACCCTTGGTGGAATCCGGCCGTGGAGGCCCAGGCCGTCGACCGCGTCCACCGCATCGGGCAAAAGAATTCTGTCTTCATCTATCGTATGATTGCCCCGGGTACGGTCGAGGAACGTATCGAAGAACTAAAGCAGGAGAAGCGGGAGCTCTTCTCGGCGGTGGTAGGGGACATCCCAGATATGACGGACTGGACGCGTCACTTCTCATCCTTGGACGCACTCATCCGCCTGAGCGATTCGCCCGCGGCCGAAGCCTCGGCGGAAGTTGCCCCCGAACGCGAACAGGAATCCTGAGTTACTTCGCGATGAGGTCGTAGGCCTCGGCGCCAGTCACCGTCACTTCCGCGAACTCGCCCACCGGGAGCTTCTTCGGAACCTTCACGGTTCCGTCAATATCCATGGCGTCGCCTTCACTGCGGCCAACGCCTGGGCTCTCAACGAGGACGCGTAGTTTGCGTCCGATGAAACGCTCACCGCGTTCCTGCGAGAGGCGCTGGAGGAGGGTCATCGCTCGATCATAACGATCGGCCTTCACTTCGTCGGAGAGGTGGCCCTCCATCTTAGCGGCCTTGGTGCCTTCTTCCTTGGAATACTTGAAGACGCCAACGCGGTCAAAGCGGGTGGCTTCGAGGAAAGCGAGGAGCTCCATGAAGTCCTCTTCGGTCTCGCCGGGGAAGCCGACGATAAAGGTCGTCCGGATGGCCATGTCCGGCACCCCGACACGCATGCGGCGGATGAGGTCACGGATATAATCGCCGCTGGTCTCACGCTGCATGGTGGTGAGCATCTTACTCGAGATATGTTGGAGCGGAATGTCGACGTAGCGGGCGACATGCTTGGACTGAGCGATAGTTTCGATTAGCTCATCGCTCCAGTGCGCCGGGTGCGTGTAGAGCAAGCGAATCCAATAGTCGCCGGGAATCGCGTCGATTTCACGGAGCAGGGAGGCGATGGATTCCCCTTTGGACGAATCTACCTTGCTGCGCGGATTCGGACGATCCTCGGTCCAGCGATCCATACCGAAGTAGGTCGTGTCCTGGGAGATGAGGTTGAGCTCCTTGACACCTTCCAGGACGAGCTGCTGGGCTTCCTTGACAACGGACTCCACGGTGCGGCTACGATGACGGCCACGGATACGTGGGATAATGCAGAAAGTGCAGGGATGGTTGCAGCCTTCGGCAATCTTAATGTAGGCCGAATGCTTAGGGGTCAGACGAAAACGCGGCGTGTCATAGTCCGGGATGAACGTCGTCGTCTTCGACAAGAACTCCGTCATGCCAGCCTCACCACCCATGACCTTATGGATGACGGGGACGATATTGGTGACCTGATCCAGGCCGATATAGGCGTCGACTTTCGGGAGCTCGATGTGCCCCTTAGCGCCTTCGACGACGGGCAGGGAACCTTGATAACGCTGCGACATGCAGCCAGCAACGATGAGCTTCTGGTTCTTCTTACGGGCGGTGGCCTTGCCATCGCTCATCTCGTAGATGGCCTCGAGGGCCTCGTGCTTGGAGGCGTCGATGAAAGAGCAGGTGTTGACGATCACCACATCGGCATCGGCGGCATTAGCGGTCATGGTCATGCCAGCCTTCGCGAGGTGGCCGATCATGATTTCGGAATCGATCAGGTTCTTGGCGCAACCAAGGGAGACTAGGCCTACTTTAACGGACATGGGTACAGAAAGACCACCTTGGCCAAGAAAAGCAACCTTCCGGCGGGGGTTAGAGTTTAAGCCAGACCGCCGCGGGAATGTCTTCGGGGCGGGCTAGGGTGGTCAGGCCAAAGTTTGGAAGGGCGTCGAGCCAAGCGCGTACATCGGGTGCGTCGGGGAAGAGGTTTCGGCCGGAGGAACCGACTTGCTTACGCCGCTGGGTAAAGAGCGCCCGGGAAACCTCACGGGCACGGGCACTGAATCTCTGAGCATCTGGTCGCCGCCGGAGGACCAGAAGGCACGAATCCACCTTCGGGGGCGGGTTAAAGGACTGGCCTGGAACAGGGTGCAGTTTCACCTTCTCAAAAGCCAACGCGACTTGGGCAGTCACCGCTGACCAATGCTTGGTGCCGACTTCAGCGGTCAGCCGATCGGCGGCCTCGCGCTGCAGCATGAGCACCATGATTTCGGGATGCGGACCAGCGCAGATGGCGTCCATCCACGGGGTTGAAATAGCGTAAGGGAGATTGGCCACGACCTTGAAGGAACCATCCGCTGGACTCACGAGGTCAGCCAAGGGCATTGCAACCGCATCTCCCTCTATGAGATGAAAAGTTTGCGGCCAGCGGGGCAACAACGACTGCTTGAGGTGATAGACCATCGTTGGATCGGCTTCAACGGCATGGAGTTCAACGCCCGCACCCAATAACGTACGCGTCAAAGTCCCGAGGCCGGGCCCGATTTCCAGCACCCGCTCGCCGGCCTTAATCTCGGCGAGCTCCAAGGACTTCCGAACGATGTTACCGTCGATGAGGAAGTTCTGCCCCAGCCACTTCTTGGGCATGTGGGACAGACGCGCGAGCAGCTCGCGGGTTTCGGTCTGCGACAAGGGGCCGTCGTTCATCGGCCGCGAAAAGCCTGCAGGAGTGCCGCCGGATTTTCCACCCGCATCAAGGATTCCCCCACGAGCAAAGCCTGGGCACCCGCGAATCGCATCCGAGCGGCATCTTCGGCTGTCTTGATACCGCTTTCCGCCACCTTGAGGATGTGCGCTGGCATTTGTGGGATGACGCGTTCGGCAAAACTTAAATCAATCTGGAAGGTCGACAGGTTGCGGTTGTTGACGCCCACCATGTCAGGGTCATGGCGCAGGGCGCGTTCGAGTTCAGCTTCATCGTGCACCTCAAAGAGTGTATCCATGCCGGCTAGCTTGGCAGCCGCATGAATCGGGCGAATCTCGTCGTCCGTCAGGCCCCGAACGATAATCAGAATACAACGGGCACCGGCTTGGGCGGCCTCGAGCACCTGATAAGGGTGCACCATGAAGTCCTTACGAATGCAAGGGCGGGGGACGGGCAACTTAGCTTGATCTTGAACCACCTCAACGAGGTCCTGCAATTGGCCCTTAAAGTAGGTGGATTCGGTCAGGACCGACAGACACTCCGCACCGGCCTCAGCGTATAGGCGAGCTTGGGCAACCGCGTCGACTTCTGCACGAATCATCCCGACGCTGGGCGAAGCCCGCTTAACCTCAGCAATGACCGTGAGCCGACCAGGGACGTGCAGGGACTGCCGGAAGCCAGGCAAACTGGAACGGCCAGCGAAAGCCGCTAGTTCAGCCTCCGTGACGGGGCGAGCGAACGGGGCGATTTCCCGGCGCTTGGCATCCATGATTTCCGTCAGTTTGTCCACCCCTACAACGGAAACGAGACCGAGCCGTCTGGCAATCGTTTTGACTCTCCCGCTAGAACCCTCTCCATCGGGGCATGCCCGGCATTGACCTCCTTCTCGCGACCACCGCCCGGCTCCGTGCCCCCGATGGTTGCCCTTGGGATCGCGAACAAACCCACCAGACGATTTGCGACTGCCTGGTCGAGGAAGTCTGCGAACTCCTGCAGGCCATCGATCGTCATGACGATGCCAACCTCCGCGAGGAACTCGGCGACCTTTTGTTCCACGTCGTACTCCATGCCCAAATGGCGTCTGAAGTAGGTAAGTTTAATTTCGACGATGTCGCGCGCGAGGTAAACGAGAAGATGGTTCGCCGACACCCCCACGTCTTCGGGGATGGGGTCAAACTGGGCGACTCGGCGGCGGTCGTGAAACAGTGGGAGCAGATTAAACTCAAGGAGAAGGGCGCGAAGAAGCCGACCCTCTTCAAGGAACTCCCCCCGACCCTCAATCCAGTGCTGACCGCCCGCGAGGTTTGGAAGCAGGTGCAGAAGAAAGCGCTCGAAACTGGCTCAACGGTAGACCGTCCAGCGGTCTCCGCCGCCGCCCAAGGTCTCTCCGAGGCCGCCGCAGGTCAGAAACTTTTTGAACTCATCGCTGCGTGTCGCGACGCCGGCATTGACCCAGATTCAGCATTACGTAGGCACACCGCTGCGGTGGTGGCGACGGCAGAAAAACACGCCGCCACGCAGGGGTAAAATGAAGCCAGCCGACCAACCCATCTCCGTGCATGTGGCTGGCCGCGTGGTGCAGGTCTGGCCCAAACCTTCGGAACGGGCCCGGCGGGTAAGACTCTCCGTGAAGCCTGGCCCGCGGGTCGAACTAACTTACCCAGCGAACACGTCGCTGGCTTCTGCTTTGGCCTTTTTAAAGGATAATCTCCCTTGGTTGGAGCAGGTCTTCCCCAAGGCCCGGGCGGTACAGCCCTCGCTCTTGGCGCATTTGGAAAAGTTTCCGTGGGCTACCTTAGACGAACGGATGATGGAGGTCAGCCTTGCGACAGGCCCTCGCGCTCGGTTGGTCATAGCGAAGGCCACCGATGCGGTCCAACTCTTCCTTCCCGAAGCAGGCCGAGAGGAGGCGGCCGTCCGCGTCCTGCGTCGCCTGGCCGAAACTGGCCTGACCCAAGCGGTCGAACGCCTTGCCCGGCGCGTCGGCGTCAGTGTGGACGCTGTCAGCGTCCGCGACCAAACCACGCGTTGGGGTTCCTGTTCGCAGCAGGGGGCACTTTCGCTGAATTGGCGCCTCGTTCTCTTGCCGCCGGTGGTACACGACCACGTCATCTTCCACGAGCTAGCGCATCGCAAGCACATGGACCATTCTGATCGCTTCTGGAATCAGCTCGCCGCTTGGGATCCTGACTGGAAGAAACACGACCGTGAATTGACCAAGCGCTGGAACATTATTATGGATCTGGGACGCGCATGAGAAAAGAAGTCGGCCAGTCACCGGACGAAGTCTTCGACCTCGTCGACGAAAACGATCTCGTCATCGGTTCACTCCCGCGCAGTGAGATTCACCGCCAACAGCTCCGGCACCGCGCTATTCATATTTTTTGGCTCAGGGGGGACGGGCAACTCTGCCTGCAACGCCGATCCTACGCCAAGGATAACTGCCCCGGCCTGATTAGCGCCTCCTGTGCTGGCCACGTCGACAGCGGGGAGAGCTACGCCATGGCGGCTGTCCGGGAGCTACACGAAGAAATTGGGCTGCGGGTCCCCCTCGAGGCTTTAATAGAAATCGATTACGCCCCCTGTCATGCGAACCTCGGCCACGAATTCGTCCGTTCCTACCTACTTCGAGGCGAGTTCACCCCGCAGTTAGGCCGGGCCGAGGTGGATTCACTCTTGTGGCGCCAGCCTGCGGAGTTGGATGCCTGGATGCGACGCTTTCCCGAGGTCTTTGCGTTACCCCTAAGGCACCTTTACCAGCGCCCAGCGGTGAGGCAGGCTTTAGGGTTGGCGTAAGTGTTTGAAATGCTTTCGGGAAACTGCGTCAATGGCAGGGTGACTGCACCAGCCCAAGACCTACCAGAGACCCCTGTGGAGGTGGCGTGGTACCACTGGCTCTGGGTTTGGTTCGCCGCGTTAGTCTTACGACTCTGGTTGGCCACCTTGCGCGTCCATGCCAACGTCCCCCGCATCGAGGATAAGGACGGGCCCTTCGTCTTGTTACTTTGGCATGACCGGCTTTTCACTTCTTCGCTGATTGCGAATCGCTTCTTAGATCGCCCAGTCACTGCGCTCATCAGCACGAGTAAGGATGGCGGGTGGTTGGTTGCCTTCTTTAAGCACATGGGCATTAAGGCAGTGCGCGGCTCTTCCAGTAAACGCGGGGCCGCCGCGTTGATGTCTTTGACCCGAGCGGTGCGGGGCGGGGATCACGCCGGCGTGACGCCCGATGGCCCCAAAGGACCGCGCCGCGAGTTCAAGGCTGGCGCCGTCTCCTTAGCGAAGCTCACGGGTCGTCCTTTCCTCATCATGGGGATGAACTTTCGGTCGGCTTGGACATTACGCAGTTGGGATCAGTTCGCTTTGCCTAAACCATTTTCACGCGTGGACGTCACCTTTGAGGTTATTCCATGCCCCGCTCGTGAGAGCGATGAGCCAGCCTTGGCGGCACACCTCGAGGCCCGGCTGAACGAACTCTCGGGAGCCTAAGCGCGAACCAAGAGCTTCTCGGCATACTTGGCGAGAAGGTCCGACTCGAGGTTGACGCGTTGACCAGCCTGGCGGGCCGCCAGATTGGTCACGGACAACGTGTGGGGAATAATCCAAATCCGAAAACCGGCGGGAAGGACGTCGGCCACGGTCAGCGACATGCCATCGACGGCCACACAGCCTTTCTTCACTACGTAACGAAGAACATCCGCAGGGGCGTTAATATCTAGGCGCCAGTCAGCGCCATCGGCCCCGAAAAAGGCGACTGAGCCACAGGCGTCGATATGGCCCGTCACGAAGTGGCCGCCCATGCGGTCGGTCGGCCGCAGGCTGGGTTCCAGGTTAACCAACGAGCCCACCTTCAGGTCACCGAGATTAGTCAGCCGGAGGGTCTCAGCGAGAAGATCAAAAGTGGCGACATTTCCCTGGACGGAGGTCGCCGTCAGGCAGCACCCATTGACGGCGATTGAGGCGCCGAGTTCGGCGGCGGCCAGCAGGGGAGACTCGAGGGCAAAGCGAGTCGCACCCGAGGCCAGCACCTCGCGGGAGTAAACCTTACCGGTTGCTTGGACTAAGCCTGTAAACATGCCAATAAAAAGGGGCCGTTACCGGCCCCCTAGGTCTTAGTTCTGCTTACCTTCAGCAGCACGCTTGGCGCGCTCTTCTTCTTCAATCTTGGCCCGAACGCGGGCACGCTCTTCTTCCTCGACCTGCTTGAGGCGGGACTTTTTACGCTCGTCTTCCTCGACGGCGGAGCGGACTTCGGTTTCGACCTCTTCAGAGGCTTTTTTGAATTCGCGCTTAGCCTTACCGAGGCCGCGGGCGAGTTCGGGGATCTTGGAACCACCAAAGAGGAGGACAGCAACGATAACGATGGCCCAAATAACGGGACCATCGAAAACAGCCAAGGGGAGGAGGGTGGTCATAGGAGGATTGCGGTTGCTGTAGGGGACGAAACTCCAATGATTTTACACAATTTACCAAATGTCAACCCATGTCTCCCACCGGGAAGTCTGGTATACTGGCCATGTCCAAGGGGTGGGTTTTCGTGCCCAAGTGCTTGGAATTGCCCGCGGTTTTGATGTCACCGGTTTGATCCAAAACCTCACGGACGGTCGAGTCTACCTCCATGCGGAGGGGGCCGAGAAAGAGCTAGATGCATTCGAAGCCGAGATTGTTAAGTCGTTGGACGGGCACATCCGCAACGTGGAGTCTCGGACATTTGCTGGCCTGCGTACCTCCTCAACCTTCACGATAAAGCGATGAGCACGAGCAGCGCTATTTCCGTGCAGGGGCTCACCAAGGATTTCCGGGTGGGATTGCGGGGTATCAAATTACGGGCGGTCGATAACCTCTCCTTGGAGATTCCGCGCGGCCAGGTCTTTGGCCTGCTGGGTCCGAATGGATGCGGGAAGAGCACGACCCTGAAGATTGTGCTCGGCCTAATCCCAGCGACGTCTGGATCTATCAGCATCCTCGGTTCTCCCTCGGCTACCTCGGAGGCCCGTCAGCGTACGGGCTTTTTACCGGAGGCGCCCTACTTCCATAAATTTCTAACTGGCCGCGAGCTCGTGCAATATTGTGCAAGGTTGAGCGGCGTGCCCGCGGAAAAAGTCGGTGAAGCCGTCGAGGGTTCTCTGGAACTAGCGGCGATGACCGAAGCCGCCAACCGTCCCATTGGCACCTACTCGAAAGGTATGCTACAGCGCATCGGCCTAGCGCAGGCGATTGTCCATGACCCCGAACTCGTCATCCTCGACGAACCCACCGCCGGCGTGGATCCCGTAGGCTCGGCGGCCATCGGCCGGATGATCAACGCCATGCGTGCTAAAGGTAAGACCATCGTACTTTGCTCGCATCTCCTTGGACAGGTCGAACAAGTCTGTGACCGAGTTGCCATCATGGATCGCGGTCGCCTCGTGCTCGAAGGGCGCGTGGATGAAGTCCTCGCCCAGCGCGATCGCCACGTCATCACGGTCGCCGACCTTACGCCGCAGGCTCGGCAGGCCGCCGAAGCCGCCCTAGCTGCCCATGGGGCGACGGTCACCTCGATTACTCACCCCCGCCGTTCGCTGGAAGACCTCTTCCGCGAATTGGTCACCGGTAGCCGTGACGCCTAACATGAACGCCCGCCTGACCCGAACCAGCTGGATTGCCCGCATTACCTTCTTGGAGGCAATCCGGCAACGCTTCTTTGCTTTCCTGCTGGTGCTTTCAGCCGTCATGGTCGTGTCCTCGGTATCCTTACGCTTCATGGACTTTGGCCATAGCGAACTCAAGTTTGTGGCCGACTTCGCCTTTGGTGGGATGTTCCTCTTCGGCTCCGTTCTGGCGCTCGTCATGACCGCGCAGTTGTTCTTTGCGGAAATCGAAAACCGAACGGCGCTGACATTGCTGGCTAAGCCGCTGAGCCGGACCGAATTCTTGCTGGGGAAATTCCTCGGCACTTGGGCCGTCCTGGGCGTCTTTGTCTTCAGTTTGGCTTTCCTCCAAGGGGTAATCCTCTGGAGCCGTACCCAAGAACTCATTGTGCTGGCCGCCGAAACCGGCCGAGTGGCGCCTGATTTCAGCGTCAGTGGCCTCGCGTCGTTTGCCGTTCTCCAGTGGTTACGCCTCGGCGTTGTCGCCGCGATGGTGCTCATGGTTTCAGCCGTGGCGCGGACCTTCCTCTTTACGGTGATCGTGGGAGCAATGGCCATCGTCGCTGGCCAGCTGCAATGGCTCGCCCAAGAAGCCTTACTCAAGCCTAGCGACGCGAGCGTGGTGACCAAAAGCCTCCTCTGGATCTCGAGCCGCGTCATACCCCAACCTCCAGCAGTTTAATATCGGCGATACGCTGGTACTCGACCCAACCGCCATTTCCGGCGCGGCCATCTGGTCCGTCGTGTTATCGGGACTTTTCTACTTGTTGCCTTCTTGGCCTTAGCGAGCTTGGCCTTCCGTCGGAGGGAAATCTAACGATGCACCCGGTGTCCCCATGGGTCGTGGCTAGCCTACTGTTGCTTGGGGCTGGGACGTACTCGGAAACCTCTTGGAAGGGGGTCCGGCAGGCGGTGCCGGAGATTAGTCGTAAAGACCTTGAGCCGACGCTCGGCCAAGGGGTCCTCTTAGGCATCCTCGGCGGCTTACGCACGGTCGTGGCAGATGCGACCTGGTTGCGCAGCTACGTCTTCTGGGAGAAGCGCGACCGGGCGGCTGCGAAGCACTGATGAAGACCGCTTGCGCCTTGGATCCGCGCCTCCCGCTTCTTTGGGAAATACGGGGTACACAGTGGGCTACGACTTTGCGCACTGGGAGATCCGGCGCCGCGGCGGTTACGCCAAAGTCGCGCCCGACATTCAAGAAGGTATCTTCCGGCGCTACGCGCAACTAGGGCTAGCCATCTTCGAAGACGGCGTTGAGCATACCGGCGGTAATTCCGGCATCTTAATATCCGCCGGGCAACTCGCAGAGATTAAACTCAAAGAC
>BGOK01000025.1 GCA_003569205.1 Verrucomicrobiota bacterium | reverse complement strand
CGTTGTTCGCATTGGCACCGACCCGCCGTAAGGTCGGCGGCGTCGTGATGATCATCTGGTGCAGCGTGCCCCCGCGGATCGCTCGTGGGTCGGCAAATTCCTGCTGTTCGGCACCATCTTTCCAGTCGAGGTCCTTGGGTAGGTCACTGGCTTGGGCGAAGTGAAAGAACTCGGGGTGCTGCTTGTAGAATTCGGCGGCGCGCGGGTCGCGGAAGGTCTCGGCGTAGACAGACGTAAACGCGAGGCAGGTGACCAGCAGGGTGAAGAGTGGTTTCATTTCTGGACGCGTTTGATGTCGAGCTTCTTGAGGCCTTCGCCGATGGAATTAATCATGACCATGAGGCCGACGAGGCAGGCAAGTGCCGGCGTGAGAATCCACCACGCCCGCCAGTTCCTCGCGGCCTTGGTGCAAGAGGTCACCCCATGAGGGCTCCGTCGGCGGGAGGCCAAAGCCGAGGTAGTCGAGGGCAGAGAGGGAGAAGACGAGTCCGTGCAAGGTGAACGCAGGGTGGTCAGGATGACAGTGGCGCAGTTGGGTAAGATGTGCTTCCAGAGGATACGGAGATGTCCGGCACCCAGCGTGCGCGACGCGTTCACGTAATCGCGGCGGCGATTTGGTAAGCCGAGCGCGCAGCTGTTGGGCGAGGCCGATCCAAGAGAAGGCGACCAGTAAGAGGGCGAGGACGGTCAAATTGGCTCC
Organism: Verrucomicrobiota bacterium; assembly: GCA_003569205.1. GTDB lineage: Bacteria > Verrucomicrobiota > Verrucomicrobiia > Opitutales > UBA953 > UBA953. The sequence continues at coordinate 14,511 of BGOK01000025.1, read as the reverse complement.
AAGATACTCGCAAGGAAGATGATGGCGTAAAGAATGGGATGTTGGACCAGACCTCCATGACGCGCTGCAGGATGAGGGTCAAAGAGGCCGCCAAAGTACCCCATGGCGGCGCCGAGTAGGAGGCCCACCGCATAAACAGCGGGCAGGAAGAGTGCCGCGGCAAGGAGTAAGAGGAGGAAGCCGCCCCAGAGGCGGGCCAGAATGTCGTGCCGGATTCATCCGTACCCAGCCAATGACCATCTTGCCCGGGGGCACACGGCGAGGTATCATCGTATAGAGGCGCCGCGGGCATCCAATCTTGCTGCGTGCCGGTCGGCCAAGTGAAGTCGACCTTACCGTCGACGAACTTAGCCCGGGCCACGGTGGTGCCGTCGGTGATGACCTTGGCATCGCCGGAGAGCTGGCCATTGACGATGGTCCAAGAGCGAGCGCGGGTGCCGTCGGGGTTGAGGTTGAAGATTCTACTTCCCTGATGATGCCGCGGGGTTCACACATTTGCCGGCGGCATCCTGATGGACGGCAGGCATGACTTCACTGACCTCATGGGGGGCGAAGGGAATGGGCGGCATGAGTTACCATCCGCGCCCGTCCGCGGCCACTTGTTTGGCGAGCAGGCGATACTTCGGTTCGGCTTCGCCACTGTAGCCGAGTTCTTTCGCCGAAATGAAGCCAGCAAACACCGGGAAGCGCCAATGGCCATCAATCTGCAGTGCCAGCGGGCGGTTGCCGACGAGCAAGGGCCCCAGCAGTGCCAGAAGCGTTAGGCTGCTTAAGGCGACGAATGACCACCAGCCAGCGCGGTGGTGACGGAAGCGCTCGAGGCGGCGACGGGTGATGGGGTCGAGCCAGTTCATGCTTTTTATCGAAGCGGATGCGCGGATCGGCGGCGGCCACGCAAAGGTCGGAGACGATGTTACCGAGGAGCATCGCTAGGCTGGAAAGGGTGAGGAGTCCAAGGAAGACCGGAAAGTTACGATGCGAGAGTGCATCAAATCCGAGTAGACCCATGCCCGGGATGTTGAAGGTTACTTCGATGAGAAAAGACCCGGTGAGGAAGAAGCCGAGATTATGTCCAAACGTTGCGGCAATCGGGATTAAGGAATTACGGAGGGCGTGCACATAGACAATGCGGCGGAAGCCACGCCTTTCGCCCGCGCAGTGCGGACGTAGTCGGCGCCGAGGTTTTCGAGGAGACCGTTACGGGTGAAGAGTGTGAGCGCGGTGAAGGAGCCGATGGTCATGCAGGTCAGCGGCAGGACCGTGTGCTGGAGGCGGGCGCCCCACGTCAGGCTATCCCAGGCAAAACCTTTGGTTGGGAACCAGCCGAGTTGGAAGCAGAGGACTTGCAGCAAGGCCACGGCGAGGATGTAGCCCGGAATCGAGTAGAGGATGAAGAGCGCTTGCGACGTCAGTGTATCAAACCAGCTGTCGCGTTGGAGGGCTTTGATGACGCCGAGAGGGATGGAGACCCCGTAGGCGATGACCATCGTCCAGAACCCGAACCAGAGGGAGAGCGGTAAGCGTGCCTTGATCTCATCCCACACCGGCTTGTCGGAGTCTGATGAGGTGCCGAGGTTGAGTTGGAGTACGCCCGAGAGCGAAGGGTGGAAGGCGACGATGCGCACGGACTTATCAGGGTCGTCGGGCAGGGGGGCGGCCTCCGCTTTCCAGCCGACGCGGGGCTGACCGTCGGTGTTCCGAACGGTAAAGGCATCCCCCTCGGCCAATACCTTGATCTTCACGGAGGCCCCGGCTTAGTCTCATCGGCTACCTCCAGCTCCGCGACGCCCTGGGCGTTCAGCCGGGCCGTGGCCTGGAGGGCGGGGCCCGGCCAGACGCCGAGCCAAATAGCATAAGCTTCTACTAGAGGCCGGTCAAAACCATAGCGGCGCTTGAGGTTATCCAGCTCCTCGGGTGAGGCCGGCCCAGTGGGGCGCGCCTTCCCACTGCCGCGCTTCTGATCAGCCTGTTGCCGTTCAGCCATGGCTTGCTCGATGGGGCCGCCGGGCACGAAGCGCGTAAAGCAGAACGCAACGAACGTAATCCCGATGAAGGTCAAAGGGAGGAGCAGCAACCGTCTGAGGACGTAGTCGCGCATGTGGGTAGGTCTTTAAGGCAACGACTAGAGGGGAGGGGTCAACCCGAAAGGTCGCTTCTTGCGCTATGGGTTTTAGGTGGTTATGGGGAAGGGGTGACTGTACCCCAATTTCTGCTTCTCTTGCTCGGTCTCGCTCTATTAGCGATTGGCCTTTTCCTCTTACTCTTCCTCTGGAGAGGCCTGCATCGTCATCCTTCGATGACTTGGGGCTATTGCTTGCTGCAGACCATTTGCTGGTGCTTCGTCCGGGTCTTTTATCGCATGGAGGTGCGGGGGCTTTCGAACATCCCGGCTACGGGCGGCGCTTTGATTATTTGTAACCACGTTTCGTATGTCGACGTGGTGGTCCTAGGCGTGCTGTGCCCCCGACCGATTCGTTACCTGTCATGGGAAGGGTTCGAGCGTAACCCGATCATCAACAAGTTGACGCGGATAATGCGGACGATTCCAGTCACCGAGGCGAAAGCCAAGGACGCCATTCAAAAGTCAGCCGACGCACTCAAGGAGGGTGAAATTGTCTGCATCTTCCCCGAGGGCAGTCTGACGCGTAATGGGGGTATCTTGACGTTACGGCGGGGCTTTGAGTTGATTGCGCGCCGGGCGAATGTACCCATCGTGCCCATGGCCATGGATGGTCTGTGGGGTTCAATTTTCAGTCACCTCGGTGGTAAGTCTTTCTTCAAGTGGCCTAAGCATTTCCCTCGCCCCATCTCGGCAGTCATCGGCAAGCCGTATCCCTTCTCTGAGCATGCCGAGACGCGTTTGCGCTTGCTCGAACTGGCGGCGGAAGCTTTCGCCCTCCGGCCTTCGCTCAACGGCCACTTGGGCCGGGAAGTCACCGTCGGCTTAGCCGCTAAGGGTGGCCAAGTCGCTTTGGTCGACCGCACGGGCGCACGGCGCGAGTTCTCCGGAGCCATGCTCTTGTCTTTGGCCTGGGTCATCTCCCGGCGCCTAAGTGCGGCGACGACCGCACGTCGCGTCGCCATCGTGTTGCCACCTGGGGTGGCCGCTGCGGTTGCAAACTTGGCTTGTGTCTTGGGCGGTAAAATCCCGGTGAACCTGAATTTCACGCTGGGCCGCGATCAGGTGCAATCGTGCCTGCGTCGCGCCGAGGTCGACTTGGTGATCACCGCCGAAGCGTTCAAGGTGAAGCTCACGGAAAAGTTTCCGGATTTCCCATGGGGCGACCGCCTGATGGATATCGCCACAGAGCTGCAGTCGTTACCTCGCTGGCAAGTGGCTTGGCGGATGGCCTTGATTAGGGCTCTGCCGTCTCGGCTGATCCCGTTGTTGGCCGGAGTGCCTGCTCGCGGTGGCGACGATGAGGCCGCTTTGTTGTTCACCAGTGGCAGCTCCGGTGAGCCGAAGGGGGTTATTCTTTCGCACCGTAATATTTTGGCCAACTTGCGGCAAATCGAAGATGCCGACATCTTGCCTCCGACCGCGGTCCTGCTTTCGAGCCTACCAGTCTTTCATAGCTTTGGTTTCACGGTGGGCCTGTGGTATTTCATGACGCGAGACGGCACCTTGGTGACTCTCCCTTCGCCGCTCGATACGAATGGCTCCATCAAGGCCATCAAGGAAGAACGGGTGACGGTCACCGTGGGCACCCCGACTTTTCTGCGTCCGTACCTGCGTCGCGCCACCGCCGAAGACCTTAAGTCTTTGGAATGGGTCGTGGTCGGGGCGGAAAAATTACCGGATGACTTGGCCGCAGGCTTCGGGGAACAGCTGCAAACCGCCATGCTCGAGGGTTATGGTATCACGGAGACCAGCCCGGTGCTGGCGGTCAATGTCCCCGACAAGGCCGAAGACGAAGCCCCCAATGGTATCTGGACGGGTAACATTCGTGGCTCGGTCGGCCGGCCCGTCATGGGCGTCGCGGTGCGTTTCGTCGACATCGAAACCGGCGCGGTCCTACCCATCGGCCAGGTAGGCCTCCTTGAAGTGCGCGGGGCTAATATTTTTACGGGCTATTTAGGCGACCCCGCCCGCACGGCCGAGGCCATCGTGGATGGTTGGTATCGAACCGGCGACTTAGCGCGCTTGGATGACGACGGTTTCTTGTATCTGGCTGGTCGACTTTCCCGCTTTTCCAAAATCGGCGGCGAAATGGTGCCGCATGGTACCGTCGAGCAGGCTTTGCTGAAGGCCTTGAATCTCCAGGCCTCCGCTGAGGCCGTTCTCGCGGTTTCGGCCGTTAGCGATCCCGCCAAGGGCGAGCAGTTGGTCGTCCTCCATACCATCGACCTCGACCCCGACGCGTTACGCGCCACCTTGGCGGCCGAGGGCTTGGCCAACCTGTGGATACCTAAGGTGTTTAAGAAAGTACCCGGCATCCCGATTTTGGGCACGGGTAAGCTGGATTTGAACAAGCTGCGCCAACTGGCACAGGGCTGACGCGGTTTTGGCTCGCTAGTGGCTTAGGGTAGGGGTGTCCTATTTTACCGATCATGCCAAAGAAAAAGAAGCCCGCTCCTAAGTCCGCTACCCGTCGACCGGTCAAGCCGGCTCCGAAGGCCAAGCCGGCCACCAAAATTTCTGTTAAGAAGCCTGCGCCGCTGGAGTCGACCACTCTGGGCGTGCCTTCGGTCATGGCTTTTCGTGAAGCCATCCTGCGCCACCTGAAAAGCACCTTTGCCCGCGATCCGATCACGGCTAGCCGCAACGATTGGTGGTCGGCTACCTGTATGGCGGCCCGCGACTTGATGCTGGAGCGTTATATCGCGACGCAGTCGGTCCACTCGTCCAAGAACGTCCGGCGCGTCTATTACTTTTCTTTGGAGTATCTGATGGGCCGGGTGCTCTCCAATAACTTGGTGAATCTGGGCCTGCGCGAGGTCGCGGCAGCGGCGCTAAAGGGTCTCGGTCAGGATTTAGAAGCGGTGACGGAAGAAGAGGCCGACATGGGTCTGGGCAATGGCGGCCTCGGGCGTCTGGCAGCCTGTTTCTTGGATTCGCTGGCGACGATGGACATCCCGGCCATCGGTTACGGCATTCACTATGAATTTGGTCTGTTCCGGCAGACGTTCGTCCAGGGCCGCCAAGTCGAGGTGGCCGATGCTTGGTTGGCGAACAACAACCCTTGGCTCATCCGTCGGCCTAATTTGCGCGTCCGCGTCCCGCTCTACGGTCGCGTGCAGCAGAATGTCGATGACCGCGGCAATCACCGCGCCGAACTCGTCGATACGCGTGACCTCGTCGGCGTGCCCTGGGATATCCCGATTGCGGGCTTCGCCGCCAGCAGCGTTAACACCCTCCGACTTTGGGAATCCAAGGCGACCAACGAATTCGACTTCCGCGCCTTCGACCGCGGGGGTTACGTGGAAGCCGTCCGTGATCGCGACGCCAGCGAAACAATCTCCAAGGTCCTCTATCCGAACGATAGCACCGAAAGCGGTAAGGAGCTCCGTCTGGTGCAGCAGATCTTCTTCGTGTCGTGCTCACTCCAGGACATCTTGCGTCGGCACCGCCGTCTGAATCCCGACTTCACGAACCTGCCGGAGAAGGTCGCCGTCCAGCTGAACGACACCCACCCCTCGATTTCGGTCGCCGAGATGATGCGCCTGCTCATCGACGTGGAACGCTTGGGTTGGGATGAAGCCTGGTCCGTTTGTACCCGCGTCTTTAGTTACACCAACCACACCTTATTGCCCGAGGCGCTGGAGACTTGGTCCGTGCCGCTCTTCGAGAAGGTTCTCCCGCGTCACCTTGATATCATCTACGAAATCAACCGCCGTCACCTTCGTGAGGTCGACGCCCGCTGGCCCGGCGACGACGAAAAGAAAGCTGAACTTTCTATCATCCAAGAAGGTTCCGTTAAGCGCGTGCGCATGGCTCACTTGGCCGTGGTCGGCTCGCATCACGTCAATGGCGTGGCGGAACTGCACACCCGTCTGCTGCGGGCGCATCTCTTTCCTGGTTTCGATGCCCTCTGGCCGGGCAAGTTCATCAATGTCACCAACGGCGTGACCCCGCGGCGCTGGATTCGGGGCTGCAATCCGACCCTCGCCGCCCTCTGCGACGAAGTGGCGGGCGCTGGTTGGGAGAAGCAGTTGAGTAAGCTGCGTGCCTTGGATGCCTTGGCGGATAAGCCTGCTTTCCAAGACCGTTTCCTGGCCATCAAACACGCGAATAAGGTGAAGTTAGCGGCGCGGATTAAGGAACTGGTCGGCGTTGAGGTTTCGCCCGATGCCTTGTTCGACGTGCAGATCAAGCGGCTGCACGAGTACAAGCGCCAGCACCTCAACTTGCTGCACATTCTACACCTTTACCGGAAAATCCTCAATAACCCAGGGGCACCCGTGCAGCCACGCGTTTGTATTTTCGGTGCGAAGGCCGCCCCCGGCTACGCCTTGGCGAAGCATATCATCCATGCGATTAATCGCATTGGTGCGGTCATTAATAACGACCCGCGCGTACGCGGCTTACTGAAGGTGGTCTTCTTGCCCGATTATCGCGTCTCGCTCGCCGAACAGATTATCCCGGCAGCCGATTTGTCTGAGCAGATTTCCACGGCGGGCAAGGAAGCCTCTGGTACCGGTAATATGAAACTCGCCCTCAATGGGGCCGTGACTATCGGCACGCTGGATGGTGCTAACGTCGAGATTCACGAAGAAGTCGGCGATGAAAATATTTTCATCTTTGGCCTACAGGTCGAAGAGGTCGCGGAACTCTACGCTCGCGGTTACTCGCCTGAGGCGGTCTTGAAATCAGATCCAGAGTTGGCAGCCTTGTTGGATTGGCTCCGCTCGGACGCCTTCACCCCCGAGCAGCCGGGGGCCTTAGCGCCAGTCGCAGATTCGCTCGTTGCCGGCGGCGACCCGTATCTCGTCTTGGCTGACTTCCGCAGTTATGTGGAAGCTCAGGGCAGGGCAGAGCAGGCCTTCGCCAACCGCCGTCGCTGGGCCGCCATGGCGATCCGTAACGTTGCCCGTTGTGCAAAATTCTCTTCGGACCGGTCCATTGCCGACTACGCCAAGCACATTTGGCAGGCCAAATCCCAGCCAATTCCCCGTTAAGTCAGGGTTGAGGTCGGGCGGCAAACCCCTCAATCTGACCGGGTCGTGTCGTTTCGCCCTTCCACCATCGCCGTCCTAGCCGCTTGTGCGTCGGGCTGGCTTTGTCTGGTTTCGGCAGCCGAGAAGCCCAAGGTCTCCGGCTATACCGTGACGGCCGAAGGTGGTGTCGAAGGGACCCAGGTCATTCGTTACGATGCGGATGGCCGTCCAATCGATCCCACCGCTCCACTAGCTCCGAAGACAACCATCGGCGGGACGCGCCCGGCCGAGCGTGCGCCGGGGCAGTCTTTGCCTGGCTCGAGTAAGGTCGAGTCCGCTGGTGGTACTGCGCAGGACTTGGTCTCGGCGGATGGCCGACGCCTCAATGGTTTTTCGATGAGCGGAAAGAATCCGTTCAGTAACGGCAATAAGATGGTCGACCCCACCGTGGATGTTGACTCCGCGCTGAAGAATGCGGCGAGGGGCTCCAACCTCATCGAGAAGCGTTATGAAACCAAGACTGCGGAGCTCGGTGGCGAACGGCCATACTCCCGCGAGAATTTGGTCACCATGGACACTTGGAGCGGAAAGTTCGATACTTTTGGTCGTAAGAAAGCGGAAGTGGATTTGGTGGATACCTTCGAACGCGGTAATGCGCAGGATAAGAACTTGATTGAAGTGAAGTCGGTCGAGCGGCCGACTTCCCCGTGGGCGCGTCGTACCGCCGATGTCGCTGGTTGGGACGAACGCCTGACCACTGAATCAAACAGCCGCTACAACGTGGCCCCTCAGTTGGCTTCCGATCGCGCGAAGCCAAAGTCCGTCGATCAAATCTCCATGCAGGACATTAATCGCTACCAATTCCGTCGGAATCGCTCGACGGACGCTGGTTTGCCGGTGGTGCCAGTCGGTACCGATCAGGTCAAAACGAGGGGTTCTGAAGGAAAGTAGCCCGTTTTTCGCCTCGCAGTTAGGTTCGGTCGGCTCAATCTTGCGTGCTTCCCCTCATGAGCGACGCTCAAACTAGGCCTTCCGGTAGTTCGGTCTCAGATTTAGAAGTCAAAGATGCCCAAATCATCTTCGACTCCGTCTGGGCTTCCTTGGAGCGTGAGTTCGGCCGAGCCAAGCTGGCCTTTCCCCGGGAGATCTTCTGGCTGAACGGTGCCCCGGGCGCGGGTAAGGGCACCAACACGCAGTTCATTCTGCAATATCGCGACTACGGTGCTGAACCCATCGTGGTGAGCGACCTTCTGGATAGTCCCGAAGCTAAGAAGCGAATCGACGCCGGTATGTTGGTGGGCGATCGCGAAGTGGTTGAGTTACTCTTTCGCAAACTTTTGGAGCCGCAGTTTGAGACGGGGGCTGTCGTTGATGGTTTTCCTCGTTCGATTGTGCAGGTAGAGTGCTTGAAGCACCTCTTCGCTCGGCTGAATGAGTTACGTCAGGAGTTTCGGCATTCCCCCGAGGGCGTCCGTTTCCCGAAGCCCCAGTTTCATATCTTAGTCCTCTTTGTCGATGAGAACGAATCCGTCCGCCGGCAGTTAAAGCGCGGCGCCGAGGCCCTCGCCCTCAGCGAGCGCGCGAAAGCCGACGGGGCACCCACGCCCGAGATTCGTAAGACTGACTTAAGTGCGGAGTCCGCCCGCAATCGTTACCGTATCTTTAAGGAACGAACCTACGAGCCGTTGCAGTCGCTGCGCGACATCTTCCACTACCACTTCATTAACTCTCACGGGTCGTTGCCCGAAGTTCAGGCCCGCATCATCAAGGAACTCCAGTATCAGAGCTCGCTGGAGCTGTCGGAAGAGACCTATGACTTAATCTCGCCGATTCCGCTGTCGTCGCAGATTGTCCAGCACGCCCGTCAGGACCTCGTCCGTCGCCTCGACGACTATGCTGACCGCCATGCGGTGACCTTCCGTCGCGTCATTGACCTCATCCAGGACAAGTTCCTGCCGATCATCCGTTCGCACGCCATCTCTGGTCAGGCCCACGTCAACACCGAGACGCCTGTCTTCGATGATGCTTTGGCCATCGCGATGTTCATCGACATCTTCTCGGAGCGCGGTTTCCACGCGGTCGTGGACCTCCACCGCATTGAGATTCCCGAAAGCGTGGAGCCTATCACTGGCCGCATCCTGACCCGCGTGAAGAAGGTCTGGCGTGTCTCGATTCGCTTCGAGGGCTCCGAAATCCGCCGCGGCGGTTCGTAAGTCGATCGGCCTTAAGCGAGGATTGGTTTAATCACCTGACCGTGGACGTCGGTCAGGCGGAAGTCCCGTCCGCCAAAGCGGTAGGTCAGTTTCTCGTGGTCGAGCCCGAGCTGATGTAGGATGGTCGCCCAGAAGTCATAGACCGTGAGCGGTTGGTCGACGGCGTAGTAGCCGAGCTCATCGGTCGCACCAAAGGCCGTGCCGGCTTTAAAGCCCCCGCCTGCGACCCACAGGCTGAAGCCGTAGGGGTTGTGGTCGCGCCCATCGCTGCCTTGTGAGAAGGGGTACGACCAAACTCGCCGGAGAAGATTACAATGGTGCTCTCGAGGAGGCCGCGTTGCTTGAGGTCCTTGAGGAGGGCGGCAATGGGCTGATCGACTTGGTGGGCCATAGCTCCGTGGCCTTTGGCGATGGCACCATGCTGGTCCCACGGGTTAGCCGCGCCGCCGGCGCCGATGCCCGCTGTGAGGCAGCTGAGCTCCACGAAACGGACGCCCCGCTCCACGAGCCGACGAGCTAGCAGGGCTTGGCGGGCATAACTGGCGGTCAGCTTGTCAGGGGAGTTTAGGCCATACATCTGCTTGGTGGCCTCGGTTTCCCCGTTCAGGTCGCAGACTTCAGGCACGGCGGCCTGCATCCGGTAAGCCGTTTCGTAATTACGGATAGCGGCCTCCACCTGTGGTTCGCGAGCGGTCTCCGCGAAGGCTTGGTCGATTTCTTGAATGAAGCCCAGGCGGCGACGCTGGGCGGCGTCAGCTTCACCCGGCTTGATATTAGCAAGGGCCAGGGCCCCGTCCGCCTTGAGGATGGAGGCCTGATGCTGGCCGGGCAGGTAGCCATTACTGAAGAGGCCCACTCCCCCGTGGGGGACGACGGCACCCCCGCTTTGCAGGACGACGAAGCCAGGTAAGTTCTGGTTTTCGGAACCGAGCCCGTAGGTCAGCCAAGCACCGGCGCTGGGGTGGCCCATGAAGGGGAAGCCAGTATGGAAGAAGTAATTCCCTTGGGCATGCTCGCTGACCTTACTGGTCATCGAGCGGATGAGGGTGAGGTCGTCGGCGCACTCGGCGATCTGCGGGAAGAGATTAGTCATCTCGAGGCCGGACTTTCCATAGCGCTTGGCCTGCCACGGGCTACCCATGACCTTGCCGTTGTTGTTGAAGACGGTTCGTTGAATCGGCACGGGCATCGACTGGCCGTGCAGTCGCGTCAGCGCGGGTTTGGGATCGAAGGAGTCGACGTGCGAGACGCCGCCGGACATGTAGCAGAAGATGACATTCTTGGCCTTGGTCTTCGGCTTGGTGGACGTCGTACCCGCCCCAAAGGCGGGCGAAGAGAGGAGGCTGGAAAGCGCGATACCGCCGAAGCCAAGCGAACACCGGCGGAGGAGTTCGCGCCGTGAGAGTGGATTCATCTTATTTGACATAAAGGAACTCCTTGAGGTTGAGGACGGATTGGGCGAAGTCGGCCCAGACTTGGTTGGGATTGGCTGCGGGAGTGGACTTCATTTCCGCTAAGTAGCGCGCGGCCGCCGCCTGCTCCTTGGCGTTGGCTGGGCGGCCAAGCGCTTGCAGGAATAGTGCGTTCACTTTGCTTTCGTCGGAGGCGGTGGCTTCGAGTTGTTCGGACCAGCGACGGGCGGTCTCGATGATGAACGGGTCGTTGAGGAGGGTGAGCGACTGAACAGGTACATTCGTACTATCGCGTCTGCCGACCGTGGTGAAGGGCTTGGGACCATCGAAGGTCGTGATGAGCGGGTTAAGCGTATTGCGACGGATGAGGAGGTAGACGCTGCGGCGGACCTGTTCACGCGGAGGGGCTAAGGCATTGTCGCCGGGGCCATACATGCGTGCGTCCAGGCGTCCCGCCAAAGCGATGAAGCTGTCGCGCAGGGCTTCGCCCTCGAGCCGCCGAATACGCATGTGTGAAAGCAGGTCGTTGGGACCATCCTGCGTCGCCGTGCCTTCAGTGGGCGTGCTGGAGCGTTGGTAGGCTTCGGTGAGCAAGAGCTCACGGAGGAGCGACTTCACGGACCAGCGTTCATGGACGAATCGCTGTGCCAAGTAGTCGAGTAGTTCGGGATGCGTGGGTTGATCACCGAGGCGGCCAAAGTTATCGACGGTACCAACAAGGCCACGGCCAAAGGTGTGGTGCCAAAGTCGGTTGACCATGACGCGGGCGGTCAGCGGGTTGTGGCCCGAGCTGATTTTGGTGGCAAGTTCTAGTCGGCCGCTCCCAGTTGGCTTGAACGGCTTGGCGTCGAGGATTTCAAGGAAACGCCGGGCAATCGGTTCAGCGGGTTTGTTATGGTCGCCGCGGATATAGAGTGGCTGGTCAAAGCCCGGGACTTCCCAGAAGCCCGGGGCGCGTCGGGGATTTTTTAAGGCTTCCTCGAGACGCCGGTACTCGGTGACGAGTTGGGCGAGTTTTGGAGAGGTGTTGAGGCCAGCATCGAGCACGCCGTGCCGAAGGGCGTTGTTTAGGAGTGCCGCCTGGGCTTCGTTGGCCTGGTCGCGACCCCACGCTTGGGCGGCGTCCACGAGGGCATCCGTGACATCACCGACCGTGTTAGCGTCGGGGCCGTGACGATGACAGCCTCGCCCTTGGGTGCGTTGACCTTGCCGTCATGGAAGCGAACTTGGCGGACGCCGAACCAGCCAGCCACGCCTAGTTTGCCGTCGGGGTTGGGCGAGTCGTCGGGTAGGGTGAGCTCGAGGTAGGCGTGAGATCCTTTGCGGTAGGCAGTATCGAGCGTGAGCCAAGTGGCGCGTTCAGTATTGACCACTGCTTTGGGGAAGCGGGAGCCTCCTGGTGAGAGCGGATAGTTGTCCGGAATGAGGCGCAAGGTAGCTCCGCGGCCCATGACTTGGACGCTGATGAAGTCCGTGGTAATCTTAAACCGAGGCGAGGTGAGTACGGCGCTGTGTTTGGTGGAGAGGGTGTGGGAGTGGAGTCCGGATGGCAGAATCTGCCGGAGGACGTCGGGTCCTGAGGTCTCGACGCGGAATTCACCGGGAGTGATGCGTCCCGCCATGCCGTTGCCATGCTGCGACCAAGCGGTGGCCGTGGCGCTCGCGAGGTCCCAGTCGGGGGCGTCGGTGGGCGCGGCCTTGGGCGGATTAGGGCGGAGGCCAACGCGCTGTAAGCCTGAGGCGTGGAGAGGATGCGTCGGGTCAGTTTCGCCGGCGAAGCCTGCTGTGAGTTTTCCGTCCGATGGCGTCGACTCCTTGAGCTGAGCACGTAGTTTATCCGCCTCTTCTCGGGCCGCCTTTAACGTGCCATCGTTGGCGGCGATGGCGGGAACCTCGCCTCGGAGGATGCCCGTCTGGAAAGAGAGCGCGATTTGATCGGCTGTCAGGGCAAAGTTGTAGAGACGGGCTTCCTCGATTTCGCCTTGGAGGAAGGAGTTATTTCCGCCGGTGTGCCGACGACCGAAGAGCAGATGAGACTTCGCCTGGGCGAAGGCATGCAAGCCACCCGCCGCATTGGTCGGACTATACGCTTTCCCATAGGGCTGTCCGTTTCGATAGATGGTCGTCTTACCATCAGCCGCGTAGGTGATAGCAACGTGCACGAGTTCTGCTGGGGTTGCTTTTTCGGTAGGTCCGCCGACGTTTTGGGTACGAGCGCCGTTATCGCTGCCCGACATCCAGCGCTGTGGCTGTCTCTCGGCGTAGACGATGGAGTCAAAGACGTTGCCGCCGATGGATTCGATTGTGAGCACGCCGCCGCCGCTTTGCGCGAGGGTCGGTAGTTGGACCCAAGCCTCCAGGGTCTTGGCAGTCAGGGGTTCGGTCGTCGCACCCGTTTCAGCGAAGGCGCCTTCCCGTCGAGAATCAGGCGACCATTACGGAGGCGGGCGCCGCCTTGCATCTGAGCATCCAGTTTACCGATGAGGTCCCGGCCATCGGACTCGAAGGTCCACCAGTGAATGGGCGCTGGCCCCGCGTCCTTCTCGGACTTGAGGCGACGCCGGAAGGAGTCACCGACTAAGGTTTGCTCGAGTTGGGCGAGTCGCTGCTCGAGTTTGACGCGTTCGCCGCTTTGCCCGCGGACCCGATCGAGGGCTGCCGGTAGGTCTTAGCTTGTTGGCGCCATTGGGCGGCGAGGGCTTCGCGGATTTCTTGCTTCAGTCCGCTCAGCTTCTCGCGGTGAAGTCCGAGCTGTTCAGGCGAGTCCACGGTGACTTGGCCTGGGCGCGAAGAGGCGAAGATACCGTAGAAGGCGTAGAAGTCCGCTTGGCTAATCGGATCAAATTTATGGTCGTGGCAACGGGCACACGAGATCGTGAGTCCGAGGAAGGTCTTGCTGACGACGTCGATCTGGTTGTCGACGTTGCGTACTTGTTCGTCGAGGGTGTCGACGGGCTGGAAGCCGTGTTCGACTAGACGGAAGTGTCCCGTGCCGAGGGCGGACTCGTTCAGTTGTTCTGCGGGGCTGACGCGCGGCTGCGGGAGGAGGTCCCCGGCAATTTGTTCACGGACAAATTGGTCGTACGGGACGTTGTCGTTAAAGGCGCGAATGAGGTAATCGCGATAGCGCCAGGACTGGGGGATGTTCGGGTCGCCTTCGCTCCCATGGGTATCGGCGTAGCGGACCAAATCCATCCAGTGGCGGGCGAAGTGTTCGCCGTAGCGCGGCGAGGCTAGTAGTCGGTCAATCACTCGGGCGTAAGCCTCGGGGGAAGCATCCGCCTTGAAGGCAGCGATTTCGGCGGTCGTGGGCGGCAGGCCCGTGAGCGTGTAGGTCACTCTCCGGAGTAGGGTGGCCTTGTCGGCTTTCGCTGCAGGGGTTAATTTTGCCGCGATGATTTTGGCGTCGAGAAATCGGTCGATAGGGCTGGTGGCTAGGCCAGCGGGGATGGCCGGATTAACGACCGGCTGGAAACTCCACCAGTTCCTGCGGACGGCTAGTAAGTCGTCCCATGCTGGCGTGATTGAATCTGTGGGGGCTGCGGTGCGTGGATCCGGAGCGCCTCGGTTGACCCAAGCGACGAAGTCCGCAATAATCTTAGCGTCGAGCTTCGGGCGCTTCTTAGGCATCTGTAGATCTTCATGCGCGTGCGTGATGGATTGAATGAGCAGGCTTTTCTGGGCATTGCCTGGGACGATGGCTGGGCCATTCTCGCCGCCTTTACGCAAGCCATCGCGGAAGTCTAGGCGCAGCTCGGCTTTTTGCTTTTGGCATCATGGCACTCGTA
>BGOK01000024.1 GCA_003569205.1 Verrucomicrobiota bacterium | reverse complement strand
GGTCAACGAGGTCGAGAAGGTAGGGATTACCTGCGAAGATAGATAAAGCTTGGTAAGGAGAGTCGCCGTAACCGGTTGGGCCGAGCGGGCAGACCTGCCACCAAGTGAAACCTCCCGCGGCCAAGGCTTCGACGAAGCGGTCGCTTCTGCTCCAAGCGTCCCGATGAGACCGGGCCAGGCAGGGCGGTCGGGTGCAGTAGAACCGCCCGCAGACCGTTTGCGGGAAGGCGCGGCAACGGAAGGCGGAGGGAGCCTACCGCCATCTCAGCGGAATTTGCACGTAGTGCTTGTCCCGAAGTTCTTTGAAACCACTTCTCAACCGCCTCATCATTGCCTGGGAGCGCACGCGATCTTCAACCAGTGAGCGAACCTTTGGGTCGTCCAAGGTATCGGTAACCGGCAGCCTTTAAGCCCTCGCGCTTCAGGATGAAACCAAAAGGTCGGACTGCCGGGGATGTCGAACCTGCTGGGCGGTCGAAACTTCGCCATCCTTCAGCTGGCGAAGTACCCCAACGACCGCGCTCATTGCTGTCTTCCAGCGGTTTCCAACCCGTATCGCCGCCTTGCTTGGCGTAGTCGTCGACGCTGATTACTTCGGCAATTTCGGCAAGCCGAGTTCGGGGGTCTTCTTCGGCTGGGATACCTTGTAGCGCACCATGGTCGCGGGGAGCTTAAGCCGGGTCGCGGAGCGCGGCCGCCCAGGCCTCGGCCCGAGCCTTACCTTCAGCGACAGTCTCGCTGGCGCCTTGCATTAGGGTGATTTGGCGAAGGTGGAACGCTTTCCTTGGCGCGCGAAATCCGCTGATTGCGTGTCCGTAATAGGCTTTCACCTTGCCTGGACCAACCTCGAGAGCCGTGCGGCGAATCTGGCCGATCATGACATCAAAGATGATGCGGTCCTCAATCTCTTTGCGGTAGGAACATGGGCGTGGTTCCTTTTGCGCGGAGGTAAGCGACAAAGCGCTGCGGTCGCCGCCGAAGTCACGGCGGATGGTATTTTCGATGTCACTATCAATGTAGAAATCAGGGATTTTTACTGGTGCTGGTCTTGAAACTCAGCGATGGCCAATTGGCGGTCGGCGATCTGAACGAGCACACCGTCGGCGTATTCCTTGATGATCCGATTAACTCGGCATCGCTCTTGCCTCGCCTGATTTCCGCCACGAAGGGTTCCACCTGACGGCGTAAGTCGGAAAGGGTGATCGGCTGCCCGTTGGCGCTACCAGTGATGCGGTCGGCGTTGAGTTCGGAAAAGCGGTTGGCCTCGTCAATCTCCTCTCGATTCTTCGGCAGGGCCTGCGCCAGCATTAAGGTGGAGCTGACGAGGAGGAGGCAGGAAATTGAAAGTGCGTTCATGGACCAGGAGGTGCGGACAGTCGTGACAGGAAGCCACGAATTTCCGTGAGTTTCCGCAGGGGGTCCTTGACGGTCAAGCGGGGAAACCGATTTCCGACTAAGATGGGCTCGGCCGGCCGTCCGGGGCTGATTTGTAGGCAGCGCAGGGTCGTCCCGTCGGTGGAAATCGAGGTGATGCCCTGGCTTCCCCTAGGCAGCGAATTTCGGCAAGTTGCAGAAAGGCCGCTGCTTCCGGTGGCAGGCGGCCGTAGCGATCCGTTAGGTTGGCCCGGAGTTCGGCGACTTCCGTTGCATCCGTCGCTAGTGCGACTTTGCGGAAAGCCTCGATCCGTAGGCGGGTTTCCGGAATCCAATCGGAGGGTAACGTCGCGGTGAGCAAGGGGCCGTCGCCGTCGCTGGAGTGGGTCTGCTCAACGCCGAGGGCGGCTTGGGTGTGGTCGATGAAATCGAGGTTCACCTCGCACCGGTCGACGCCCGCCCCACGGTCTCCGCGGAGTTTGGCGACGCTGCGTCGGAGTAATTGACAATAAAGATCGAAGCCGACGTTGGCGACGTGACCGCTCTGGGCCGCGCCGAGAATATTACCCGCGCCGCGGAGCTCGAGGTCGCGCATAGCGATACGGAAGCCGGCACCCAGTTGATTGTATTGGCGAATGGCGGAGAGGCGGCGATGGGCGGTGCCGACTAAAGCGGCATGCCGATGCAGAAAGAGATAGGCGTAGGCCTGGCGATTGAACCGCCCGACGCGACCGCGGAGCTGATAAAGCTGTGCGAGACCAAACCGATCGGCACCTTCGATGATCAACGTATTGCAGTTGGGGATATCGAGGCCGGTCTCGATGATGGTCGTACAGACGAGGACGTCGTACTCCCCCGCGACGAAGGCGGACATGGTTTCCTCTAGTTCGCCAGCCCCCATCTGCCCGTGGCCAACAATGATGCGCGCTTTGGGCACCAAGGCGGCCAGTCGTTCGGCGACGGCCCGGATGGTCTCCACGCGGTGGTGCAGGTAGAACACTTGGCCGCCGCGGGCCAGCTCGGCCTTCACGGCATCGCGCACGAGTTTCTCATCGTAGCTGCGGACGACGGTGCGGATAGGGAGACGTTCGCGTGGGGGCGTCTCAATGACGCTCAGGTCGCGGGCGCCGACGAGGGCGAGGTAAAGCGTCCGTGGAATCGGGGTCGCACTCATCGCAAGCACGTCGACCTCTGTGCGCATCTCCTTCAGGCGTTCCTTGTGGCGGACGCCAAAGCGATGCTCTTCATCGATGATGACGAGGCCGAGTTTACCGAAGGAGGTGCCATCGGAGAGGAGGGCATGCGTGCCGACCACAATGTCGACCGTCCCCGCGGCGGCGCGGGCGCGAACGTTAGCTTTTTGCTTGGCGGTACGGAAGCCGCTCAGCAGTTCGACGGAAATGGGCCAGCGCGCCAAGCGTTCCCGGAAACTTTCGTAGTGCTGCTGCGCCAGCACCGTCGTCGGCGCGAGGATCGCAACTTGGCGGCCGCCGAGGACGCACTTGAACGTGGCACGCAAGGCAACCTCGGTCTTGCCGAAACCCACGTCGCCGCTGACGAGGCGATCCATCGGAGCGGCCCGTTCCATGTCGCCCTTGACGTCCGCGATGGCGCGCGTCTGGTCGGGGGTCTCGCGGTGCGGGAAGGAGCGCTCGAACTCGCCCATCCAGGCATTGTCGGCGTCTTTCGGGTGGGCGATACCCGGCTTAGTGGAGCGGGATGCTTGCATGGCGAGCAACTGCGCCGCGAGGTCAGCGGTGGCTTTCTCCGCGGCTTTTCGCGAGCGTTCCCAGCCGCCGCCACCGAGCTTAGAAAGTTTGGGCGTGGCGCGGCCAATACCGATGTAACGCGAGAGTAGGTGCGACTCCCGGACGGGGAGGTGCAGCATTGATTTCTCGGCAAACTCCAGTCCGATGAAGTCTTCGGTGCGTCCGTTGTGTTCGTGGGCCTTGATGCCGCGGAAGAGGCAAATGCCTTGAGTCACGTGGACCAAGGCATCGCCGTCGGCGAGCTCACCGAAGTCGAGTGCCCGTCCGATAGCGGCCCGGACGGCGGTGCGGCGACGTGGTAACGAAGCGAGCGGGCGTTTCCGGCGGCCGAAGAGCTCGCGCTCCGTGAGCAGGACGAGGCCAGTCTTGAGTAAGCCCGACAGTTTTCCGGGTGCCAGCAAGAGCCCGCCGCCAAAGCGCCCGGCACAGACCCGCGGTTTGAATCCGCGGATGGCACCGGCTTTAACTTCGGCGTTAAGACGGTCGACCGATCCGTCCGTATCGCCGGTGAGCAGGCAAGGCCGGCCGTCCTTGGCGAGGGCGGCCGCGGCGCGAAGCAGGGCAGGGCGGTGTTCGCTGCCTTCGGTGGCCGAGCCGATGAGGAGCGTTTCCGCTGGTTGGCATTCGAGCCCCTGCGCGTCGTAGCCTACCGGAGTTTCATCTGATTCTTCCAGAATAAGCTGCGGTAGTTTCGTGGCGTGCAGTTCGACGCACAAGATATCTTCGTGTGCGCGGTCGACGGAGATGATGAGGGCGCCCGCCGGGAGGTGCTTGAAAAAAGGGGCTTCCGCGGCCTGGCCGGAGTCATCGCGCGGGGCGCAGATTACCAGCCCGTCGACTTCGCCTTCGCTCCGTTGCGTGGCGGGGTCGAATGGTCGAATGGATTCGACCTTGTCGCCAAAGAGGTCGATGCGCACAGGCATCTGGGCATTGAGTGGGTAGACGTCGAGGATGCCGCCGCGCAGGGCGTATTCGCCGGGCTGTTCGCAGAGCGCTTCGTGGTCGTAACTAAAATCGACGGCGAGGCGTTGGGCGAAGGCCCGTAGCTCGAGGGTGTCGCCTTTGCGGATGACCATCTCCGCGCGCGCGGCGGTTTCAGGCGCGGGCGACCGTCGAGCCAAGGAACCCGGGGTGCATGCGATGAGCAATGGCCGTTGGGTATCGTGGCTACCATGGCGCAGCAGGGAGAGCACGCCGAGTAGGTCGCAGTCCGCTTCGAAGGCGGGGACGGCGGCGTCGGCCTCGGTCAACGTCCGGGCGACGGGCTGCGCACCGTTTAGCAAGGTCAAGAGTTGCGCGGTCTCCTCCGCCAGCGTTTCCGCCGCGCCGAGGTTGGAGGCGAGTAGGACGATGACACTGTGCGCGGCGCCTTCCGAACAGGCTACGGGTGCCCAAGCGTGCGCGGGCACGCCGGTTAGGGCACGGCGTGGCTGAGCGGACATCCCGCTATCGAGTGCGGACGGAGCCGTTCGTCAAACCTGCTCGGCCAAAACCGCGATTTCATCCCAGAGTTCGACGTAGCCTTGATTACGGCTGGTCCGCAGGCATGGGTATTTCCATGATCAGCCTCACGCGCTTTCTCGCCCTGCTGGCCTGCCTGCAGTCATTTGCCCAGGATAACCGCAACACCCTTGGCCACGGCCCCGCTCGCTATTCCCTCGACCTCCAATGGGCCAAGGCTGATCCGGCCGTCGCTCCGGTGGTGAACTCGCATGCGCTCGCCGAGGATAAGGCCGGCCGCATCTATCTCGTCACCGACCACCCGAAGAACGATTTCATCGTCTTCGAGAAAGACGGTCGTTATGTCCGTTCGATTAGCGCCGGCCTCGGTGGTGGGCATGGCCTGGAGATCTTCGAGAAAGATGGCGTAGAGTATCTCGTGCATGTCGACTCCGGCTGGCACATGGCCGCCGAGGGCTGGAATCCTTCCGCGGTTGAAGGTCGGATCACCTTGCTGACGACCGAGGGCAAGGTCGTGCGTAAGTTCCCGACGCCGAAGGAACTCGGCCTGAGCGACGGTAAGTTCATGCCCTGCGATGTCGCCTGGACTCCCGCCGGTACGCTACTCGTCGCCGACGGCTACGGCACCAATCTCATCTACGAATTCTCGCTCGAAGGGAAGCTGCTCAAGAAGTGGGGCGGGCCCACGAAGGACGCCGCGAGTCTCAGTAACGCGCATGGCATCTCGATTGACGCCGCCGACCCGCGCGGTCCGCGCGTGTGGGTGCCTTCACGCAGTCAGAATCAGATCAAGGCGTTCACTTTAGACGGAAAGCATGTCGACACCCTTGATCTACCGGGTGCTTTCGCCGGACAGCTCTTCTTCCGTGGCGACAAGATTTACACCGCCGTGTGCTGGAGTAAGGACGCCTCGGGTAAGCGCCTTGCGCAGTCGGGTTTCCTGCTCGTAATGGATCGCGCCACGAAGAAGGTGCTCAGCGCTCCGGGCGGCAACGAACCTAAGTATCTCGACGGCAAGCTGCAACCGCTCAGCCAGGCCCAACCAGTGTTCAAGCACGGCCACGACCTCTTTGTGGATTCCGTCGGCGACATCTATCTCGGCGAATGGAACGCCGACCGCCGCTACCCATCCAAGCTGACCTTGGTGAAGTAACTCAGCTAATTAGCAGCAGTCGCGGTGAGCCCGGATAGTTCTCGGGAGCCCGATGGATACACGGCAGAACGGGGCTGCCCGGCCACAGCGTCGCGATCCGCCAGAGCGCGAAGGTTCCGAAGGGGTAGGGCGTCGCTCCCGGCATCGGGGCGTAGTGCGAGTCGTAGCTGTGCTCGTGCAGGAACTCGGCAAAGTCGGCGTCATCCGCGCCGCCGTATTCTCTTAGTAACGCCGCCCGAACCTCGAGTTGGTCCACCTTGCGCGCGGCCATTTCGTTGGCGAGGCCTTCGCTGCAGGCGCCGTGGTAGGTGCAGAGCCAGGTGTCGACCTCGACGGGCGCGCTATCGACATGAAAGGACATCACGTCAGTCGGCACCGTGCCAGCGTCGGTGCCGCGTACGCAGTCATATACGCAATTCAGTGACGGGGCCAGCTCGTGGTCGCGCAGGAGTTGCTGGTCGGCGAGCATCGCCTCGACGGCCCGTTGGCCTGCTGGGCTGAGGTCGAGCGCGCGGAGGTGTTCGTCGTCGAGCGGCACGATGCCTTCGCCGGGGCCAAGCTTGGCAATGACCTCGGCGTAGTCTCCCGGGAGCGTGCGTTCCCAGCAGAGGGCATTAACATCACCTGCAAAGGGCGTGGTGAGGAGTTCCGTAAAGCTCCCTACCTGGCGGACACGCGCTTGGCCGCCCTCGCTCACTTAAGCCCAAACCGCTTGATGAATTCCTTGGCGAGCGCCGCGTAGGCGACGGCACCAGGGGAATGGACGTCGTACTGGAAAATCGTCTGGCCGTGGCTCGGGCACTCCGACAGGCGGATGGTGCGTGGAATCATGGTTTCCATGACGAGCGTAGGGAAGTGAGTCTTCACTTCTTCGACGACCTGACGGGAGAGCTTCGTGCGTACGTCGTACATCGTCATCACGATGCCACCGAGCGCGAGTTTGTCGGTGGCTCCAGCGTCCTTGAGCTGGTCGACCACGCCAACGATTTGGCCGAGGCCTTCCATCGCGAGGTATTCCGTCTGTAGCGTCACGAACAAGTAGTCGGAGGCGCTGAGCGCGTTCATCGAGAGCATACCGAGGGCCGGCGGGCAATCGATGAGGATGACTCCGTAGATCTTAGCGTCGATGATCGGGGCGAGGCTGGCGCGAAGACGACCGAGGTAATTCTCGGCTTGGGCGAGTTCGGACTCCACGGCCGCGAGGTCGACCTCGGAAGGGATGAGGTCGAGTTTTTCGGTCGAGGTCACTACAATCATGTCAGCGGCCGTGGCTTCGCCGTGCAGGACTTTGTAGAGGGATTTGCCTTCGGTCTTCTCGATGCCGAGTGCACTGGTCGCGTTCGCCTGGGCGTCGAGGTCGATGAGCAGGGTGCGGATACCTTGGCGAGCGAGGCCTGCCGCCAGATTGACGGCGGTGGTCGTCTTGCCGACGCCGCCCTTTTGATTCGCGATGGAGAAGACCTTGGTCACCTTAGACGTTCTCGATGGGGCGTTCGACTTCGGTTGGGGCGTCGTAGTCTACGCCCGCGAGGCCGAAGCCGAAGTTTTTTAGGAAGTCGGACTGGTAACCGGCGAAGTCGCCGTATTGGTCGAAAGTCTCGGTGGTCACGAGCGGCCAGATATCGAAGACGGCTTTTTGTATTTCGGGCAGCATTTCCAAGTCGTCGATACGAACACGGCCGTTGTCGTCGAAGTCGAGGGCGTTGTCGTTGTACATTTGCTTCTCGAAGAGTCGCTGGATTTGTTCGATGCAGCCTTCGTGATTGCCCTTCGCCTTCATGATTTTGAAGAGCAGGGAAACGTAGAGCGGGACCACGGGAATCGCGGAACTGGCTTGGGTGACAACAGCCTTGTTGACGGAGACGAAGGCCCGGCCACGGTGCAGCTTCATGAGGTCGTCGATCTTGCGGCTGGCCCGCTCGAGGTCTTCCTTGGCCTTGCCGATGGTGCCGTCCTTGTAGATGGGCCAGGTGACTTGTGGTCCGATATAGGAGTAGGCGACCGTCTGGCAGCCTTCCTTGATCACACCGGCGCCGTCGAGGGCGTTCATCCAGAGCTCCCAGTCTTCGCCACCCATGACCTTGACGGTGTGGGCAATTTCCTCGGCGTTTGCGGTGTCGAGGGTCACGTCGTTCACGACCTTGCGGTCGGTGTCGAGGTTCTTGGCGTGGAAGGGCGCGCCGGTTGGCTTGAGCGTCGACTTGTAGGTGACGCCGTCTGGGGCGGTCCGTCGAGGGGAGGCGAGCGAGTAGATGATGAGGTCAACCTTGCCGCCGGGCATCTTGGATTTAATGGCCTCAATGACTTGGGCTTTGAGTTCTGCGGAAAAGGCATCGCCGTTCAGCGAGATGGCGGTGAGGCCAGCCTTCTTGGCTTCGGCGTGGAAGCCCGTTGTGTTGTACCAGCCTGGGCTCCCGGCCTTGTCGCCTTCGCCGTTGCGTTCGAAGAAGATGCCGAGGGTAGCCGCACCGGAACCGAAAGCCGCGGCGATGCGCGAGGAGAGTCCGTAGCCCGTAGACGCGCCGATGACCAAGACTGACTTCGGGCCACCCTTGAGCGCAGGCCGGGACTTCACGTGCGCAATCTGTTCACGGACGTGGGCCGCGCATCCTTCCGGGTGAGAAGTGATACAAATGAAGCCACGCACGCGGGGTTTCAGGACTTGAAGAGACATAGGAGGACTTTTGGAGGGGCTGGGATTGAGTTCAATCCTGGAAGTGAGGTGAAGGCGTAGTCCCATCGCTGTTGTCGTTTCCGCCCTCCATCCTCGACTCAGCCCTCGATTCAGTCATCTATGGGTCCCATGTTTAGTACCCGACTTGCCTTTGCCGACGCTCCGAATGCCCTCAGTAAGGCAAAGGCTAAACGGCTCTCGGCTAACTTGCCAGTGCTGGACATGACGGACGCCAATCCCGCCAGCGCTGGTTTCGGCTGGTCGGTCGCCGAGCTCGGTTCGTTCATGCGTAAGGAAGGTCTGCAGCGCCAAGAGCCAGATCCACGTGGCCTCGCCGCAACGCGTGCCGCCATTGCGGATTACTATTCAGCCCGCGGCGTCCGCGTCTCCGCCGACCGGCTTTTTCTTTCGGCCAGTACGAGCGAAGGCTACAGCTGGCTCTTCAAGTTGCTCTGTAATCCCGGCGATGAGATACTCGTCCCAGAACCTGCGTATCCACTGCTTGAAGTCCTCGCCGCCCTGGAAGGCGTGACCCTGCGGCCTTATAAACTGACGCAGCTCGCTGGTGAATGGGTTATCGATTCGGGTCAGCTTAAGGTTAGTGCCCGCACGAAGGCCATCGTCTGCATCAATCCCTCTAACCCGACGGGTGCGTTCGTGGGCCGTCGCGACCGCGACTTACTCCGCAACTTCGTGCTCAAGCACAGCCTAGCGATTATTTGCGACGAAGTCTTCCTTGATTACCCGGCGGAGGGTGTGGCGTCTCCGGGGACGTGGGTCGACGAAACGCAGGTCGCTCTTTATGTCCTGAGCGGTCTCTCCAAGGTTGCGGTTGCTCCCCAGATCAAGGTTGGGTGGATCGTCGTCGCTGGGCCCGCTAACCATGCCGCCGAATCCTGCCGTCGGCTCGAGCACATCGCCGATGCTTTCCTCTCCGTGAGTACTGGGCCCCAGCTGGCCCTGCCGGACCTCCTTCGCCGCGCGGAACCCCTGCGCGCTTCCCTCCGGGCACGCGTAGCCCAGAATGAGGCCGCCCTCAAAGCTTGGGTTGTCGCTGCGGGCCACCCTTGCTCGGTGTTACCCCGTCCTGCGGGTTGGATGGGTATCTTGGCCTTACCTCCTGGGGTTTCGGAGGAGCGCCTCCTCTTGAATGCCTTGGACGAGGGAATTTGGGCTCACCCCGGTTATTTCTATGGGATGCCGGAGACTACCGGGTACCTAATTTTGAGTCTTTTACTTGATCCGGCCCAATTTTCGGAAGGTTTAAAGGGATTGGACCGGGCAATGCGCAGAAGTTAGTCGCCCCCACTTACCGCTTGCCAATCGCCTCACCACCCCTTTGCTCCGACCTTCCAAAGGAGCTCGAACTACTATGTCCCGTATCTGCAGCGTCACCGGCAAGCGCCCCGTCAAGGGCCGCCGAATCATTCACCGCGGTCAGTCCAAGAAGAGTGGCGGCATCGGCTTCCAGCTCGTGAAGCAGACCAAGCGCGTTTTCCGTCCGAACGTCCAGCGCATCCGCGTCCTCCAGCCTAACGGCTCGGTCAAGCGCCAGTGGGTCTCGGTCAAGGCCATCAAGGCCGGCCTCGTCACTAAGGCCTAAGCGGCCTTCTAGGTCGAAACAGAACCCGCCGTTTGGCGGGTTCTTTCGTTTACCGTCCCCGAGGGACGTCCGAGCGCATGCACCTTAAACGTGACTACCGTACTTCTGCCAAAGGACGCAGATCCAACAGGCGGCGGCGATCACGATCGCGAGGAAGACAGCCGCACTTCCCATGTCCTTGGCCCGTTTGGCGAGGGGGTGACGTTCTAGGGAAATATGGTCCGTGTTGGCCTCGATGGCTGAGTTGATTAGCTCGACAATCAGGATGAGCTGTAGGACGGAAAAGAGTAGGGCGCGCTCGAGGATAGGGACAGGGACGAACCAGGCCGCAATCGACAGCGGAACGATGATGATAAGCTCCTGCTTAAAGGCTTCTTCGTTCTGGGCAGCGGCTTTGAGGCCATCCCAGGTATAACCGAGGGCCTTGAAAACCCGGGACATACCCCCCTTGGATTTCATCTGTTGGCCGTAGTTTTCTGGGTCTGACATGGAAGATAATTACCCTATTGCCTCCAAAAGGGGGAGGGCAAAGGCATTTTTAAGCCCTTTGAAAACGCTTGCCAGAGGGGGGTGCTACCCTAGGTTTCGTGGTTCCCTGTGCGGGAACCCACCATGCGCGACGACTACCTGCAAGATGCCCGAAAGATCATTCCTGATGCCAACATTCTCATCAATGTTGTCTCCAAGCGTGTGAAGCAGCTCCGCGCCACGGCTGAACGCCCGCAAGGCTCCCCTCCCAAGTACAAGCACCTCTTGGGCGGCGACCTTTACGAGACCCTTTCCCCTGAGGATATCGCCCTCCGCGAAATCATCGAAGGCCGCATCTCCTGGGCTTTCGCCGAGGAAGACCAGGGCCAAGCCTAAGCGCTTTCACGCTGAGGTTTACGGCCATCGGCGGGTAGCCCCGACGCACCACCATGGCCGCACGTAAAGAGCACTCCCTTCCCGAGGTCGGCAATCCGAAAGCCGGCCGGGATTACTTCATTGGGCAGACCTATGAGGCTGGCCTGATGTTGTTGGGTACCGAGGTGAAGTCGCTGCGCCTAGGACGCGCGAATATCGCGGATTCCTTCGTGCGCCTGACGCCGAAGGGGCCGGTGCTGTTTCACGCTCACATCGCCGAATACGATTTCGGTAATCACAACAACCACGACACTTACCGCACGCGCAAGCTGTTACTCCATGCGGCCGAGGTGGCCAAGTTGACCGAGGAGGTTCGTTCCGGCGGTGCCACGATCATCCCGCTGAAGATTTACTTTAAGCACGGCCTGGCCAAGTGCCTGATCGCTGTGGGCAAAGGTAAGAAGCAGCATGACCGTCGTCAGGACATCAAGGAGCGTGACGCCAAGCGCGAGATTTCGCGGGCCATGAGTCGTCGTCGGTGAAGCCGCCCCTCCATCTTATTCTGCTCCACCCGGAGATCGCCCCGAACACGGGCAACATCGGCCGCATGTGCGCAGTCACGGGTTGCGTGCTCCATCTGGTACACCCGTTGGGTTTCAAAATTGACGACACCAAGCTACGTCGGGCCGGCATGGATTATTGGCATCAGCTAGACGTCCGCCATCACGAGAGCTGGGAGGCGTTTCTGGCTTCCCCGGGTCGGCCGCAGCGGCTCTGGCTCTTTTCGACCAAGACGACGCAGGGCTTCTGGGATGCGCGTTATGCGGAAGGCGATGGGTTGGTCTTCGGTAGCGAGAGTTCCGGTGCACCCGAGGCCGTACATGCTTTCGTTGGCTCCGCCCAGACCGTGAAGATCCCGCATTTCAATGACCTCACGCGCTCGCTGAACCTTTCGACCGCCTGTGGCATTGCGACGTACGAGGCGCTGCGCCAAGTGAAGGGGTAGGATAGGATCGAGGGCAGCGTCGAGGACAGGATTGAGGGTTAGAGGTGGGCCTCGGCCACGGCCTCGACTCCGACCTCGACCCTATCCCCGATTCTGTCAGAAGTATTCTCATGCGAATGCTTAGCTGCTTGCTCGCCGTTGCCGCCTTCGCGGCCGAGACCCCGCCGAACCCCGCGGTTGCGCCGGCACAACTGTTGCTTGCCGAAGGTTTTGAGGGCGCTCCGGTCGGTGGTATTCCCAAGGGCTACACGAAGGAAGGGCTGGTGCGTGTCGTCGACGATGTCTTCCACTCCGGCCGTAAGTCCTTGCGCATCGAGGCCGCCGTCAAAGGGCCGCGGCGCGTAACGAAGTCGGGGCCCGACATCACGGCTATCGGCGGCGAACACTGGGGCCGGCTTTATTTCCGCGTCGCCCAGCCGGTGCCGACTTTACCCGATCCCGCCAAAGGCCAAAAGGTGTCGTCGGTCCAGATCGCCTTCGTCAGCGGGAAGGCCTTGAGTCCGCAGTTCAACGACCCCATCGAGACGCGACTAGTAGGTGCGAGCTTCAATGGGGCCGGTGATGTGCAGTATCTCTTCAACGTGCAGCCCGCTAAGCGCGGAGAGTTTGGTGCCATTACCACGCCGCGCTTCCGGTTTAGCCCTGAATGGACGCTGGCTGAATGGCACGTCGATGGTGCGACGCAGACCTATCAGTTCTTTCTAAATGGCGAAGAGCTCAAGGAGCTCGCCGTCAGTAACGGGGCGGGCAAGTTTGCGCGCACCGAGATTCCCACGGCCTTCCAGTCGCTCTCGTTCGGCCTCACCAATTATCAGCCAACCCAGACGCCAGGCTTTATCGTCTGGATTGATGACGTGGCACTGGGCCGCACTCGGCTGGGCCCGACGGCTCCGCCGGCAGTGCGGGCGAAGTAGCCCGTCCCTACGCGTTGCGGAGGAGGATGACTCCACCGATGGCGACGGCGCCACCGATCCAGACGCGTGGGCCGGGCCGATTGCCTTCCACGAGCCATTGAAAGAGGAGGGCGAAGAGCGGGGAAAGGGCGACGATACTAAGCACGATTGCCGACGAGTTAGTACTCAGCGCCCATTGATAGCAGGCCACGCCGATGCCCGGCCCGGCGAGGCCATTCATGAGCATCCAGCCGCGGGCCTTGGCGCTTTCGTAGGGTTGCCGGACTTGGGCAAAGAGTCCGTGCTCACGCGTATTCCAGAGGACGAAGGCGAGTACGATGGGCAAGCCGCCGATGAGGCGCAGGAAGCCTTGCGAGAGGCCATCCGGCAAGGTTTCCCCTGCGGCGAGGCAAGCGGCCTTCGCCATCGGCGTGCTGACGGCTCCACAGGCTTGCCCGAGGGCGGCGAGCACGGACAGCGAGACGCCGAGGCGCCAGTGACGACGGTTGCCTTCGGGTGGACGGCCTAAGGCAATCGCTACACCCAACAGAATGACGGTCGCCGCTCCCATCTGTGTCCAGGTGGGTGCGTGCCCAAGAACGAAATACTCCAAGATGAGTGCAAATGGCGCCGCCAAGGTCTGCATGATGAGCAGGGCTAAGCCTGCGCCGATACGGGTGAGCGAGTGGAAGCTAGCAATGTCGCCGATACCGAGTCCGATGGCACCGCCCAAGATCAGCCAAGGCCAGCCGGGAAAAAGTAGCCCGCGACCAGAAAGCAGAACGTACGCGCCTATCGCGCAGAAGGCGACCGTGATACGTCCGAGATTCGCGAGGTCCGCACCGTGATAATAAGAGCTCCGCCGGGCGCAGGTGATTGACCAGGCAAAGAAGAAGGAGGTGAGGAAGGCGAATTCCATCAGTCGAAGCGCTCGAGGATCGAGACTCCAACCGCGTCGGCGCGCATCCGCCCTTCAGCGGTGAGGCGGACTTGCGAACCCGCGGCTTCCATCAGGCCTTCCTCAATGAGCGCCTCAAAAAGATGCGTCACGCGCGCCGGCAGTGGCGTGGCGAAACGGGCGGCAAGGGCCGCTGGGTTGACGCCCGCGTTCAGGCGCAAGCCAAAGACGAGGGCATCACAAAGTAGGTCGGTAGCACTGAGGTCCTTGACCTGTTCGAGCACGGGAGTGCCAGCTTCGATGCCCTTAATCCATTGGTCAAGGTTCGAGGGGTTCGTCCAGCGACGTTGGCCCCATTGCGAAGCGGCGGACGGGCCGTAGCCAATCCACGAGCCCATCTCCCATGTAATAAGGTTATGCCGACAGGCGTGACCAGGCCGCGCGAAGTTAGACGTTTCGTACTGCGCGTAGCCGTTGGCCTCGAGCTGTTCCCACGTCTGGCGGTAAAGCCGGGCTTCCAGTTCGCGGTCAATCTTCACCTTGCCTTGCGAGAGCTTCACGAACATCGCCGTGTCTTCTTCAAAGGTCAGGCAATACGTGGAAAGATGATCGGGCTGTAGCTCGATCGCGCGGCGCAAGTCCTCGGTCCAGCGCTGTTCGTCCTGGCCCGGAATGGCGAAGATGAGGTCGAGGTTACGCGAGGCGAAGCCGGCGGCCTCGATGAGCTCCCAGGCCTCCATGATTTGTTTCGGTGAGTGCCGACGGCCCAGCGCATCGAGCGTGAGGTCGTCAAAGCTCTGCACGCCCATCGAGACACGGGTAACGCCCATTTCTTTGAGGGCGGCGAGCTTATCGGCGCGGACGGAGGATGGCGCTAACTCGACGGACCATTCGCTAGGTTGACCAGCGGCGCGGGTCATCGCTTGGCCTAAGCGACGTAGGTCGTCGGCGGGAAGGAGCCCAGGCGTACCGCCGCCCCAGAAGGCGGTTTCGACGCGACCTGGCGGGTGGAGTTCAAGTTCGCGTTCGATGGCCGCAAGGTAGCGGTCGATTTCGCCGCGCTTCGGTTGCTCCTGATAAAATGAGCAGAAATCGCAGGACGACGCGCAGAACGGGACGTGCAGGTAGAGCGCCGTCGCGGGCTGGACGGACGGGGTCATCACTCGAGCCCGAGCTGCTTGCGACCGGCTTCGGAAATCATCCGAGGATTCCAAATCGGGTCCCAGACAATCTCGACGGTGGCAGACTCGACTCCGGGGAGGGCTTCTAACTTTGACTTGGCGTCCGCGGCAATGACGGGCCCCATGCCGCAGCCTTGCGCGGTCAGCGTCATCTTGGCGGCGATATTTTGACCACCGCGTTCACCGGGAGTAAGCTCCAGGTGGTAGATGAGCCCAAGGTCGACGATGTTCACGGGAATCTCCGGATCGAAGCAGCCTTTGAGTGCCTCCCAGAGCATGTCTTGGTTGAGCGGGCCAGTGGCCTCGTTCTTCGGCTGCTCGCCATAGAGGCCGATTGCTTCTTGGCCCAAGGCATCGAGGTCCGCCGGTGCGATACGAAAGAGGCCCATGCCCGTGCGGACGGTCACCGAACCGCCGAGGGCCTGGCTCACCGTGACTTCGCTGCCCGCCTCGAGTACGACGATGTCCCCGGCAGGGATCAGCGTGGCAGCACAGTCGCGGATAAGCTTATGGACGGAGGACATGCCTTCAAACAGTCGTTTAAAGCCTCGGTGGCAAGCGTGGGGTGCGGCTGATGTGCGTTTGGCGGTGTTAAAGTTGCGTGCCTAGCCCGCACCGAGGGTTGAGGTCTGTCGGCGGCGGGGTAGGGTGCTGGGACCCCCTTCTTATGAAACCAATCAAGTTCTGCCTGGCCGTCCTCATTGCTTGCTTGGCTACTGTCTCCGCCGAGGCCGCTCCCGCCTCGATTTTTGACGGCAAGACCCTCGCGGGGTGGGAAGGCGATTTGACGTGGTGGCGGGTGCAGGATGGTGAGATCCGTGGTGGCTCCTTTGAACGTACGGTCACCAAGAACCAGTTCCTCGCGACCGAGAAGCAGTATCAAAACTTCGACCTACGCCTGAAGTTGCGCCTCACGGGCACGGGTTTCGTCAATAGTGGCATTCAAATCCGTAGCGTCCGCGTTCCGAATAATACGGAGATGAGCGGTTATCAGATCGACTATGGCCCCGGCTGGTATGGCAAGATTTACGACGAAAGCCGCCGTAATAAAGTCATCGCTGATTCGGTGGACCCCAAGGCCGTGCTCGCTGCCGTCAAGCCTGGCGAATGGAACGAATACCGTATCTTGGCGGAAGGCCGTCGCATTCGCAGCTGGATTAATGGCGTGCCCGCACTCGATTACACCGAGGCTGACCTGAACATTGCGACCGATGGAAAAATTGGCATTCAGATTCACTCGGGCGGCAAGGCCGAGGTGCAGGTGAAGGACATTGTCATCGAGGAGTTAACCGCCACGCCGGCCGACATGACTTGGGCTAAGTTAAAGTCCGCGCCGCCGGCGAAGGCCACGGAAGCCCCGAAGAAGAAGGATACCAGCTATAATAATGTGCAGGGCCTGCGCCGTTCGGCGGAGGAACAGCAGAAACTCTTCCGCCTGCCAGAAGGCTTCGAGATTGAGCTCTTCGCCAAGGAAGGGCCGGAGATGGGAAAGTTCATCATGCTCATCTTCGACCAACAGGGACGGGCTTGGTCCAGTACTGCCTTGGAGTATCCGGTGGACGCTAATGAGAACCCCGCCGCCGCCGAAGCGCTTTATAAATCCAAGGCCCGCGATAAGGTCGTCATCTTCGACCAGCCTTTCGCTCCAGGCCTTCGTCAGCCACGCTCCTTCGCTGACGGTCTGGCTATCCCCGAAGGCGTCCTGCCCTATAAGGACGGCGCCGTCGTGCAGCACGGCCATGACATCGTCTTTCTCCGCGACACTGACGGTGACGGCAAAGCCGACAAGCGTGAGATTTTACTCACGGGCTTCGGCGTGCAGGACTCGCACCTTTTCCCGCACCAGTTCACGCGTGCCCCGTTCGGTTGGTTCTGGCTCGCGCAAGGCGCCTTCAATTCGGGTAAGGTCACTTCGTCCAAGGGCGACGTCACCGATTTCCCTAACACCCGCATGGCGCGCTTCCGCCCCGATGGTAGCTTCTTCGAGCCCACGAGCGTCGGTCCCTGTAATATCTGGGGCCTGGCGCTGACCGGCGAAGGGGAGTGCTTCATCCAGGAGGCCAACGACTACGGCTACCCAGTGATGCCGTTCCATGAATACGCCTTCTATCCCGGGTGTGCCGACCGGCTGGCAAAATCCTATCAGCCGCCTTTTCCCGTGCAGGCTCCCGATTTCAAGATGAGCGGTAGCGGCCTGAGCGGCCTAGCGCTCTCCGACGTCGGCGTCTGGCCGAAGGGCTACGACGGCGTGATGTATATCGCCAACCCGATCACTTCGAAGGTCAACGCAGTCCGCCAGCATCGTGAGGGTTCGGGCTATCGACTCGAAAAGCTCGCGGACTTCGTCAGCTGCGACGACCCGTTCTTTCGCCCCATCGCCATGACGATGGGTCCCGATGGCTGCCTCTACGTCATCGACTGGTATAACAAGATTATCAGCCACAACGAAGTCGCCCGTAACCACCCCGATCGCGATAAGCAGTCCGGTCGTATCTGGCGCATCAAGCCGAAGGGTTTCGTTCCTCAGGGGGTGCCGGATTACACCAAGCTTTCTTCCGCCGACCTGATTGCCCGCCTGGGTTCCAAGGTGGCCGCCGACGCCCATCTCGCCTGGCAGACGCTCGCTGACCGACGTCCTGAAGAGGCGACGACCATTACGCTGTCCGCGCTCGCCGGCGATGCCTCGGCTCCCGCCGCCCGCCGTATCCAGGCCCTCTGGGTCCTGGCGAGCACGGCCAGAAAATCGGGCCGCTCGCCGAGCGTCTGCTCGCCGATCCGAATCGCAACGTCCGTCGCGAGGCGGTGAACGCCCTACGGCACCTCGGCGCTTGGTCGCCTCACTTCGAAGCGCTGGCTGCGCTTTCCACGGATGCCGATGCCGAAGTGCGCGCCGCGGCCATCAAGGCCCTGGGCGAGGCTTCCGTGAAGCACCCCGCCGCGCTCGGCGTGATGATGCGCTTCGCCGGACCATCGCTCGACGGCCCCGTCGCCCCCAGTCGAAGCGGCAAGCCAATTAAGGTCGGAGCCGCCTACGAACGTGATTTTGAGCGCTTCCTCGTCCGCATGTACCTCGAGCGTCAGCCCGAGGTGGTCGCCACTTTCCTCGCCTCTAAGGAGGCCAAGGCGCTGCCGGCCGAAGGACGCATGTTCGCCGCGTTCGCACTCGACCCCAAGGTCGGCGCACCGCTCGTCGCCGAACTCGTCGGCCAGTTGAATCGCGCGCCGGGCCCGGACGAACTCTTCGCCGTCGCTAAGACGCTTGATCAACCTGCAAGCGTCGCGGTCCTGCGTAAACTCCTGGCCGACGCTGCCGTCCGCAATCGCGTCGTTGAACTCCTCCTCGTCAACCGCACCGACCTCGATCCGGCCAAGGTTGGACCAGTCGTCACTGAGGCCGCCCAGGCCTTACTCGCCCAAGGCGTCGCCGAGCGTGCCCTGGCCGCCCAGCTCATCGGCGGCTTCCAGCTTATCGACCTCGAGGCAGGTCTGCTCGCGTTGGTCGCCCGCGAGGATTCCCGCCGCGATGCCCTGACGGGACTTCAGCAACTGCGTACGACCAAGCCCGAAGCTGTCGCCGCTCTGCTTGTCGAGGGGACGCCGCCTGATGTCGCGACTCTCGCCTTGCGCGCGCTTGTCGCCTCCCGTGCTCCGCAGGCCGCTTCGCTCGCATGGCGTTCTACCCGAAGCTTTCCCTGAACGACCGCAAGGTCGTGCTGGACGGCCTCAGCGGCACCAAAGCCGGAGCGAAGGCCATCGCCGCCGGTCTGGCAGATAAATCTGTCGCCGTCGCCGACATCGAGATCCCCGTCGCCGAGAAGCTGGCCATCGCACTGGGTGACAGCCCTGAGCTAGCGGTCGTCTCCCAGCGGCTCGGTGGCGTGTTCCGTAGCGTGCTAACCCTGGACGGTTCCAATGACGCCGTCGCCAAAACCGGCGTCGTTCTCAAGGGCGCCTTCACCGTGGAGACTTGGGTCCGCCTCGATGGCAAGATCGACAACAACGACAGCCTCCTCGGCGGGGGCGGCAAGTTGGACCTTAACTTCGCGGGCGGTATTTTCCGTGCCTACATGGGTTCTAAGGTCAACGACGCGGTCGTTTCAGCCAAGCCAATCTCGGTCGGCATCTGGACACACTTCGCACTGACCCGTGACGCCGCTGGCGTCCTGCGCATCTATCAGGACGGCGAGCTGACCGGCACTTCGAAGACAGCCAACCGCATGACCTGCCGGGTCTGACGATTGGGTGGTCGACGCCCGCAGGTGGTACGCAAGGCGCCTTTGCCGAATACCGGATCTGGAACGTCGAGCGCAAGCCAGCGGAAGTCCGCACCAATATGACCCGTACCTTCGCGGGAGAGAAGCTGCCAGACGCGCTCGTCTTCGCTTCGGCCAGCGGCGACGCCGCTTGGGGTAAGCTCGGCAAGGTGCGAAGATCTTGCGCACCACCGATGCCCCTCCGCTCCTCAACGCGGAACAGTTCGCCGCGGTCGAGCAGAAGACCGCTCGGTTCACTGCGCTCGCGGCGAAAGCCGGCGATGCCGTGAAGGGCAAGGCCCTCGTCGCGCTCTGCCAGGCTTGCCATCTAATCAACGGACAAGGGGGCCAGATCGGGCCTAACCTTTCTGGTGCAGGCGCGATGGGTACCGAGGCCGTGATTCGCAATATCATTGAACCCCATGCCGCGATCGAGGCCGCGTACCGCATCTTCCGTGTCGAACTCACGGCTGGTGAAGTGATCGAAGCCTTCTATGTCTCCGAGGACGCCACCGCGTATGTCATCCGGCAGGCCGGCGGCGCCGACCGGCGTATCCGAAAGCGGAAGTCAAGGCCGCGAAATATCTCCGTCGCTCGCTCATGCCAGAGGGGCTACTCGACGGCTTCACGGACGAGCAGGTCCGGACCTCTTGCGCTACCTCAAGACGCTGAAATAAGCCCGGCTAGGCCGCGCCGCCTTCTTCGCTGCCGAGGGGGCGGAGGGGCTTACGGCTTGAGGCATGTCCGTTTGGTTCAATCCTGCCCGAGAACTTGATGCCTGCTGCGGAAGGTCGCTCCTTCCGTCCCAGGCCTCGACGCTACCTTCCAGCCCGAGCTGCGTTCGTCTGACCCGCGTCATGCTGACTTCCAATGTAACGGCGCCATCGCCGCTGCCAAGAAAGCCAAAGCTAACCCTCGCGCCCTGGCGACCGCCTTGGTGGACGCGGTTAAGGCGACGGGCGAGCTCGACGAAAACCTTGATTCAAGTCGAGGTGGCTGGTCCGGGCTTCATTAACTTCACAGCTGACGCCCAAGGCTCTCGGTCCTGGTTGCGTGAGTATCGCGACGAATCGAAGTGGCGCGCGGGTCGGCCCGCATCATGGGTGGCCGGAAGGTCGTCATCGACTACCCCTCGCCGAACACCGCCAAGCAGATGCACGTCGGCCACCTCCGTCCGATTGTCATCGGCGAAGCCGTCGCCCGTCTGGTCGAGTTCTGGCGGCGCCGAGCTCGTCCGCGATAACCATATTG
>BGOK01000023.1 GCA_003569205.1 Verrucomicrobiota bacterium | reverse complement strand
AAGTACGCCGCGCATTGCCTTCGGGAAAACGCAGCAGCATCGCCACCAACCGTCCGACCAAGATCCCCCCGACAATCATGCCGAATCCCACGCCCAAGTAGAGGAGCGCCGTCCCCCCTGAATTAATGAGGCGATTACCGCAGACCCGGTCGAAGATCATCTCGGGGAAGAAGACCCAAATCACCATCCGCATCAACGGCTGGCGAGCCTCCGGCCCGACCCACCGCGGTGAGCCATAAACCAACCCAGGGCAATCAGCAGCGTTAGCTGGAAAATAGCCTGAGCGAGGCCGGCGGTGAAAATGTTCATGGACGACCCCGCACCCTCCCACATCGCAAGGAACCTGAAAGGGAATTCTCTCTGCCGCTCCATCCCCTATCCCCCATCCCCTATCCCTCTTCGGCCATCCTCTAGCCCCTATCCCCATTGCCTCCCCACCCCTTGACTTCCGAGCCGTTACGGCAATACTTAGGAAAGTTCCTTCTCAGTCGGCCCGACAGGCGACTATCAACCTTTCGGGGGTGTTTCCGGATTCGATTCCCATCAGATATCATGACGGCATGCAGAGGACGTCAGCTCCCTCTTAAATCCAGCTGGCAGCATATAACTGCTAAAAACAACCATCACGTTCGAAAGCGACAACGCTTTCCGCACTCGCTGCTTAATTACAGCGACGGGCCCAGGACGCGCCTGCATTCCTGGATCAGCTCGGTTAACGTGGGCGATCCCCTCCTCTAGTTTCTATCTCCGGGGTAAGTGAGAATGAAGATAGGCCGCACGGGTGCGCATTCCCAAACGCGGTCGAGATCAATAATGACGCTAAGCATGTAGAAGATGTGACGTAAGGATAGGAAGACGCGGGTCGACTCCCGCCACCTCCACCATTTAGCGAACTCAGTCCTCAGCCCACGACCACCCGGTCGTGGGCTCGACTCGTTTAGCCTATTCCGCTGGCCGCACCAACACGAGGGCTGAGCAGCGGTCCGCCGCAATCCAGCGAACGGTCCCGGGCTGCTGACAGACATAAAAGTTATCGATGATGCCAACAAGGACTTCCCAGCGACTTCCGCATAACGACCGCCACCACAGCAGGCCCCAAGAGAGTTCAGGTTTCCGCGGCACTAAGACATTACACATCAACAAGGCCGGGCGGCCTTCGGAGATTTCGGTCCGCAGCACCTGATCGCTGTAACGGACCAGTTTGATGTCGACGGACACGCGATACTGAGCGGCATCGGCGCGCAGGCCAGCGACCAAGGGTTCGGGAAACGCCCCCGCCAAGGCCATCTTACCGTCCGTGTAACCTTCGACATCCGCCAGGACAGCCATCGGTAAGCGGTCACGTAACCGGCGGACCAAGCCTTCATGACTATCGTCAGCCTGCCAATCAAACGTCCCGCGATTAGACCAGAACGCCATGAGACTACCGCCCGCGGTCGGCACGCAACCGGAAGCTACGGGCTGACCATCCGTGCCCTTAATCGGAAATTGCTGAATCGGCGGTACGCCAGCGAGGGCCTTGGCGGACGGGGCCGCGAGCTCGGTCAGGCCTTCCAAAGAAAAATCAAGGAGCGCGTGCTGCCCAGTCGCCTGCCAAGCCAAGTAACCGGCAGGTGTGCCGGTCCCCGATTTCAGTTCGGCCCAACAAAATGGCTCACCCGCGGACGACCACCGCGTGGCCACCGGCGTGACTTGACGAACGGAAGCGACCTGTACCTCTCCGCGCGCGCCGGCCAGCAGGCCCGCCGCACTCAGCGACTGGAGATGCGACCGAGCCTGGGCCTGCCGCTGTTCCGCCGACTTCGGCTGGGAATCACAACCCGTCAGCCAACCGCTAAAAGCCCGACGACGATCGCACGCCATGGCCCCATCTCACTTCGCGTCCTTCAGCATCACCAGGTTCGCTTCCGCGAACGCTTCGCCCATCAGCGCAAAAGTTTTGGCGCAACCGAGATAATGGTAACCCGCATTCGAGGCACCACGTTTCCACTGAGCCGCTTCGGCTTCGGTGACCACTTTGGCTTCATACTCCTTAAGGTAATCACGCTGCTGAGCTTCGGTCATCTTCCCATCGGCGTTCGCTGACTTCGCGTTCTTATTTTTCAATTCGTAGGCCATCTGCCGGACCTTATCGCGCTTGGCCTGGATGGCGGCGAGTGATTCATCCCAGAAGGGCCCCGTCCGCACCGCGGTCACGTTGCCTTTGAATTCTGGGAGGCTCGCCGGAGCGGCCATGGCTTCACGGAAGGCGAGGTTATCTTCACCGGGCTCTTTACCGCCGACGCCCATCACCCCAATGACGAACGGCATCTTCGGCACACCAAGGTCCTTGCGGACGTCGCGAATGAAGGCCGCCATAAATTCCGAATACTTGGCGTAGCGATTGGTCGTAGCTCCCTTGGGCTGACGCGGGTAGAAGTTCGAGTCGACCATGTCATTGAAGCCCTGCAACCAGATGAAGCCGGCGATTTCATAGCCCTGCTTGGGGTCGTAGCTTGGGCAGACCCGACCGGGGTTAGCCAAGACTTGGCGCACGTGCGCGAGCATGAGACGGTAGTAATGGCCGGAGTTCGCTAACGGGTGACGGTCCTTCTCGAGGTCCGAGGGCGTGCGCGGGTAAGGACCAGCCCCTGGCGAAAGGAAATCGTAGTTAAGCGACTTACCGCCCCACGCTGCTTTGATCAGCAGCACGGGCTCCTGGTAAGCGCGATCCATAGCTAGGCCGAAAGTATATTCCGGCCCGATCTTGCCGCCGTCCTTCGCCGGATCCTGTCGCGAGCCATAACCGGTCGTCAGCTTGCCAAAGCCTTCGCCATTTTTATCACCGCTACCGGTAAGATAGGAAATCCAGACGCCCTCCCCTTCGGCTGGCGACTTGCCATCTGGTCCTTTCATGCGCTTCAGCATGGGCGCAGTGGCTGGGTCTTCGCCGATATAATCGATAGTCTCGACCTTGGCATGTCCTTCCATGTTGGATTGGCCAACAAGGATGAAGACCTTAGTCGGAGCGGCCTGCAGGCCAAGGGCGGCCAGCAGTAAAAACAGCGAGGGGTAACGCATGCCTCCAGACAAAGGCAGTGGCCACAGATGGCAAGCCCAGCCCTAGCGGGGGTGGACTAGCACTTTACGTACATCTCAACCTTGCAATCATAGCCACCGAGGTCGACTTCCTGACGGTAGTCCCGGCGCATCGTCTTGTCCGTGGACTCCAAGCGCAGCGGGTTGACGAAGATAACACGGCCGCCTGGACGGAGGGTCGCCGAGGCGACCCGGAAGAAATCAGCGAACAGGCCGTGCAGGTTAGGCACGCGCACCCGCCGACCGAGGGGCGGATTAGAGATAATGAGTGAAAGCTTACCTGAGACCAAGGCTGGCACTTCCGCATACCCACGGAAATCGCCCGTTAGGAAGGTGCTCTTCACGCCCTCGAGGCCCGCCGCCTCCCAGTTCTCCTTAGCGATCGCGATAGCTTTTTCATTTAGGTCGGTACCGATGACCTGTTTCACGCCACCCAACAGGGCGGTCTCGATGAGTTCCAAGCCAGAACCGCAGAACGGATCCCAGACGACCTCGTTGGGCTGACGACCAGCCAAGCGCGCCAAGCAGGCGGCCAGCGGCGGGTGCGAGGCGGCATTGATGGCGGCCTTGCGATAAGTCAGACGCGGATCCGGCGAAACCTTCGGACGGAGTTCCGCCAAGGCAGCCGACGGAGCGAGGAAGACGTCGACGGACCACGGGGCCTCGCGGGCGTCGTTCAGGATACGGGGGTTCACCTTAAACGCTTCCGCGGCCACCTTGGCCACGTCGTCGTCATGATTTTCACTGCCCGAAAAAGACAGGCGATAACGCCACGACCCATCCGTCAATGAGTCCATGAGGCGCTCGCTCAAAGGAGAGCCGATGAGTTTAGCCAAGCCGGCCACCGCTTCGGGACCTTCTGGATCGCGCACGCGGCCCAAGCCAAAGCCCATCGTGTCGAAACAACGCAACTGATAGAGATCACGGAGACTGAAAGGCCCCTTGGCCGCGACCACCACGTGGCAACCGCGGACTTCGAGGACGCGGAACTTACCACCTGCGGTATCGCTGGCGCGCACTTCGTCAGCCAGCACCGCTTCGAGGCCACGCCGGCAACGCAGGCTGATGCGCAAAGTATCGTAACGATCCAAGATGGCATCGACGCGAATCGTCGCCGGGCTTTCGCGACGGGCAACATTGGCGCGGACCTTCTGTTCGGAGAGCGGCAAGCCAGCCGCCCCTGCCCCGACGGCCTTTAAGGTTTCTTCGCCAGCAATTTTCTCCAGCGCCGCGCCCGCCTTCCGCTTCTCGCGGTCAACCGTGCTCGTCTTAAGAATCGTAAGGATGTTCCGCTCCGCTTCGACGTCCTCACCCAGCTTCGGAATCGCCGCCATGGCGTAGCGGCGGACCTTCTCCTCTGGATCTTGGAGCAACCCCTTGAGCCAGGCCTTGACCTGAATCTTCAAGGCCGGGTCGCTGCAATGGGTAAAAACGACGCCGACTGCTCGGACCAAGGCAACCTGCCGGGCGCGCTCCTTGCCCGTGGCTTGGTTGAATTTGGGGACCTCGACACCCCAAAGCTGCCCCGCGGGCAGTTCGCGGAGCTGTCGGTAAAGGTCGTTGTCGGCTTTCATGGCTTGGTAAGTCGGGCGGGCGGGCGGCAAAGTCAAGGGAGACGCAGGCGGGCGACCCGAGCCTGACCGCGGCCGGTGCCAGCATCCGTGTGTCACACTTTGGGCTTTTTCCTAACAAAATTAAGCAAAAGTGGACGCGTGATTGTCGGCTCGAGAAGTTGGCACGAAAACCCGTCTCCGACCCCCTTGGGCCAATCCACAAGTTGCCTTTGACAGGGGGGGATTATTGCCCACTAGATTTAGATGTCTTGCGGTCTCCGCCAAGGCACCCGGCGGTTCAGCCGCCAGCCCATCCGACCACTTTTGCCTACACCAGAAATGAAGAATCCCGGACTTCCCGAAAAACAGGGTCTTTACGACCCACAGTTTGAGCATGACGCCTGCGGCGTCGGCTTCGTTTGCCAGATGAAGGGCAAACGTTCGCACGATATCATTCAGCAGGCCCTCACCATCCTGGTGAACCTCGATCACCGCGGTGCCTGTGGCTGCGAGGTCAACACCGGCGACGGCGCGGGTATCCTGCTCCAGCTCCCCCACGGGTTCTTCGCAAAGAACGGCCCGGCCAATCTCCCCAAGCCCGGCCAGTACGGCGTGGGCATGCTCTACGTCTCCCCGGACGCCAAAATCCGCGCGGCCACCGAAGCCACCTTCACCGACCTCGCCAAGTCCCTCGGTCTCTCAATCCTCGGCTGGCGCACCGTCCCCGTCGACAATGCCTCCCTTGGCCAGACCGCCGTCGCCAGCGAACCCGTCGTCCGTC
Organism: Verrucomicrobiota bacterium; assembly: GCA_003569205.1. Classification (GTDB taxonomy): domain Bacteria; phylum Verrucomicrobiota; class Verrucomicrobiia; order Opitutales; family UBA953; genus UBA953. The sequence goes on along the minus strand of BGOK01000023.1, from coordinate 20,621 downwards.
AGGCCTTCCTCGGTCGCCCGGCCGATTGCGCCACCGACCAGGACTTCGAACGTAAGCTTTTCATCCTGAGCAAGCAGGCCCACCACCAGATCCGCGCCACTGGCAAGGACGAGTTCTACTACGCCAGCTCCCTCTCCTGCCGCACGATCATCTACAAGGGCATGCTCATGCCTGAACAGGTGGGTAAATACTTCCCCGACCTCGCGGATCAGTCGATGGACACCGCCCTCGCGCTCGTCCACTCGCGCTTCTCGACCAACACCTTCCCGAGCTGGGAACGTGCGCACCCTTACCACTACATCGCGCACAACGGCGAGATCAACACCCTCAACGGCAACGTCAATTGGATGAAGGCCCGCGAGCCGCTCCTAGCCAGCCCGCTGTTTGGCAAGGAACTCCCGAAGATCCTCCCGATTGTGAACCCCAACGGTTCCGACTCTGCCAAGTTCGACAACGTCCTCGAGTTGGTCGTCATGGGCGGCCGTTCGCTGCCCGAGGCCATGATGATGATGATTCCAGAGCCATGGAACGGCCACGAATCGATGAGCCCGGAGAAGAAGGCTTTCTACGAATACAACTCTTGCCTCATGGAGCCGTGGGACGGCCCCGCCTCTGTCGTCTTCACCGACGGCACGATGATCGGCGCCACCCTCGACCGTAACGGCCTCCGCCCTTCGCGCTACTACGTGACCAAGGATGACTACGTCATCATGGGCTCTGAAGCCGGCGTCCTCCCGATCGACCCAGCCAACATCGCCTCCAAGGGCCGTCTGCAGCCGGGCCGCATGTTCCTCGTGAACATGGAAGAAGGCCGCATCGTCGCCGACGAAGAAATCAAGCAGAAGATTGCCTCCCAAAAGCCCTACCGCGAATGGCTCGACAAGAACCTCATCAAGCTCGCTGACATCGCCGACGCCCCAGCCGACACCCCGTCGTCGCACAGCAACACCGTCCAGCGTCAGCTCGCCTTCGGCTACACCTTCGAAGACCAGCGTAAGCTGCTCGTCCCGATGGCCAAGGATGGCGTCGAAGCCATGGGCTCGATGGGTACCGATATCCCGCTTGCCGTGCTGTCGAACAAGTCGAAGCTCCTCTACGATTATTTCAAGCAGCTCTTCGCCCAAGTCACGAACCCGCCGATCGACTGTATCCGCGAAGAGATTGTTACCTCCTCCGTCACGACGATCGGACCTGAGCGCAACCTGCTCGACCCGAAACCCGGTAGTTGCCACCTGATCGAGCTCCAGTCGCCGATCCTCACTAATGAGGAACTCGCCAAGCTCCGCCACGTCGCTCACGGCCAGTTCAAGTCCGTCACCATCCCCACCCTCTTCGACGCCAAGTCCGGCGCCAAGGGCCTCGAGAAGGCTATGGACGAAGTCTGCCGCCAGGCCGGCCTCCACATTGATGCGGGCATCAACCTCATCATCCTGAGCGACCGCGGCGTCGACCGTAACAACGCCGCCATCCCGCCCCTGCTCGCCGTCGCCGGCCTGCACCACTACCTCATCCGCGAAGGTAAGCGCACTAAGGTCGGCCTCATCCTTGAGTCCGGCGAACCGCGCGAAGTGCACCACTTCTGCACGCTCATCGGCTACGGTTGCGCGGGCATCAATCCCTACCTGGCGTTCGAGACCCTCGACGACATGATCAAGCAGGGCCTGCTGGTCGGCGTCGATCACTACACGGCCTGCAAGAATTACGTGAAGGCCGCCACCAAGGGCATCGTTAAGGTCGCCTCTAAGATTGGTATCTCGACCATCCAGAGCTACCTCGGCGCCCAGATCTTCGAATGCGTCGGCCTGCAGCAGAAGGTCGTCGACAAGTACTTCACTGGCACCGCCACCCGCATCGAAGGCGCGGACCTCCTCGCCATTGCGGAAGAAGCTCTCGAGCGTCATAACCGTGCGTTCCCTGAGCGCGTCGACACCCCTGCTACCCTCGAGGTCGGCGGAGATTACCAGTGGCGCAACGAAGGTGAAGGCCACCTCTTCAGTCCGCAGGTCATCCACTCGTTGCAGAAGGCTGTCCGCACGAATAATTACGACACCTTCAAGGTCTACTCCGGTCTAGTGAACGATCAGATGCAGCAGATCTTCACGCTGCGCGGTCTCCTCCAGTTCAAGGACCGCACGCCGATTGATATTAGCGAAGTCGAGTCCATTGAAAATATCTTTAAGCGCTTCAAGACGGGCGCGATGAGCTACGGCTCCATCTCAACCGAGGCCCACGAAACCCTCGCCGTCGCGATGAACCGCATCGGCGGTAAGTCCAACACGGGCGAAGGCGGCGAAGACCCCGCGCGCTTCACTTGGACCAACGAACAGGGCGACTCTAAGAACTCCGCTATCAAGCAGGTCGCTTCCGGCCGCTTCGGCGTCACGAGCCGCTACCTGACCAACGCCAAGGAAATCCAGATCAAGATGGCCCAGGGCGCCAAGCCGGGCGAAGGCGGCCAGCTCCCCGGCGGCAAGGTTTACCCGCCCATTGCCAAGGTGCGTCACTCGACCCCAGGCGTCGGCCTCATCTCCCCTCCTCCGCACCACGACATCTACTCGATCGAGGACCTTTCGGAACTCATCCATGACTTGAAGAACGCTAACCGCGCCGCGCGGGTGTGTGTGAAGCTCGTCTCCGAAGTCGGCGTGGGTACCATCGCCACCGGCGTCGCCAAGGCGCATGCGGACGTCGTCCTCATCTCGGGCTTCGACGGCGGCACGGGCGCTTCGCCCCAGACCTCCATCAAACACGCCGGCCTGCCTTGGGAACTCGGCCTCGCCGAAACCCACCAGACCCTCGTCCTCAATAACCTCCGCTCCCGCATCGTCGTCGAGACCGACGGCCAGCTGAAGACCGGCCGTGACGTCGTCATTGCCGCCCTCCTCGGCGCCGAAGAGTTCGGTTTCGCGACGGCTCCGCTGGTGACCCTCGGTTGCATCATGATGCGCGTCTGTCACCTTAACACCTGCCCAGTCGGCGTCGCCACCCAGGACCCCGAGCTGCGCAAGAACTTCACTGGCCGACCAGAGGACACCGTGAACTTCATGCGCTTCATCGCCCAGGAAGTCCGCGAGATCATGGCTCAGCTCGGTTTCCGCACGCTCAACGAGATGGTCGGCCGGACCGACGCCCTCGAAGCGCGTCACGCGGTCGATCACTGGAAGGCCAAGGGCATCGACCTCTCCAAACTCCTCTACTCGCCGAAGGCCGGCCCCGAAGTGGGTCGCTTCTGCACCGAGAAGCAGGACCACGGCCTCGAGAAGGGCCTGGACCTCTCCGTCCTCCTGGCGAAGTGCCTGCCCGCCATCGAGCGAGGCGAAAAGGTCCGCTACGAGGGCGAGATCAAGAATACCCATCGCGTCGTCGGCACGATTCTCGGCAACGAGATTACGAAGAAGCACATCGACGGCCTACCGGACGGCACCATCCACCTGAAGTTCAAGGGTAGCGCGGGCCAGTCCCTCGGCGCCTTCGTCCCTGCGGGCGTGACGATCGAACTCGAAGGCGACGCCAACGACTACGTCGGCAAGGGCCTCAGCGGCGGACGCGTCATCGTCTACCCTGACGCCAAGGCTACCTTCCCCGCTGAAGATAACATCATCCTCGGCAACGTCGCCCTCTACGGCGCGACCTCCGGCGAGGCTTTCTTCCGCGGTATGGCTGGTGAACGTTTCTGCGTCCGCAACTCGGGTGCGACCACCGTCGTCGAAGGCGTGGGTGACCACGGCTGCGAATACATGACTGGTGGACGCGTCGTCGTCCTCGGCCTCACGGGCCGTAACTTCGCGGCCGGTATGAGCGGGGGCGTGGCTTACGTCCTCGACGAAAAAGGTGATTTTGCGGTCCGCTGCAATAAGCAGATGGTCGGTCTGGAAAAGCCCGAAGCTGGTGATGCCTTGGAACTCCGCGGCCTCATCGAACGTCACGCCGAACTCACGGGTAGCCTGAAGGCGAAGAAGCTCCTCGCCAACTGGGACGTCTCGCTAGCCCAGTTCGTCAAGGTGATGCCCAAGGACTATAAACGCGTCCTCCAAGCCATCGCCGCAGCGCAGGCCCAGGGACTCAGCGGTGACGCGGCCCTCAACGAAGCCTTCGAGATCAACTCTCGCGACCTCGCCCGCGTCGGCGGCGGCTGAGCACCCACCCCGTCCACCACCAAGCACCTTCTGCACCATGGGAAAACCTACCGGATTTGTCGAATTCCAGCGCGAACTCCCGCCTGACCGCGATGCCCTCACCCGCATCGGCGATTGGAAAGAGATTCACCACCATCACTCCGACGAGAAGCTCCAGAAACAGGGCGCTCGCTGCATGGATTGCGGCGTGCCGTTTTGCCACACGGGTAAGCTCATCGGCGGGATGGCCAGCGGCTGCCCGATTAACAACCTGATTCCCGAGTGGAACGACCTCGTCTACAAGGGCCTCTGGCATGAGGCACTCGAACGCCTCCACAAGACCAACAACTTCCCGGAATTCACCGGCCGCGTCTGCCCCGCCCCGTGTGAAGGCTCCTGCGTGCTCGGCATGAACAAGCCGGCCGTCACGATCAAGAACATCGAAGTCTCGATCGTCGACAAGGGCTGGGACAACGGCTGGATCATCCCCCGCGCACCGACCAAGCGCACCGGTAAAAAAGTTGCCGTCATCGGTTCCGGTCCCGCCGGCCTCTCCGCCGCCGCGCAGCTCAACTACGCCGGCCATAACGTTACCGTCTTCGAACGTTCCGACCGTCCGGGCGGCCTGCTGATGTACGGCATCCCGAACATGAAGCTCGATAAGAACGAAGTGGTGCTCCGCCGCATCTCGCTCCTCGAGGCCGAAGGCGTCACCTTCAAGTGCGGCGTCAACGTCGGCGTCGACATCTCGCCCGAACAGCTCCGCAAAGACTTCGACTCCGTCATCCTCACCGTCGGCGCCACCAAGGGCCGCGACCTCCCCCTCCCTGGCCGCGACGCCAAAGGTATCCACCTCGCGATGGAGTTCCTCTCCGCCAACACGAAGAACCTCCTGGACGGCCTGTCACCCGACACGTCCTTCACCGCCAAGGGTAAGGACGTCGTGATCATCGGCGGCGGCGACACCGGCACCGACTGCGTGGGCACCTCGCTCCGCCACGGCTGCAAGTCCGTCATCCAGCTTGAGATCATGGCGAAGTCCCCGCTTACCCGCGCCAAGGACAACCCCTGGCCGGAATGGCCGAAGACCTACAAGGTCGACTACGGCCAAGAAGAAGCGGCGGCCAAGTTTGGCTCCGACCCTCGCGTTTACCTCACGACTGCGACGAAGTTCGTCGCCGACGAACAAGGCAACCTCAAGGAAGTCCACACCGTTGAAGTCGAATGGAAGAAGAACGACAAGGGCGTCTTCGGCCCTCAGCCGATCGCCGGCACCGAGAAGGTCCGGCCCGCTCAACTCGTCCTGCTCGCCATGGGCTTCATGGGTCCGGAACAGCCGCTCATCGAAGCCTTCGGCCTCGATCGTGACGCCCGCTCCAACGTCAAGGCCGAGCACGAGAAGTACGTGACCAACCTCCCCGGCGTCTTCGCTGCGGGCGATTGCCGTCGCGGCCAGTCCTTGGTCGTCTGGGCCTTCAACGAAGGACGTGGCGTGGCTCGCGAGTGCGACAAGTTCCTGATGGGTAAGACCGAGCTTCCGTAAGCCTCGCCAGCCTCGTCCACCGAAGCCCGACTCATGAGTCGGGCTTCTTGTTGGGCAGGTTCGCCGCCGGATATCTTAGGTTTGCCGAGGCCCTCCGCCCCGCCCATTGTGCCGACGTGAGCACGCCCTCCCTCGAAGCCCTTAAGTCTGTTGCACTGGAAACTGCCATCGCCGCCGGCGACCTACTCTCCAAGGGCGCCCAGATGAAGGTTAACGACTCGACCGACGACGACGTGAAGATGCAGGCCGACGTCGATTCGGAGCACCTGGTGCGCGCTCTGCTCAAGGCCACGGGCATCCCGGTCATCGGCGAAGAACTCGGGGGCGACGCCTCCCTCTTCGACGGCAACGAGCTCTACTGGGTCGTCGACCCGCTCGACGGCACCTACAACTACCTACGCCGGCAGCCCGCCACTTGCGTCTCCCTTGGCCTGATGCGCGGCTCGGAGCCAGTCCTCGGCGTGATCCATAACTTTACCGCGAACAAGACCTACCTCGGCGTGGTCGGCGAAGGCACCTTCATTAACGGTCAGCGGCACACGCCTGGCTGGGTCGATCAGATTGGCGATGCTTGCATCATGACGGGCTTCCCTGCGCTGGCCGATAAATCCGCGCCAGCGATGGCGGTCTTCATGGGTCAAGTTTCACGCTATAAAAAGATCCGGATGATTGGCTCAGCCGCCTTGGCACTCGCCTACGTCGGCGAAGGGGTCGCCGATACCTATTATGAGTCGGGCACTAACCTCTGGGACGTCGCCGCTGGCCTAGCCATCATCAAGGCCTCGGGTGGGCATTATCGCCTCGTCCCGACCGGCAAGCGCCCCTTGAACTACGACCTCTGGGCCTCGGCCAAAGAGGAGTGGACTCGCTAATTGGGCTTTTCGTTTAGGGGGCTTGGGCTAGCCTCCGACTATGCCCCTGCTCCTCCGTGCCGTCACCCTCAGCCTGATTGGGCTGGCCAGTTTCAGCACCCTCGATGCCGCCAGCGCCGCCGCTACGCCCAAGGCTCCGAGCCTACCAGCCGAGGTCTGCCCCGTTCCGGATCAGCGCCCGGAGGTGACCTACAAGGCCAACCTCGACCCCAAGGAAACCGCTGCCACCGAAGCATGGGTTAAGGAAGCCGCCACCCTGCCTGGCTGGAAGGAACTCCTGAACTCGCCCGACACCGAGACGCGGCATTGTGCGAATTTCTTACTCGTCACGATGCCCGCCAGCGACCGTCAAAAGGTACCCGGTACCGACATCGCTGAAAACATCCGCCTCGCCCTCGAGGCCCGCCATCGTTTCTCCTGGGCCCAACAGGTACCTTGGCCAGTCTTTCTCAACGACGTCTTGCCCTACGCGTGCCTCGACGAGGCACGCGATCCATGGCGCGCCGACTTCCTTAAGCGCTTCGGCGATATGGTGAAAGACGCGCCGTCACGTGACGCCGCTGCCAAGCTCATCAACAAGAAAATCCAAGACGAGGTCGGCGTGAAGTACAGCACGCGCCGTCGAGCTGCTAACCAGAGCCCACCCGACTCCATGCGCCAAGGCTTGGCCTCGTGCTCCGGCCTTTCCATTCTGCTTTGCGACGCCTTCCGCTCGGTCGGCATCCCCGCCCGCATTGCGGGCGTCCCCACCTGGGTCACCGTCAACGGCAACCACAACTGGGTCGAGGTTTGGCTCGGCACCGATGGCGCGCCCAAGCCAGACTCCGAAGTCACGCCGATGCTTTCCCTGCAGTGGCAAGCTGGCTGGCGCGTCACAGAATACAATCCGGACGCCAAGGGCTGGGACCACGCTTGGTTCATGGAACGCGCCGCCGCCGCCGACCCGGCCAAACAAGAAACTTGGATCTACGCGTCCTCCTGGACCCGGACGGGCCTGACCTTCCCGATGGTCTGGAATCTGCGCTCCACGCAGGTCCATGGCATCGACCGCACCGCCGCCTACCATGCCCTCAACGGCGGCCGCAAGGGTACCGGTCGCTCCGGACAAAACCCACATCGCCCTCCGCGCGTACCGCGGTGACAAGCGCGTCGCCGCTGAAGTGACCGTCACCCAAGGCAGCACTTCGCAAGCCGCCACCACCAAGGGCGAAGACAAGGACTTGAATGACGTCACCCGCGTCGAAGTCCCGGCCGCCGGCGGCAAGGTCACCGTGAAGTGCGGCGAAGTCACGCGGACGATTACACCCGAGGCCGGCAAGGAACTTACCATCGAGCTCCGCTTGCCTTAATCGTCGACAGCGAAGCCCAGATTACCTACTCCTTGCCCCCGTGATCCTCCTCCTCGCCAATCCGCTGAACTCGATCAAAGAAGCTGTCATCAAAAGCGCGGCGGAGAATTACGCCCACAAGATTCTCGGCCAAGAATACGGTAGCACGGGCTTCTGGATCGCGTTGGCGATGGTGCTAATCTACCTCCCCATTCTGGGTCGGCTCGCCGCTAAGCACTTCTTTGCCAAGGACGGATCGGCCGTCGGTATCGGCCTCACCGGCATCCTCTCCGTCGCCCTCACCTTTGCCGCCATCTGCATGGCCGACACTAGCCTCTCGGGCTTCATCCCTCAATCCGTCGAGATCTTGGTCATCTCGCTCTGCACGGCGACCGTCGTCCTGCTGGTTACCAGTGCCGCCGCCCAGGTGCTCAGCATGGGCTTTGGCCCTTCGCTTGGACTGCAGCTAATCTTTTGGAATATCGTTTTCCTGAGCCAACTAGCCACGCGGTTCCTGATGGATTTCTGGAAGCACGTCTAGACGGCATAGTGTAACCGACGAGCGTTCGGGTCCCGCAAACGGGGCCAGCCCCTCGTGAACCCCAATGACTTAGCCCGTGGCTTGCAGGCCAGCGGCGATGGCGTTCAGCGACAGGAGCATCTGCGGCATGAGGGCATCCGCTTCCTTGCGCTCCCCGTCCGCCAGCTTCTTTCGCCAATCCTTGAGCAAGGCAACCTGCTGTTCGTGGAGGAGATCGATCGCGGCCTCGCGGAGCATGATAACCTTGAGTAACCGAGGGCGGCCTTCGGTAAGTTTCGAGTCGGAGAGTTCGTTGAGCATCTTGCGGGTGAGCGAATGCTCGGCGAGGATACGTCCGAGGAACTGCGTGCGGAGTTTCTTGTCGGTGACCATTGCGCCGTAGAGCTTCATCATGCTGCGGTTGGCAGCCATGACGCTGGTCGAGGCATTCTTAAGCATGTAGCGCAGGGGCGCCCAGGCGTCGTAATGCTTACGGAGGAGTTCGAAGCCCTTCAGGTCCTCTTCCTTCATGCGGGCCAAAGCAGAGCCGACGCCATACCAACCAGAGAGGTAGAACCGAGCTTGGCTCCAAGCAAACACCCACGGGATGGCGCGGAGGTCTTCCAACGACGCTGCGCCCGTGCGACGCGAGGGACGCGAACCAATGCGGCTAGCTTCAATAACGTCGATGGGGGTGGCCTGACGGAAGAATTCGATGAATTTAGGCGTACGGATGAGGCCTTGATACGCTTCGCGCGAGAACTCAGCGAGGCGGTCCATGACTTTACCCAAGGCAACGTCATCGGCTTCGAACTCTTTATTGAGTAACGTGTTTTGCGTGACGCCGGCCGACAATAACTCGAGGTTGTTCACCGCAGTGATGTGGTTGGCGTACTTCTGGGTAATGCTCTCGCCCTGCTCGGTCACACGGAGCTCACCATTGATACTGCCAGGAGGTAACGCGTCGATGAAGCGGTGCGTGGGGCCAGCACCGCGGGAGATGGTGCCACCCCGGCCATGGAAGAAGACGACACGGACGCCATGCTTGGCGCCCACAGCCGTCAGGTTCAGCTGGGCCCGGTAGAGATTCCAGAGCGAGGCGAGGATACCACCGTCCTTATTGGAGTCGGAATAACCGATCATGACCTGCTGGGTGAGGCCATCCGTAACGCCAGTATCGCGGCGCATTTCAAGCGTCCGACGGGTCATCGGATGCGAGAGGAAGGAATCTAGAATCGCCGTGCTGCGCTCAAGGTCATCAATGGTTTCAAAGAGCGGAACGACTGGCAGCAGACAGTAAGGTTCATCGGCGCCTCCGGCAGTGAGGCCCGCTTCGCGCGCCAAGAGGTAAACGGAAAGAAGGTCCGACACCGAACGCGTCATGCTGACAATAAGTGCTCCCAACCCAGCGGAACCATATTGCTTGATGTGCTCGACGAGCGCGCGGTGACAGGCAATGACGGCATCCGCTTCTGGTCCGATGCTGGCCTGCTCGCGGATAAAGGGACGGGTCGAGCGGAGCTCCGAGTCCAAGAAGCCGAGGCGACGCGATTCATCCCAACGCGCATAGTCGGTGTCGGCTAAGCCAGCAGCTTCCATGAGCTGGTCGATAGCCTTATCGTGGAAAGCGCTGTTCTGGCGAATGTCCAACGTCGCCATGTGAAATCCGAACGTCCGCAGGAATCGGATCAGCGGGTCGAGTTCGTAGCGGGCAATATTGCCAGCGCCCACTTCGATCAGCGTCTCGCGCAGGAAAAGGAGGTCGGCGATGACGCCATCGGGGGTCTTGTGCTTGCCGGGAGCGCACTCGCCCACGGTCTCGGGGAGACGCAGGCGGATGAGGTTGATATACTGACGCCAGGTTTCGCCGATATTGCGCTTCAGGGCGGCTTCACCGGCTTCGCCTTGGACGGCCGCGTGCTTTTCGACCTGCTTCACAAAAACCGCGGGCGGGAGCTGGAGGTGGTCGCCCAGCGAAAGGCGCTGACCGAGGGTCTCCAGGCGCTCATTAGCGATATCTAAGGCCGTCGAACGGAAAAGATTGAGGGCCCGGGTCGTGACCTCGGCCGTTACCAGCGGGTGGCCGTCGCGGTCGCCGCCGACCCACGTGCCCATGGTGACCATCGGCATCGAATCAGGATGCTCGATCTTATCCGCCGAGAAACCCGCCTCTTCCCAGGCCTGACGGAGGCGCAGATCCATGCTGACCAAAGCGTCCGGGAAGACCTTGGAGAGGAAGTAATTGATATTACGAAGCTCGGACTGGACGTCGGGCTTCTGCTGATAAAATTCGCCGGTACGCCAGAGACGCTCGAGGGCGACCTTGATCTCATCACGAATCGCCCGCTGTTCGGCGACGGTCCACATGCTATTTTCGCGACGGACGAGGAGCTTATAAATCTCGCGGTGAATCTCGAGGACCGTCGCGCGCTTGGCTTCGGTCGGGTGTGCGGTCAACACCGGCTCAACGCGGATGCGATTAAGGCGCTTGGCGACCTGCTTGTCGCTGAGACCAGAATCACGCAGGCGATTCAACGCCCGACCCCAAGAGCCCGGGTCGGAAGCTAAACCATTCTTCGATTCACGGAGACGCTTGGACTGAGCGGAGGCATTCTCCTCGACCATGTTCAGTAACTGGAAAGCGATCGAGTAGGCCTGCACGCCGCGGTAGGAAAAGATCTGCACGCCGCGCAACTTACGCTTACCCATCCACGGCAAGGTGCCGGCAAGGTCCTTGTGTTCAAGCTGCTCGAGCACCTCAACGAAGCACCCCATCATGAACGCGAGGTCCTGGTCGACTTTTTTAAGCCCGCGGGCGAGATCGTTGCTTATGGCCATGCGACTTAGGTCGTAGCACGGCCCACGCTTTTGTCGCAACCGCAAACGCCCTCCGGCTTGCGTCCATGTTCAATCATGCTTTGCTGAAATCCTGACATGTCGGACCAACGGCTCATCCTCCCCGACCACTGGCAACAGGTGGCCTTGGCCGCACTTCGGCGGGGGAAGACGTAGTCCTGCAAGCCCCCACGGGCGCGGGGAAGACCCACGTCTTCGAGCTGTTAGTGGAGTCCGGCCACCGCGGCCAAGCGGTCTACACCGTTCCGACCCGCGCCCTCGCCAACGACAAACGGGCGGAATGGAAGGCGGCGGGCTGGGATGTCGGTATCGCCACGGGCGACCTCAGTGAGAACCTCGGGGCGCCCGTCGTCGTCGCCACGCTGGAAACCCAGCGCCACCGCTTCCTAGAGGGCCAGCACCCCGACCTCCTCGTGGTCGACGAATACCAGATGATTGCGGACCTCCGCCGCGGGGCCGCCTACGAGACGGTACTCGCCCTCGCCCCCAAGGCCACCCAGCTACTCCTCCTGAGCGGCAGCATCGCTAACCCTAAGGCTACGGCCGAATGGCTCCGCTCCCTCGGACGGACGGTCACGCTGGTCGAAGAGTATCGGCGGCCCGTGCCCCTCGAAGAGGTCTGGCTGGACGCCCTCGAGACCAAGGAGCCCGAAGGGGTCCGTAGCCCCATCGCCCGGGCGGTCATTAAGGGCATCCTCGCGGATCTCGGGCCTATTCTCGTCTTCGCACCCCGCCGACGTGCCGCGGAACAGATTGCCCGCGATATCGCCCATGGCCTCCCCATGGGCAACGGCCCCCAACTTTCCCCCGCCCAACGTAATATGGCCGGCGAAGACCTCTACCGACTGCTCCGCCAAGGCGTCGGCCTCCACCACAGCGGCCTGACCTACGAGCAGCGCAGCCTGCTCATTGAGCCGTGGGCTAAATCCGGCCGACTCAAGGTCGTCGTCGCCACGACGGGACTCGCCGCGGGCATCAACTTCTCGCTGCGCTCGGTACTCGTGACAGACCGACGGTACGCGACGGATCACGCCGAGCGAGAAGTTCGCCCCGATGAGCTACTCCAAATGTTCGGTCGTGCGGGCCGACGCGGGCTCGATGAGAAGGGCTTTGCACTCTGGTCGGGGGATTCGCCGCGGCTCGGTGAGGCCAAGCCCCTCCAGTTAAAACGCGGTGAGAGCCTCGACTGGCCCGCCTTCCTCGCACTGATGCACCGGGCACCCGACCCGCAGGCGGCGGCACAGAAATTAGCAGGCTCATTATTCACCCGTGAGCCGGTGCAACTCGCTTTGGAACAGCTCACGCTCCCCGAAGTCGTCACTGCTCCTGCCCTGCCCGTGGTCATCCGTGAAATCGAAGAGATGTGCGGCCACAACGGCATCTGGCAAAGACTCCGCCCTTCCAAGGTCGTACCGCTCACGGAGGCATTCATTTTGGTCAAAGGCGAGTGGCACCCTGCACTCACGAAACCGGATTCACTCCGCGGGGTAGTTATCGGAACGCCGTGTCGCCTGCCGATGGCGGATGGCTCCGTCCGCCATGGGCGCGCCGTGCCACTGGCGCACTTCCCGAAGACGGGCGAGACCGACCGACTGGAACCCGCCGATTGGTTGCGCAAAGCACTCCTCAAACTCGAAGGCCCGCGCGGGCCACGTCGCCAATGGAAACTGGAGACGCTCGAAAAAGAAATCCTGCCGTTACTGCCCAAACTCACCCAAGGGGGCCAAGCCTTCGGCGAACTCTATGTGCTCCGTGATGCGGTGCAGGTTCGCTTGGATTACTCGAAGGCTAATGTGCGGGTGATTCCTGACGCCGACGAACAACCGCTGATTAACCCGTTGCGTCGCTCGGTGCAAAAGGAAGATATCCACCTCGGCACGGTCCTCGGCGGCGGCCACATCTCAGCCGCCCGCGCTGGGCGACTCTGGCTGAAGTTAGGCCTCATTGATGCCGCTGCCCGCCCCACCCGCCGCGGTGAAATCGCCTCCCTGTTTCAGCATGGCGAAGGCCTCGCCGTCGCGGCCGCGCTCGAGGATGAAAGTTATGACGTCCACGACCTCGCCTGGGACTTGGCCGAACTCCGTGCCGGTGAACGGGTCGCCGCGGGCGGGCGCAGCAGCAGCCGACTCGGGGCTTGCTGCCGCCTGACCTTTAAATCCCTCACGGCCGAGGGCTACTTGCGCGACGGCCTGCCCGAGAGTTTCGGGGAAGGCTGCGCCGAAGTTCTCCGAGGCTTTGTCCTGCATGGCAAACTCCCGCTGCCCGACGCCGAGGGACGGGGACCTGGCACCGGCGACCTCGAACGCGCCATCCTCGAATGGCGTAGCACGCTCCGACTCATCGCCCATGGTTCCGCCCACCCGTGGGAACGCTGGCGCGCCCTGAGTGCCGCCGCCCGCGAGGTCCTCGCGAAGGTCGGCCCCAAGAAAGTCTAAAGCTTACTTGGACGCGATGGCCTTGGCCGCGGCCTTGGCCATCTCGCCCGCCCCTGCGGTATTCGGGTGCACGCGATCCGGCAGCATCGCCGCCTTTTCCAGGAGCGCCGCGTGCATATCAATCATACCACAATCGAGCTCTTTAATCAGCGGCCCGAGGCGTTCGATGATTTTCAGGACGTTCTCTTCGTTAATCCCAAAGTTACCCTTACCAGGCACCGGACAAGGACGGCAGACGTAGACCTTCGGCTTCGAGGGGAGCTCTTGGAAGGACTTGATGAGGTCACGGTAGTCACCGACGAACTCAGCCTCATGCTTCCAGTTCTGCGGTTTGGTGTCATTGGTCCCGAGCATGATGATGACGATGTTCGGCAGCATCTTCAGCGCTTCCTGGTACTTCTTTTCCTTGCGGTAAGGGTTGTCGCCCTTCTGCAGGAGCGTCCGGCCGCTGACGCCAAAGTTACCGACTTTATACTTCTCACCGAGAAGGGCCTGTAGCTGGTCGGGGTAGCTCTTACCGCGGTCGGCACCGGCGCCCTGCGTGATGCTATCGCCAATGCATGCGACCTTGATCGGCTCTTCGGCGGCGGACAGGGTGACGAAGGAAAGCAACAGGGCGCAGAGGCCGGCGAAACAAGTACGGAGCTTCATGGGGAGTAGGGTGAAGACAGGATGCGGGGCTGATTTTCGCGGGCGAGTCCTAAAACATTAGGAAAGGCCACTTTATGGACCCGTTGGACCAGCGATTGGCCTTCCCTTCCCCACGCAAACAAGGCAGACTCTTAGCACAGTCATCCATCCGCATTCGCACGTCGCAAGACGCGAGGAAAGTCCGGACACCATAGGGCAGGATTCCCGCCGCAAGTCGGGGCACGGGTTAAACCGTGACGGACAGTGCCACAGAAAATAAACCGCCGTCCCCGCAAGGGAAACGGTAAGGGTGAAAAGGTGGGGTAAGAGCCCACCGCTCCGAGGGCGACCAAGGAGGCATGGTAAACCCAATCCGGTGCAAGACAAACAGGGACCGCCCGAGGCCGCCCACCAAGGTTCCGGGTTGTCGCACCGCCGCAAGGCGGGTCCGCAAGGACAGAGAAATGAATGCGCAAGGGCTGGCGAGAGCCACCCAGGACAGAATCCGGCTTACAGTGGATGACTCAAAGACGGAGGGCCGAACGGAAACGTTCGGCCCTCCCCCTGTTTGGACTGAAAGCGAAGCTTAACCGCGCTGGGCGATCCCGACGTACTGGCGCTCGGTCGAACCGACGTAAATCTGGCGCGGGCGATGAATCTTCTGCTTCGGGGTTTCCGCGATTTCCTTCCAATGCGAGATCCAGCCGGGCATGCGGCCGATGGCAAAAATGACGGTGAACATCTCGGTCGGGATACCGATGGCCTTAAGAATGATGCCCGAGTAGAAGTCGACGTTCGGGTAGAGGTTGCGCTGCTTGAAATAGGGGTCGTTGAGCGCAGCGTCTTCGAGGCGCATGGCGATGGCCAAGAGCGGGTCGTTGATACCCAAAACCTTGAGGACCTTGTCGCACTGGGCCTTGATAATCTTGGCACGCGGGTCGTAGTTCTTGTAAACGCGGTGTCCAAAGCCCATCAAGCGGACCTGCTTGGTCTTGTCTTTCGCGTCGGCGATGAACTTCGAGCCATCGTCACCCGAGGCGTGGATTTCCTCGAGCATCTCGATGACGGCTTGGTTGGCGCCGCCATGAAGCGGACCCCATAAGGCGCACACGCCTGCCGAAACGGACGGGAAGAGGTTGGCACCACCAGAGGCGACCATGCGCACGGTCGAGGTGGAGCAGTTCTGCTCGTGATCGGCGTGCAGGAGGAGGATTAGGTCGAGCGCACGGGCGATTTCTGGATGGACGGCGTAATCGGCGTTAGGCTGCGAGAAAAGCAGGTGAAGGAAGTTGGAGCAGTAATCGAGACCTGGCTTCGGGTAAACGGGTGGCTCGCCTTCCTTGGAGCGGTGCGCCAAGGCGGCCAAGGTGCGGACCTTGGACATGAGTACGGCTGCGGTTGCGTCGAACTTAGCCAAGTCATGGGTGCGCTCGTTGGTGCCGAGATCAGGGTAGTAGCAACCGAGCGTGTTCAACGTGGCCGAGAGGACAGCCATCGGGTGGGCATTGCCAGGGAAGCCACTGAGGGCGATGCGCAGGCCTTCGTGCACTTGGGAGTTATCAAGGATGCGGGCCTTGAAAGTGTTCAACTGAGCGACGGTCGGGAGTTCGCCGTAAATCAACAGGTAAGCGGTCTCGATGAACGTCGACTTCTCGGCGAGTTCTTCGATGGAGTAACCACGGTAGCGCAAGATGCCCTTCTCGCCGTCGATAAAGGTGACCTTGGACTCACAGGCGCCCGTGTTGGCGTAGCCGTCGTCAAAGGTGATGTAGCCCGTTTCGTCGCGCAGCTTGCGGACGTCGATGCCGCATTCGTGCTCGGTGCCGACAACGATGGGGAGGACGATTTCCTTATCGTCCAGTTTGAGAATGGCGTTTTTGGTGCTCATGGCGGGGGTATACCGCCACAAGCCTGACGCCTCAGCGGTCAGCCAAAGTCAGAAAATTACGGTACAGTTGCAAGCCTTTGACCTGACTTTTCTCGGGGTGGAACTGGGTGGCCAACACCCGCCCCCGGCGAACACCGCTCACAAAGCGACCCGCGTAGTCCGTCTCGCACCAAACCAAGGCGGGGTCGGTCTGGACGACCCGGTAGCTATGCACGAAATAAAAGGGCTCCCCTTGGGCATTAAGGCCTGCCGTCAGGGGGCTCTCGGCCTTAAAAATGGCTTCATTCCAACCCATGTGCGGAATGCGCAGGCCGGGGTGGAAGGGAAACGGGTGACAACACCAGGGAAGATGCCCAAACCGGGCACTGCGGCTTCCTCCGAGCGCTCAAAGAGGACCTGCAGGCCCATGCAGATACCCAGAAAGGGTCGGTCTGCGGCAATCCACTCCTTAATGAAGACTTCGAAGTCATTGCGGCGGATACAGGCCATACAATCGGCCATGGCCCCCTGCCCTGGGAAAACCACCGCATCGGCGCCTTCGGCTGCTTGCGGGGGTCGCGGCTAGGTAAGCATCCGCCCCAGCGGCCACCAAGGCACGGTTGACGCTGCGCAAGTTGCCCATGCCGTAATCAATCACGGCGACCCGAGGGCGACGGCTAGTCCCAGCAGCTTCCACGTTCAGGCAAGCGTACCCTTAGTGCTCGGAACCCGACCACCCTGACGTGGATCGATTTCGACGGCCGCGCGCATGGACCGGGCGAAGACCTTGAATAAAGCCTCTGCGATGTGGTGCGGCTCTTCGCCATACTCGAGCTTCAGGTGCAGGTTGCAGGCCAACGCATTAGCCAGGCCTTGGAAGAACTCCCGCACGAGGGCGATGTTGAAGTCCTTCACCATGTAATTGGAAATCTCGACCTGGTAGACGAGCATCGCCCGATTGGAGAGGTCCACGGCGCCACGCGCCAAGGTCTCATCCATCGGCAGAATGAAGAAGCCATAACGTCGGATGCCCGCTTTGTCGCCCAAGGCTTCCTTAATGGCGGTACCCAAGACTATGCCGACGTCCTCGACGGTGTGGTGGTAGTCGACTTCGGTATCACCGTCGGCCTTGACCTTAAGGTCGATCAGGGCGTGGCGGCTGAAGAGCGTCAGCATGTGGTCAAAGAAAGCGATACCCGTCGAGATTTCGGAAACCCCGTGCCGTCAAGGTTGACGGAAAGGGTGATCTTAGTCTCGGCCGTGTCGCGACGGATAGTGGCTTGGCGGGGCGCCGGTGCTCATACGAGAAAAATCCCTCCCCACTAGGGGAATGTCAACCTCACCCTTCGGACCAAGCCTGTGCCGCCGCGAGAAAGGCTCCATTTCGGCGGCAGTCCCAACGGTGATGCGCAAAGCCGACGCGGTCAAAGGATGGTTCGGAAAACGGCGGACCAAGATTTTGCGTTCCGGAAGAAGGCAAAGGCATGCTCACTCGTCGCCGGTGAAGCCGAACGCTGGGTCGAGGCCGGCGTGGCGAGGAGGAAATTACCCGACGACGGCACCACAGCCCAACCGAGCGCCTCCAATCCGCTGGTCAGCCGCGCGCGCTCGGACCGGACCTTACCGACGGTCTCATGTAACCAAGCGGTGTCCGCTAAAGCCGCGGCCGCCCCGACCTGCGCCAAGCGGTCTAAGTTGTAGCTATCGCGCACCCGATGCAGGATTGTCGCTAAGCCCGGCGGAACGAGCGCATAGCCAGCACGCAGCCCCGCTAACGCGTGGCCCTTCGAGAAAGTCCGCGTGACGACAACGTTTGCGTGCGTCTTTGGCAGTTCCGCACAATCCGCGTCCGCAAACGCGGCATAGGCTTCATCGACCACGAGCAAACGGGAATACCCGCGCGAGTTCGGAGACTTTGGCTGGCGAGAACGACACGCCCAAAGGGGCGTTAGGATTAGTAAGAAAGAAAATGGCGGCGCCGCACTTGGCCACAGCCTCAACGTCGAAACTAAAGTCAGCACGAATCGGAACCTTCACCACGGCTGCCCCCTGAGCCGCGGGCGAGCACCGGATACAACGAGTAGCTCGGATCCAGCATGCCAATCGGACGACCGGGACCAGCATAGGCGCGGATTAAAATATTCAGTAAATCATCCGACCCATTACCCGCCAAGATATCGGCGGCGGGGAAGGCGTGCAACTTGGCCGCAGCCTCGCGCAGAGGGGAAGCGTCGGGCGAAGGATAAAGCCGCAGTGCCGCCCCCTCCGCTGCCACCACCACCCGAATCGCCGCCAAGGCCTGCGGGCTCGGCGGGTAAGGATTCTCGTTGGTGTTAAGCTTAACCCAGCCGCCCCTTGGGGCTGCTCTCCTGGCGTATAGGCCGCCATCGCCGCGATATGCGGGTTAGGTTCAGGAAGCAAAGAGGACATTAGCGGAGCTTAAGTTTCGTCGCAGCATAGTCGGCCAGTAAGGCCTTGATGGCCGTGCACTCGGACAACGCTAACGCGCGTTGGGCCAACTGCGTCAACTCCTCCTTGGTCGAATGTCGGAGCACAAAAACGTACCTCGGGAATCGCGGGTGGCGCCATACTCAGCTCATGCGCACCGAGGCCGATTAACAAAGGCGCCCACACGGGGGTCGCCTGCCAACTCTCCACAGACCGCCGCCGCGACGCCGTGCTGGCGGGCTGCCTTAAAGATACGCTCTAGCGTCCGCACAACGGCGGGATGCGCCGGCTCATAAAGTGCCGAGATGCGTGGGTTACCGCGGTCGACCGCCAAAGATATTGGACGAGGTCATTGGTGCCCACACTGAAGAAGTCGACTTCGAGTGCGAGGTCCTCCGCCACCGCCGCGACCGAGGGAATCTCGATCATGGCACCCAGACGAATACGCTCCGTGGGCACGATACCTTCGGCGGCTAACTCAGTAGCAACCGACCCAAGTACGGCCTTCGCGCGACGGAATTCCTCGATCCCGGAATCATCGGGAACATCACCGCCACGGGACCCAACGCAGCGGCGCGCAGGATCGCACGAAGCTGCGGACGGAAGACATCGGGGCGATCCAAGCACAGCCGAATCGCGCGATAACCCATGAAAAGGGTTGGCTTCGTCGTTAAGGTCGCCCAAGCGCTTATCGCCCCCTAAATCGAGGGTACGAAAGGTCACTAACCGACCACGGGCCTCCCGAACAACCTCCGCGTATTCTTCATATTGCTCGGCTTCCGTCGGCCAGGCATCTAAGCGTAAGTAAAGGTTTTCGGTGGCGATACAAGCCCACGCTTGCGCACAGTAAAGACGGGCGTCTTCGAGGTCCTCTGGGCCACCGATATTAGCCTGCAAAGCAAAGCCTTCGCCGTCACTCGTGACGTCAGGCAAGGCAATCTCGAGCATGACGCGATCGCGGCGGCGGCGGATGGCGAGCTCTTGATCGCTATAGCCCTCTAACGTCGCAGCAGTGGGATTAATGACCACCGCCCCCGTCTCACCATCGACTAGGATGATATCGCCTTCCTGGACAGCGTCCATCAAGCCCTTAACTCCGACGACGGCAGGGATCTCCAGCGAGCGAGCCATAATCGCCGAGTGTCCCCGTACGACCGCCTTCTTCCGTCACGAACGCCAACACACCGTCCTCCGGCAAACCCGCGGTCTCGAAGGCGTGAGGTCGCGGGCAACAACAACCTTTGACGGCAGCCATCGCCGCATGGGCCGGCCGCGTCCCCAGCAGATGGTGCATCACGCGGCTGGTGACATCACGGATATCAGAAGCACGCTCACGGAGGAAATCGTCCTCCATGCGCTCAAAGATATCGATGTAGCGCTGGACGACTTCCTGAAAGCAAAACTCGACGTTGAAGCCGGTGGAACGAACTTCCTTACTCACGTCGTCGATGAGCGCGACGTCGTCGAGGACGAGGAGGTGCGCATCGAAGATGCGGCCTCTGATTCACCCAAACTCTGGGCGACTTCCCTGCCGGAGCTTGGCAATCGCTTGACGCGTGGCCTCTAAGGCCAAGTCAAACGGCGTAGTTCGGCTTCAACGTCGGGGTACCTTCTGACAGACGACGATAGCCATCCCCTGCAGTAGCAGGTAGGCTGGACCCCGGCCCGACGCCTGGGGCGGCAGCGGTGCCTTGGAGTCTAAGCTCCGGCCTGGAGGATTCGGCCTGCATCTGCAGAACAGAAGATTGGCCTAAAGGCGGGAAGCAAGGCGGATAACCGCTTAAGCCTCGTTCAAACCGATATTCCATGGGGTTTGAACATATCGGGGATCGTCAAAGTAGGCAGGGCCATTTCTGGCATCTCCTCTGGCATCACTTCCGCGACCAAGGCAAGCGGCATGGAGTCGGCAGACGGGACGGTCACACCCTCTGGCGAGGCTTCTTCCTCCAAGGCGTCCACCACGTAGAGTATCCGCCCGCTATATTCGGCCGGCAAGGTCACCCGCAA
>BGOK01000022.1 GCA_003569205.1 Verrucomicrobiota bacterium | reverse complement strand
TCGGCTAACGCCAACGCAGACCTGTTGTGAACCGTCCTGTTTCGTGACACCTACGGGCAGGAATCCTTAGCGGCTGTTCAGCGGACCCATGCGCTCTGGCAGGCTCTCGGTTGCCGCACCGTCGAATGCTCCGCCCAGCGGCATGATGAGATTGTTGCGGCGATTAGTCACGTTCCCCATGCCAGTGCTTCGGCCTTGATGTTAGCCGTGGGGAGTTTGCCGGGCTTTGACCCAACGACGGCCGGCCGCCGGCTTGACGGACGCGACGCGTATCGCCGCGGGCGAAGAAACCTTTGGGTCGGTATCCTCCTCGCTAATGCCCCTCATGTCATCGCCGGCCTCCGTGCCGCCGAAGAACGACGGCACAGCTGCGCAAGGCCCTCGAGGCTGGTGACGCCGAAAAAGTCCGCCAGCTCTTAGCCGAAGCCCGCGTTCTCCGCCAATCCCTCGATCGCCAGGTATGAGCCCTACCCTAACGATCAGGCCCTTTCGCACGCCGGCCCGAGGCGTCGCGCAAGTACCTGGATCGAGAGCATCACTAATCGTGCCCTCCTGCTCGCCGCTCTCGCTGATGGCGAAACGGTACTCACGGGTGCGCTCTTTAGCCGCGACACCCGGATTCTCATTACGGCGCTGCTCGCTCTCGGTTTCGATGTGACCGCGGATGAAGACGCGCAGACTATTCGTATCGTCGGACAAGGTGGGCGGATTCCCAAAACCACGCCAAACTCCATATCGGTAACGCCGGCACCGCCGCCCGCTTTCTGACAGCCTTTCTCGCCCTGGCGCCCCAGGGGTTTATGAGCTGGATGGCGACGAGGCCATGCGCGCCCGGCCCATGGCGGGTTTGTTGGAAGCCCTCACAGGCGCAGGCTGCCGCGACTTACGCGCGGATGGGCAACCCGCCACACACTTCCCGTTTACGCTCCATCCGTCGGGCCGCCTGGGTGAATTAGTCGTGGATGCCTCGGCTTCTTCGCAACTCTTGTCGGCCTTGTTGATGGTCCTCCCACTATCACCGGCGCTTCCGTCCGGATGAAGTGCGCCACCCGTGTCGGAACCCTTCGTGGTGATGACCGAAAAGATGTGTGCGCAATTCGGCGGCCTACCTTTAAGCCGCGAGGCCAACGGCGCATGGCGGTGCCCGCAACCTGGCTCTATCAGGCACTAGGCACCTACGCGATCGAGCCAGACGCTACCGCCGCGAGTTACTTCATCACCCTGCCCGCTTCACGGGCGCGGGCGGGGCGTCCGCCTGCAAGGGTACGTGAAGAACGGGCTCCAAGGGGACAACCGCTTTTGCTGAGGTCGCTGTCTCTGCGGCGCCACGCTGACCCCGCAAGGTTCGGCCTTAGGTCATCCAACCTGGCACGATCCTCCGCGGAGGTGATTTTGATTTCAACGATTTCTCCGATCACTTCCTCACCCTAGCCGCCCTCGCGCGTTGGCTTCTTCGCCGACGACCATCCGCAACATCGGTCACACGCGGAAGCAAGAGACCGACGCGTCCTCGCCATGGCGACGGAACTAGAACGCCTCGGGGTTAAGGTCGTACCCTCCGCCGCGGAACTCCGCTCCGACGATAAACTTTCGCCCTCACCATCCACCCAGCCCGCGAGGCCCTCCGGGCGGCGCAAGTGAAAGGTCCGGTCGAGATTCACACGTATGAAGACCATCGGAATGGCGATGAGTTTTGGGATCTTGGGTTCTTATGACCTGTTGGGCGATGGGCGACCCTGGATCGCCATTCAAGACCCCGCCTGCACGAGCAAGACTTTCCCAAAGTTCTTCCAAGCCCTCGAGGCCCTGCGCACGAAGTTCGTCGCCGTGGCCGTCGATGGTGGCGCGGCTTCCGGGAAATCCAGTACGGCTAAAGTTGTCGCTCATGAACTCGGCCTCTTACACGTGGATACCGGAGCTCATTACCGGGCGGTCACCCGAGCGCTCCTCGATGCGGGCGCGCGCGCGGAGGACATTGCTTCGGTCCTCCCGGCCTTAGCCCACCTTCGCCTCGGTTCGGAAATTTCCGGCATCTCTTCGGTCGTCACCTTAGATGGTCACCGACCAGTCGACGCCTCGCTCCGCTCCGAAGACGTCAATGCGGCGGTTTCTAAATTCGCCGCGCTCCCGGCGGTCCGTAATTTTCTGCTAGCCTATCAGCGCTCGCAAGTGGCGCTCGGCCAAGCCGCGGGCTTTGCCGGCGTCATCATGGAAGGCCGCGATATCGGTTCCGTCGTCCTCCCCCAAGCCGAGGTTCGCGTCTTTCTACAAGCGGATCCAGTGGCCCGGGCCCAACGCCGGGCTGCGGAAGGGCAAACCGATGCGGTCGCACAACGCGACTTATTGGATTCGACCCGCGCCACGGCCCCGCTGGTTTGCCCGGAGGGCGCCACGCGCATCGATAATACGCACCTCCCGCTCGTAGCGGTGGTTGCCCAAGTGAAAGCGTTGGTCCAAAGTGTGGCTCGTCCCGCATGATTCTCACTTCGCACAACCTCGTCTATAAGGCGGTGTATCATGGTGCCCGCGCCTTTGCGGAGGTCTTTGCGACCATCGAAGTAGAAGGCTGGGAAACCGTCCCCAATGGGGCCTGCATCTTCGCATCCAACCACCAAAGCATGCTCGACCCGCCGGTGATTGGCTCGTGCTTACCGCGAGAGATCTCTTTCATCGCTCGTCGTTCACTCTTCGATAACCCCGTTCTCGGAGCGGTCTTAAGTTACTGTCACTGCATTCCGGTCGATCGCGGCGAGGCCGACATAGGTGCGATTCGGTCAGCCTTAGCCGCACTGGCCCAAGGCCGTGGCCTGATGATTTTCCCTGAAGGCACCCGGAGTGCCGATGGCATCATTGGTGAAGCCAAGGCAGGCGCTGGTTTACTTGCCTGCAAGTCGGGCGTACCCGTGGTGCCTATCCATATCCGCGGAGCCCGCGACGTCCTGCCCCGCGGGGCTTTCTTTCCCACCGGCGGGGCCCGCGTACGCGTCCGCTTCGGGAAGGCGTTACTGCCAGCTGACTACGATCCCGGTGAAGGCGTGGCAGGTCGCACGATGGAAGCCTCGCGACGGATTCTCGCGGCGATAAAGGCGTTACCTGATTACCAAGACCCCGGGCTGTAAGCCCTTACGAGATCCGCTGCGGCATCACCACGCAGAGGAAATCTTCCTTGAGGCCGCGGATGACGCCTGGGGACATGTCGTCCTTGAATTCAAAATCTATCTCGTCTTCGGTCACCGCTTTCAAGGGTTCGACGACATACTGCGGGTTGAAAGCGATGTTCACGTCGGGCCCATCGTACTTCACCGCAATCGGTTCATGGGCTTCACCGGAATCAGACTTCGCGCTGATTTCAAGGTTCTGGTTCTTCTTGGAAACAGACAGCCGGATGGTGTTATTGCGGTCATCACACATCAGCGCGGCGCGCGTGACGCTATCCAAGAGTTTTTCGCGCTCAAGGCGAACCTTGCTGCCGGCTTCCTTGGGGATGACCTGGCGGTAGTTCGGGTAGTTGCCTTCAACGACCTTGGAGACGAGCTGGATACGGTCGACGAGGCCTTCGTCGTTCTTCGGGATGTCGATGGTGAAGCCGACCTGGCGCTCGTTGTGGGAAACGTGTGCCTTGCCGCCCACCTTGAGCAGTCGCTGTAATTCAGCGATGGTGCGGGCAGGTAAAATCAGGGAGAGTGGCTTGTCGGGGCCTTCCAAAGCACGTTCACACTTGGCGAGGCGACGGCCGTCGGTCGCGACAACCGTGAGTTTCCCGTCTGCAAATTCAAAGAAGACGCCGTTGAGAATGTAGCGATTTTCGTCCGTCGATTGCGCGTAGCTGACTTTACGTAGCATGGAACCTAAGTCCTCCTGCTCGATTGAAATAGTAGGCTGTCCCGTGAAACTGGCAATCGGTGGGAATTGATCTGCAGGCAGGCCAGCGATTTGGAATACAGAACTTCCTGACGTGACTTTGACGCGGTCTTTTCCGGTCAGCTCAACGACTGTCTCGGCACCCGAGAGTGACCGAATAATTGGCACGAGTTTCTTAACCGGCAAAGTGATGCGGCCTGGCGAGGTCACGGTTGCCTTGATGCGACAACAAATACCGAGATCGAGATTGGTTGTAGTCAGGGTGACGGTGTCGCCCTCGGCTTCGATGAGGACGTTTTGTAAAATCGGCATCGTGGCCCGATTGCCCACCACGTTGGTGACGCTGGAGAGGCCGTTGAAAAAATGGTTTCGGTTTACCTTGAACTTCATGATGCAGACAGATTTGAGGCTGTGGGGGGTCAGTGGCAACCAATCAATGCCCACTTCCGGGGGACTGTATTAATAGATAACCTGATTAATTAAATACAGTAGTAACCGTAAGTCTCGGAAGGGCGTGGATAGTTTCCCAAGGTGTTGAAATTAGGAGGGATGTGCTTTTGGCGTCCCTGTGCCCAACCTGCGAATAAGGATTACTTTGTTCACAGGGGCTTAGAAGCCCGATTCCCTCACCCCTTATTCACACCGTAGGCTCGTTTTCATCCTCATCTTCTGGAGCAGGGTCTATCTCGCCTTTTCGGAGTAGGAAAAAGTGACGGACCACCCCCCAGCAGATGTAGCCAAGGAAGACCGCCGGTAGAGCGAACTCCCGGTAGCGATAAGCTGCCACGGCCAACATGATGATTAGGATAAAGCCCCGCGAGCGCGTCTTGGTATTCCAATCGACCTTTTTGAAACTGGGGAAGCGTACATTACTGACCATCAGGTAGGAGATGATCAGCATCAGTGGCAGGAGGGTCCAGGACCACGACGCTATGGCCTCTGGCTTGACTCCAGACGTCACCATTATTTTGGATAACACCAAGACCAGCGAGGCCATCATCCCGGCGGCGGCCGGTGACGGGAGACCCACAAAATCTCCGCCAGCTGCGCGCTTTTCATTCCCTGGGATTAAGGGATTAGTGAGGACATTAAAACGCGCCAGACGCACCCCAACGCAGAGTAGGTAGATGAAGGCAAAGAGCCAGGTGACGAGCTTGATGTCGTCGTTAACTCCAGGGTTGATGATAAGAAAACAGGCCATTAAGGCCGGGGCCACGCCGAACGACACCGTGTCGGCGATGGAATCAAATTCGGCCCCAAAGAGAGATTCGCGGTGTGTAGCACGGGCTACCCGGCCATCAAATAGGTCGCAGAGACAGGCGAACAGAATGAACCAGACAGCCCAGACGTAGTGACTGGCAGAAAGGTTTGGGTCGTCGGTCGTGAAGCGGGCTTCGATGCATTCCTTAATGGCGAGGAATCCACAGAGCATGTTTCCCGCCGTGAAAAGATTAGGCAGGAGATAGATGCGTGCCGCCTCTTCGGGAGAGTTGTAGCGGGGTGGTTGGGGGGAGCTCACGTTTAGGATTTTGGGTCGTCGAGGTACTTCCAAAAGCCGCCTTCTTGTTCGATTCTGGCTTCGTCTTCGGCGAACGGGAGATGGGAGCGGAAGGCAAAGTCAGCGAAGGTGTGGCGATGGAGAACGTAGTTGGCGACCAACGACTCTTCGGAGGCTTCGAAGTAGATCCGGAACTCGCCGACGCGGAGGCGGTGGTACACGTGCCCACCACGGCGGACGGTCCCGAGCTCGGAACTTCCGCGCAAGAGGTCTTCCGGGGTGAGGGAGGAGAAGGCTTCCACGACGTCCAACTGTTCCAGGGTTGGCAACTTGGCCAACTCCCGGATCGCTTGGTCACTGAAATTCACTTGGTACATCGATGGAGGAGCGAACCTTGCTTAAGCCGTAGCCGCAACCTTACTCTTTTAGCACCACCAGCTTGCGAGCAGGAAATCCACGCGTTTTTCGACTAAATCGAGCACTTTTTCAAAATCGGCTGCTTCGCCATAGTAGGGATCGGGTAACGGTTCTGTGCCAAGGAAGAGACCCAGCGTGGACTGGTGTTCGACCGGACAGCGAAGGGTGATGGCGTGAAGATTAACCGCGTCGGCGGCGAGGATAACGTCGAATTCCGTAAAGTCTTGGGCTGAGATTTGCCGGGCGCGTAGGGCCGTGAGGTCGTAGCCGCGGCGGTGAGCATGGTGAATGGAGCGTGCGTCCGGCGGGTCGCCGATGTGGTAGTTTTCGGTGCCGACGGAATCCACGATCAGCTCGATACCGCGGGACTTGGCCTTGTCGCGCAGGACCACTTCCGCCGTCGGGCTCCGACAGATGTTGCCCATGCAGACCATTAGGATTTTGCGCGGCTGACCCACAGCAGGGCCTTAGACTTTCCCGCCGAAGCTTTGGTGGTCGTCGAGGTCCAGGACGTCGAACCAGGTGGTGATGTCTTCGCGCTTGGCCCCAGCTGGGGTCGACGACTGGTAATGGGTAAGGCGTTCCCGACCACCCGGGGCGGAGGGGGCGCGTTGGTCATGAAAGGCACTAAAGGCAGCGATTTCGTAGCCAACCCGAGGGTGTTTGGCGTTGGCCAACATCCAGGTTAGGATTTCGCCGTCCCCAAGGCCCTTCGCGACTTGTGCCTTGAGGGCGTCGGCATCTATGCCGAGGAAGTTAAGGACGTTCTGGTCGAGGGAGCAGTTGTAGGTGTATTCCCCGTTCTTGCCCTCCAGGGTGGCCCGAGCCTTGTCTAACATCCGGGGGAGGATAACGAGGCCGCCGAGGCGACAGCGAGGGCTGCGAGGGGGGTGCTGGGTCAGATCGTAGGGGTTGTAGGCCATAATTTGCTGAAAATAGCCTCCGACCCATGTTTCGCAAGTAAACAGGGGTATTTTCCTAACTTTGGGGGGTTGCCAAAATGTCACACCTCACTCTATTTTAGACCCATGGTCGTTCCGTCCGGAGATACCGCCCTCCCCCTTCCCCTCGGGGTTATGGGGATGGTCTGCGCCTTCATCTTCTTGGCCAGTGCAGCCTGGGATTGGCAGGTGAAGTCCACCCCATCCTCGCGCAACGTCCCTGCGGGTGGGCTCTGGTTGCTTCGAGTTGGCTGGCTTCTCTTGACCATCTCCTTAGCTGCGGACGGCCTCAGCCGGAATACCTTCCCGGTCGATTCTTCGGCAGGGATGCTCCAGTCGATTAGCTGGGGGCTGGCGGGCTTAGCGATTTTCTTGGACCTCGCCGTCCAGCACCGGTTACCCGTTTGGGTCATCTCCTCCGCCACGATGGCTTGCCTGTTTACCGCGAGTAGGCTCGGCGGAGAGACCCACGCGTTTACGTCTTCGGTGAAGCCGTTGATTCTCCTTCATATTGCGGCCGCTATTTTGGCTTACTGCCTCCTGGCCGCCCAAGCGCTCAATGCCCTCGCCTACCTCTTGCAGGACCGCGCCCTGGCCCAACGGAAATTTGGCGGTATCTATGGCTTACTGCCGGCCTTAGTACCGATGAATAAGATTGGGGCCAACCTGATGGGAGCCGCGGTCTGGATGCTGGGGTTATCCGTGGTTATTGGTGCGGTCGATGCCTTCACCGGTGTCGCTGGGTGGGTTAATTTACCGAAGCTTGTCATGGCCGCTGCGACGCTCCTCCTCGCGGCCATACTGCTTGTACTCCAGCGGCGCTCCACCCTCAGCGGTGCCGCGTTTGCGCGCGGCTCGTTATGGCTTCTGTTGCCGGCGCTCTTGGCGCTATGGCTTTCCTTGCCCACCGCCCGATGAGTGCCGCATCCACCACGTTGGTGGCGTTGAGCGCCACGCATCACACCGCCGGCCTCGACGCCCGCGCGGCGTTCAGCGTCTCGCCGGCTGGGGTGGAGGCTTTTTATCGGGCAGCCCGCGCGGCCGGCCTCGCCGAGGTCGTCCTCCTCGCAACGTGTAACCGGTTGGAAGCCTATGCGATTGGCGACGAAGCCGCCGCGCTGCATGCCCGCGCCGCCTTGATCCAAGCGACGGGCGTTGCGCCCACGGAATTAGATCGGCACCTGCGCCCGATTCCCGGCCTTCAGGCCGTCGAGCATTTGTTCGCGGTCGTCGCTGGTTTGGATTCCCAGATGATCGGCGAAGCCGAAATCGCCGGCCAGGCCAAGGACGCTTACGCCGATGCGCTCGCCCGCGGTATGACAGGCCCGATGTTGAATCGTATCTTCCAGCGCGCTTTCCAGGCGGGCGCTTGGGCCCGCACCCATACGGGAATTGCGCAAGGTCAGGTCAGCTTGGGAAATATCGCCGTGGAGTTGGCGGGCCGGGTCTTCGGACAATTGGCCGATGCGCGCGTCCTCGTCCTCGGCACAGGAGAGGTCGGCCGCCAAGTCGTGCAGGCGCTCGTCTCGCGCGGCGCTACTCAGGTCTCCGTGGCCTCCCGCACTTTCGATAATGCCCGTGCCCTCGCCGAAGAATTTGCGGGGTCCTCCCTCACCCTCGCGGACGCCCTACAACAAGCGCATGCCCATGACGTGGTCATTGGTTGTGCCGCGGTCGAACGCGCCTTACTTGATGCGGAAACGATTCGTGTCTTCACGCGACGGCGCCAAGGCCGCCCACTGTTGCTCGTCGACCTCGGAGTGCCGCGTAATTTCGATGCGGCCGCGCGCTCCGTCGAGGGGGCTTATCTGTGCGACCTCGATGACCTCTCCGCCGTGGCGAACGCTAATTTAAAGGCACGCTTAGCGGAAGTCGCGCGCGCCCGCACCGCGCTGACCGAGAAGGCCGCCCGCGTCTGGGGCGCCACCCAAAGACCCGCCACGGGCACCCCATGAAACCGACCGTTCTGATTGTTGACGACGAGAAGCACACACGCGATGGCCTGCGCGCCGCGCTCGAGGATAAGTATGAGACCTTCGTGGCGAAGGATGCCGCGGAAGCGGCGCGCCTCATGCAGGATGTACCCCCAGACGCCGTGCTGACCGACCTGCGGATGGCGGGCGAGGACGGGATGGCGGTGATCGACCGGGCGCTCAAACTTTCGCCGCAACCCGTGTGCCTAATGATGACTGCCTACGGCGACGTGGAAACGGCCGTGCAAGCGATGAGCCGCGGCGCTTATTGGTTCATGCAGAAGCCCGTCGATCTCCGGCAGGTTGAATTGCTCTTGGAGCGAGGACTAAAGGCCCGGGCGACCGAGAAGGAAGTCACCGTGCTGAAGACCCGCCTTGATCGTAAGTTCTCGCTGGGTGAAGTGGTGGGCTCATCCGCTGCCTTGCAGCATTCCATCGAACAGGTCCGCTCGGTGGCGACCTCGAACGCGACCGTGCTATTACTCGGCGAGACCGGTACGGGCAAAGAGCTGTTCGCGCAGATGATTCATCAGGCGAGTAACCGTGCCAAGGGCCCGTTCATGGCGGTCCATTGCGCGGCCATTCCAGCCAATCTCCTAGAGAGCGAGCTCTTCGGACACGAGAAAGGTGCCTTCACGGGAGCAACGGAACGCCGCGTCGGCCGTTTCGAGTCCGCTGATGGCGGAACGCTTTTCCTCGACGAAATTGGCGAGATCGACGCGACGACGCAGATAAAGCTACTGCGTTTTCTGGAAACCCGCAGCGTCGAACGCCTCGGTTCACATAAGCCGATTGCCCTCGACCTCCGCTTGGTGTGTGCGACGAATCGCGATTTACTACAGATGGTGAAGGAAGGTAAATTCCGCGAAGACCTTTATTACCGCCTTTCCGTCGTGCCTTTGCGGATGCCGCCCTTGCGGGAGCGGTCGGATGACATCCCCCTGCTTTTGGCGCATTACCTAAAACGCTTTGCGGCGGAGAATAACTTGGCGGAGGTGCGCTTGGCCTTCGATGCCTTGGCGGTGTTGGCCCGCTACCCGTGGCCTGGTAATATTCGTGAACTAAGAAACACGTGCGAGAACCTGGCAGTACTCCGCGCAGGTAAGATGGTCGGCGCGGCTGATCTCGATGCGCGCTACACCCAGCCGACTAGCCTCGGCGGTAGCGTCCGCCCCGTCCTGCCAGCGGCCACGGGGGGCATGTTTGATAAGGAGCAAAACGAGAAGGTGCTCTTGAAGCAGGCCCTGGCTTCCGCCGCTGGCAATCGGACGAAGGCCGCCGAGCTGCTGGGGATTTCGCGGCGAACGTTGCACCGGAAACTTTTACAATGGCCCGAGTTAGAAGTCGGCCCGCCGCCGCATGCTTAAGGCTTGGTTAGTTTGCGCCGTTGCGGCGACCTCCGTGCTCGGTGCGGACATCGCCGGCTCCGATCTTTTGAAGGCCGTGCTGACGGAGGGGCTCCGGCAGGCTGCTCCGGCCTCCTCGGTCGACTTTGCGGGCACGCTCCCCGGCCGGCGGAGTTTGGCGGATGGTAGGTCGTCCGTCGCTTTGCTCTTCCAAAAAGATGGCGAATCCGATCCCTCCGCGCCTGCCGGCCAGACCCTGCAGCGGTACCTCTTGGCCAATGCCGCGGTCGTCGTGGCTGTCCATAAGTCTAATCGTCAGAACCAGGTAAGCTTCGCCGACCTCAACAGTTTGTTGGCCAAGGACCCGAAGGTTTATTACGTGAACTGGAACGACCTCGCTGGGGGGAATCTCTCGGAATCAATCCTCACCTATCTTTACGCTCCCCATGGGGCTTTTGCCCGTGAACTCATCCAGGGGATGCCCTTGGGCCAGCAGCCCTTCCGCCAGGAAGTGAATATGGTCATGGACTGGGCTCCCGTCGGTCAAAGCCTGGCCACCCGACCGGCGACCTTGGCCCTCGCCCCTGCCCTTCCCGTAGGCTCCGAGGGCCGCTTGCTCCAGGTGTCCGATGGCCGCCCGGGTAAATCGGCTACCGCCTATTCCCCGGACGAGATGAATATCTACAATGGGGACTACCCTTTGCGCCTTCCCCTGTATCTGTATGTCCGGACAGATAAGCACGCGGTCCATAAAGATGCCCTGAAATGGCTATTTTCTGAGGCCGCTGCCGAACAGATTCGCTCTTTAGGCCTCTACCCTGCCCCCAAGGCCATCCGCGAGCGTTTAGCCCAAAGGCTTGACAGCCGTTAAGCAGATTGGTCTGCTCACTCTCCGAAAGCGCGCGTAGCTCAATGGTAGAGTACCACCTTGCCAAGGTGGCTGTTGCTGGTTCAAGTCCAGTCGCGCGCTCCACTTTAACCCACCCTAACCGGTGGGTTTCTTGTTTTAGGCGGCAACTGGCAGGGTCACCGTCACCCGCAAGCCCTTCGGACGGACGTTATCCGCCGTCACTGACCCGCCGTGAAGTTCGGCGACCTGTCGGACGATACTCAGGCCCAGGCCGCTCCCACCCGCTCGACGTGATTTGTCCGTGCGGTAGAACCGGTCGAAGAGTCGCGGGAGATCGACGGCGGCGACGCCTGCCCCATCGTCCTGAATTTCTAGGGCGACGCCGCCAGGCACATGCGAGGTACGAATCAGGATGTGCGTGGCGCCCGCGGCGTGCGCGAGTGCGTTCTCGATGAGGTTCTGGACGAGCCGACGGGCTTGCACGGGATCAGCCGCGGCACTCTCCTCCGCCCGGAGGTCGAGCTCAATGGTGACCTTGGCCGCTCGGCAACGTGGGCTGAGCTCTTCGGCGACTTCGCGGCACGCGCGATGCAGTGCACCCCGCTCGCGTCGCATGAGGTCATGGGAGCTTTCCAAGCTAGCTAAGGAGAGTAAGCCTTCGACGAGTCCCTGTAGGCGCCCGACGGAGGAAACAATTTTTTGGATAAACCGGGCCCGGTCTTCCGGCGTCATCGTCGCTTGATCGTCGGCCAGGGTTTCCGCATAGCCACGGAGAATCGTCACCGGTGTGCGGAGATCGTGCGAGACGTTCGTGACAAAATCACGTTCCATTGCTTGGAGCCGTTTCAGCGCGGTCACTTCGGCTAAGACAAAGATGACCGCGCCTTCGCCAAAGGCTTCGGGATCGGTACGAGCCCCGGCGGCTTGGATCCAGGCGTCGGCGAGTGGCGCTCGGTGTAGTAAGATCGTCTCCCCCGCCCTGCCCTCGCGGCGCACTTGCCGAATCAGTTCGATGAAATCCGCGCTGCGCACCAATGGCACGATGGATCCGCCCAGTTCAGCGTCGGATAAGCCAAACAAAGCGTTCGCAGCAGGATTCACCAAGCGGAGGCGGTCTTGGGCGTCGACCACGAGCACGGCGTCCGTCAGGGGGGCTAAGAGCGCATCCACGCGCTTGGCGGCTGCTGAACGAATTTCCTCTTCGGTTAACTTGCGTCCTTCGATCGCTGTAAAGAGATCATCTAGCGAGAGCCAACGGATTAACCAGCCCTGCGGCCTTACCCCCATTCCTCCACTCAGCAGCGAGCGTCGGCACCAACGGAGGCAGTGTCCTAGTTCGGCGACGCACCAGCCAACCAGGCCAAGCCCGATGGCGAGTATCATCCAAGGTAGCCAGCTCATCGACCTCAGAGCGTGCGAGTGGTCGTCGTCCGGAGCGAGTGCAAAGCACTCATCCCGTTACGCGATAGCCGACTCCGCGGACCGTTTCGATAACATCACCCGAGGGCCCGAGTTTTTCGCGGAGACGGCGGACGTGCGTATCGACCGTGCGCGTTTCTAAGTCGGGCGAATAATTCCAGACATCCGAGAGGAGTTCTTCCCGGGACTGTACGCGGCCTTTACGCTCTAAGAGCAGGCGTAGTAACTTGAATTCTGTGGCCGTTAATTCGAGGGGCTTCCCGGCGGCGGTGACCTCATGCCGTTCGATATCGAGTAGCAGTGCTCCTGCGGCGAGCCGGGTTGAGGGCTTGGCCGCGGCGGATTTAGCGCGGCGGAGCAAGGCCTGCGCCCGGAGCATGAGTTCACGCACGTCAAACGGCTTGGTGACGTAGTCGTCGGCGCCGGACTCCAGGCCGCGCACTTTGTCGGCGGTCTCCCCTTTCGCGGTCAGAAAAATAACAGGGGTGTCTTGTAGTAAGGCATCCGCTCGAACCATGCGCAGCAACTGCACGCCGGTGAGTTCGGGCATCATGACATCTAAGATGATGAGGTCGGGGCGGAAGTCGCGGGCGAGGCCGATGGCCCGGAGCGGATCGTTTAAACTGCGTACTGAGTATCCGGCTTGGCGGAATTTATAATCCAAGAGCTCGGTGACATCCGTCTCATCGTCTACGACGAGGATGCGTTTGAGGTGTTCAGCGTCTTGAGTGGCCATAGATACAAATAACGACGGTATCGCCACGAGCGCCAGATTTAGGTGTCAATTAAGGAGATTGGGTTACGGATAGTTTTAATGTACATAAACGTATGATGATTATATACTTAACACATATCGCCACCTGATTGTTTCACGCCTAAGGCACAAGTGTTACATGGGCACTGTTCCACGTAGAACATCGCCACCCCGCCCTGCCCTTACGCACTCTTCTGCGCTCTAAATAAGACCATCAACAAAGAGATGTCCGCTGGGTTCACGCCACTGATCCGGCTCGCTTGGCCGAGGGTCTGCGGCTGAATGGCCTGGAGCTTCTGACGCGCCTCAATCCGCAGTCCATAGGCCTTTAGGAAGTCAAAGTTTGCCGGCACCTTAAAGGATTCAAGGTCGTGGAGCTTGCGGGCGGATCGGCGTTCGCGATCCAAGTAACCTCGGTATTTGACGCGATACATGACTTCGGCTTGGACCTCGGGGGTTTCTGCCAGGAAGCTCGGCGGCAGGTCCGCCGGCACGCCTTCAACATTTCTTCGGAGTACATCGCCCGCCAACCCGCCACTAATGGCAATTTTCTCCAGGTATTCGGTCCAATGTGCGACTTGGGCGGCCTTGGATTCAATTCGGGCTAAACGAGCAGCCGGGACGAGGCCGTAATCTGCAATTTTGGACCTCAGGCGGAGTTCAGCGCTGCCGTGGTTGAATAAAAGGCGGTATTCGGCCCGGCTCGTGAACATGCGGTAAGGCTCTTGGGTGCCTTTAGATACCAAGTCATCGATGAGGACCCCAATATAGGCCTCGTCGCGCCCAATGACCATCGGAGTCAGGCCTTGGACCCTACAGGCGGCGTTAACCCCAGCGACCAGCCCTTGAGCGGCGGCTTCTTCGTAGCCCGAGGTCCCATTGATCTGCCCAGCGAAGAAGAGGCCTTCGACTTTCTTGGATTCGAGGGTGGGGTAGAGTTGGGTCGGTGGGGCAAAATCGTATTCCACGGCATAGGCCGGCCGGAGCATAACGGCTTTCTCTAGCCCCGGGATGGAATGGAGCATCTCGAGCTGAATATCAAAGGGCAGGGAGGTGGAGAGCCCATTGATATACCACTCATCCGTATTCCGGCCCTCGGGTTCCAGGAATAGCTTGTGGGAGTCCTTCTCCGAGAACTTCACAAACTTATCTTCAATCGAGGGGCAGTAGCGCGGGCCAACGCCTTTAATCTCTCCGCCATAGAGAGGAGAGCGGTGGAGGTTATCGTGGACGATCTTGCCAGTTGCCCCCGAGGCCTCGGTCATCCAGCAGGAGACTTGATCGCTGCCCGGAGCCCATCCAGGGAGGCGCTCACCCCGTTGTTCCACGTGGAACATGTCGGCTTCTTGCCGGGTATCATGGAAGGCAAAAAGGGTGGGGGAGAGGTCGCCGGCTTGCTCTTCGCATTGGCTAAAATCAATGGACGAGCCGAGGATGCGCGGAGGGGTGCCGGTCTTCAGGCGCTGCAGCTCAATTCCAGCGTCTAAAAAACTGCTAGACAACGACTTAGCACTAAAATCACCCAAGCGACCGCCTTCCGTTTTATTATTCCCGATGTGCATCAAGCCGCGCAGAAAAGTGCCCGTCGTGACCACGACGGTTTTACCGTAGAAGGCTAGGTCGAGGTTAGTGTTCACCCCGACCACGGCCCCGTGCTCAAAGATGAGGCCGGTGACCATGGACTGGAAGATGGTTAGCCCGGGTTGAAGTTCGCAGAGGTGCTTCATCCGGAACTGGTACGCCTTCTTGTCGCATTGCGCCCGCGGGGCTTGGACGGCAGGACCTTTGGAGGAGTTCAGCAGGCGGAACTGGATACCGGTCGTATCGGCGGTCAGGCCCATCTCACCGCCGAGGGCGTCGATCTCGCGGACGATGTGCCCCTTGGCCTGTCCCCCGATGGCAGGGTTGCAGCTCATCTGGGCGATGGTGTCGATGTTTCCGCTGAGTAAGAGGACCTCAACCCCCATGCGAGCCGCGGCGAGGGCGGCCTCGACGCCCGCATGGCCCGCCCCGCAGACAATGACGTCGTAGGGCCGAGAGGGGCCGAGGCGGATTTCTTTGGGCGGTCGCATAGGAGGCTTCCCTCCTAGCGGAGGGAATCACTTCCCTATGCAGAAGGAAGCAAAGAGCTTGTCCAGCATACGCTCATTATCAATTCGCCCGACAATCTCCCCGAGGGCGTCCAAGGCCTCCCGGCAGCGAGAAGCGGCCAATTCAGTCTGGGCGGGGGGTGCCAGGTGCTCCCGGGCCACCTTTAACGCCGCGGCCGCCCGGAGGAGGGCGTCCGCATGGCGGACCCCGACGACGAGGTCTTCGGCTCCTGGGGCGACTTCGCGGTCGACCAAGATTTGGCCCAGCTGGTCGCGGAGGGCTTCGGCGTCCCGACCATCTAAGAGGCAGGTGGGAATCTTCGTTAGTTCTGGCTGCCAAGAAGCGTGCGCGGGATGTGCGGGGAGATCCGACTTGTTGGCGATGACGAGGGTGCGCGTTGGCTCAAGCAACGCCTTGAGTTCCGCGGGCAACGTCGGCGGCGGCGCGGACCGATCGACCACGAGCAGAAGAAAGTGGGCGGCGCGCGCTTGTTCAAGTGAGCGCTCCATGCCGGCCTGTTCCAAGGCGGAGCCACCCCCGCGGAGGCCAGCGGTGTCCACCGCGGTGACCGCGAGGGGGAGCCCCGCGATGGGCGCTTCCAGGAAGTCGCGCGTGGTGCCTGGTTCCGCACTCACGAGCGCCCGCGCGGAACCACTCAGCGCGTTCAGCAAACTCGATTTCCCCGCGTTCGGTGCGCCGACTACGGCGACGCGAAGGCCGTCCCGCAGCGCGGCTGCATGGCGGGCCGTTTGAGCGTATCCAGAAAGTTCTGACTCAATCTTAGCCAATGTTTGCAAGGGCCCATTGGGGTCCTCGGTCGGCAGGTCTTCTTCGGGGAAATCGATGTGCGCTTCCAGCGTTGCGAGCGCCGCGAGGAGGCGGTCACTCCACGCGGCGACATGCCGACCCAATTCGCCTGCGAGTTGGCGGCGGGCCGAAGCGAGCGCCCGCTCGGAGCTGGCGTGAATCAAATCGGCAATCGCTTCCGCTTGGGTGAGGTCGAGTTTGCCGGCGAGGAAAGCCCGCCGCGAGAACTCACCGGGCTCGGCCGCGCGACAACCACGCGCGAGGCAATCTTCGACCAGCCGACGGACGAGGAGGGGATTGCCGTGACACGTGACTTCCAAGGAGTCGCCGCCGGTAAAGGAATGCGGTGCCACGGCCAGCACGGCGACCACTTGATCGATGGCGTTACCCGCGAGGTCACGCCAGACCGCCGTCGTCGCGCGGCGAGCGGCGGGGGCGGTGCTACGGCCGAAGGCTGCGCAGGCAATGGTCGCCGCCAAGGGGCCATCAATACGGATGACCGCAAGGGCGGAGCGTCCGGTGGGCGTGGCGGCGGCGACGATGTCTCGGAGTTGGACATGCGGTCGGGTCATCCCAAGGGGGCGGGGCAGGGGAGGCAAGCGGTGTCATCAGCGTTGAAAGGCTGGAAGGGTGGGGGGGTAATGGCAAAGTTCGCCCATCACTCCTGTGGAACCCATCGTTTCCTCTCTCCCGCCGCCGCCGCGGCCATCGCTACCGCCCATGGCACGCCTTGCTACGTCTACGACCAGGCCACCCTCGAGGCCCAAGCCGCCGCGATGCTGGCCTTCCCGAATGCCTTTGGCCTAACGGTCCGCTTCGCCATGAAGGCCTGCCCGAACGCCTCGGTTCTCCGGCTCTTCGCCGCCCAAGGCCTGCACTTAGATGCCAGCTCCGGGTATGAAGTCCGTCGCGCCATCCAGGCGGGCGTCCCCGCCGAACGCATCTCCCTCTCGTCGCAGGAGCTGCCGTTTGATTTTGCGGACCTCCTCCGCTTGGGCATCCAGGTGAACGCTTGCTCGCTCCTCCAGTTGGAGCGCATCGGCCAAGCGATGCCCGGCCAGCAGGTGGGTCTCCGTTTTAATCCCGGGCGTGGCTCTGGTGGGACGGGGAAGACGAACGTCGGCGGCCCGGATTCCTCTTTTGGTATCTGGCATGAATGGGCCGACCAAGCTCAGGCGATCGTGACGAAGTATCAGCTCAAGGTCGTCCGCATCCACACGCACATCGGCTCGGGCAGCGACCCCGTCGTGTGGCAGGAAGTTTCCGCGGCCAGCCTCGCGCTCGTCTTGCGCTTCCCGGACGTCGTCACCCTCAACCTCGGCGGCGGCTATAAGGTCGCGCGCGTCGCGACGGAGAAGGGCACCGACCCGCAAATCGTGGGCGCCCCCGTGAAGCAGGCTTTCGAAAAATTCGCCGCTGCCCATGGCCGCCCCCTCCGCCTCGAGATCGAGCCGGGCACTTTCCTCGTCGCCAATGCGGGCGCGGTGCTATGTCGCGTGCAGGATGTGGTGTCCACGGGAGCCCGTGAATTCTTGAAGCTAGATTCAGGCATGACGGAAATTTTACGCCCTTCGCTCTACGGCTCGCAGCACCCAGTGTATTTATATTCGGCGAACCCGACGGGCCGGATGCGCGACTACGTCGTCGTCGGCCATTGCTGTGAATCGGGCGATCTCATCAGCTGCGCTCCCGGCGAACCCGAAACCTTGGCGACGCGCGCGTTGCCCGAAGCGGTCGCGGGCGACCTCGTCGTTATCGGAGGTGCGGGGCGTATTGTGCCGGCATGAGCACGAAGAACTACAACTCGTTCCCAGAAGCACCCGAAGTACTTCTGCAGCCGGGCGAACAATTCCGGCTCGTTCGCCGCCGGCAGACGCTCGACCAGATTCTCCAGAATGAAACCGGCCCCGAAGGTCTCTGAGCTGTGCCGCTTTGTCCGCCATTAGGAGCAACCTTGCCGGCCTCGCCGCATGGCACGGTAGTCTCCTTGCCGACCCTGGCCGATGTCGAAGGCTATGAACGCCGCGAGCCAGCGACATGGCAGCACATCAAGGCTGGCTACCCGCGTTTCGTCCGCAACGTCTTAGTGTCGCAGGCCGCTCAACAAGTCGCTCAACAGTTCGGGCGCACGGGGTCACTCTTTCCATTGGCATCGCGGCGGGCCGCTGACCGTATCCTTGCGTGGACGCACGTCACAGACGCGCACATCGACGCGGTGGGTGATTGGGTCCTGATTTCCTTCCCCGAAGGTCCAGCCTCCGAACCGTTCGCTAAATTTGTGCAGCACACCGGCGCCCTGATTTCGTCGCGCCAAGCAGAGGCACACTTGGCTGGACGCTCGGCAGATCCGGCGGAGACCGTGCGAGCGCTGGAGCAAGTCCGTTCCGCGCTATCCCCTTATCTAGCGTCCGTTAAGCCCGCTGATATCCTGGTCGCTTTAGCCGGCATGAACGCCGTTGCCGCTGGCATCGCCGCCGTGAACGATGTGCAACGTCCGCGCGGCAAGCGGGTGTGGATTCAATTAGGATGGCTCTACGTCGATTCCAAGCGGCTCTTCGAAAAGG
The DNA here is from genome assembly GCA_003569205.1 of Verrucomicrobiota bacterium. GTDB lineage: Bacteria > Verrucomicrobiota > Verrucomicrobiia > Opitutales > UBA953 > UBA953. The sequence continues at coordinate 3,071 of BGOK01000022.1, read as the reverse complement.
CGACCGATACCCAGCACGTGTTTGTGCCCGAGGTGACCGACCTCGGTGCCGTCGAGCGTTTACTGGCCCAAGGGGATGTCGCCGGCGTCTTCACGGAAATCCCCAACAACCCCCAACTCGAGACGGCCGATGTCTATGCGTTGCGCCGCCTCTGCGATCAGTACGGGGCCAAGTTAGTCCTCGACCCCAGTTCCGTCGGTTTAGCTTCGGTTGATGTGTTGCCGTCCGCGGACATCGTGTGCTCCAGCCTCACCAAATATGCCGCTAGCTCCGGCGACGTCATGGCCGGCGTTCTCGTCGTCAACCCGGCGCGACCAGACGCCGAAGCTTTGCTGCAAAGCGCCCGGGCGTACATCGATGCGCCCTATGCGGATGATGCGATTGCGCTGGCCCAGCAGATTGTGAAGATGCCCGCGGTTACCGCGCGACTTTCACAGCAGGCGACCGAGCTTGCGCAACGGCTGGCCCAACACCCGGCGGTGAGTCGCGTGCGCACCGCGCTGACCACGACCACAGCGAAAAACTATCAAGCCATGTTAAGACCGGGTGCGGGATCGGGTGCCTTGATTACGCTCGAACTCAAAGCCGACCTCCGGACCGTCTATGATCGCCTGCAGGTCGTGAAGGGCCCGAGCTTCGGCCTCGAATTTACTTTGGCGGCCCCCTTCCTCTGGCTCGCGCATTTCTCGGAAGTTACGACGCCGGAAGGACGCGAAGGCCTCCGCCGGGCTGGCCTCGATCCGGATCTCTTGCGCGTTTCCGTTGGACTAGAGCCGATTGAAGAAATCTGGGCCGCGTTTGCGGCGGCCCTCAAAAAATAGGCCCACCGGTTGGTGGGCCTAGCGTGCGCGCACTGCGGGTTTACCTTTCGCTCCGCTCTGGGTCGCTGTCGGTGGCGGCGTCTGGGTTGGCGGCGGACTTACCGGTGCTCGCCTTCTTTTCCGTGCGGGCTTTGAGCATTTTTTCGCGGAAGGCATCGCGCTGCTTTTTTGGATACCGGCCGCTTCGGGATCTTGTTTCGCCAGGGTTTCGTCGAAGGCCTTGCGGTAAGCCATTTCGGATTCCGCGGACTTGGTGCGGGCGTGTTTATACTCCGCCGAGGCCTTCGCGGCAAGGGCTCGGTCGGCCTTGGCCTGTTGCTGTGCGCTCGCGATTTCTGGTAGTTCGAGGACCTTGCGCTTGGCGGCGCTCAGTTTGGCCTGTTCGGGGTCGGCCGCGGTGGTCAGCTCGACTTCGGTGGTGCGCTCGGGCGCTGGCGGGCTGGCCTTGGCGGCGAGGAGCGGGGAGGGGAGGGTGGCGACCGTGAGGCCGGCCACCAGGAGGAGGGAGGTGAGTTTCATAGGTGGAGTGGGAACGGGCTTGAGGAAGTTCACAGGTAAACGATACTGCAAGGATTGCCCCGTAAGGTCCTTTCCATGAAATTTTTCTCCCGTCTCCTCCTAGGGTTACTCCTCTTCGTTCCTTTGGTCGCCGAAGCGCAAAAGAAAGATCCCGGCCGGCTAATCACGACGACGCCCCTGCCGCAAGTGCCCGAGTTGCCGGATGCGTTCCCGCAGGTGTTAGGCACGCAGGTGATTGGCCCGGCTTACAAGTTTACGAAGGAAGATCCGGTCGTGGAAGGCGCCATGGTCGTGCAGAATCTCGGCTCCCGTATTCTCAAGGTTCAGGTCCCGCCCGGGCCGCAGTTTAACCAGCTCATCGCGATGCCTTTCACGCACTACTTAGTGTGGTTCCGCTCCAATGGGGATTGGAGCAAGGGGTTCACCCCCGAGATGCGCCGCCGCGAATATAATGCCACGTATGCGTTTACCAAGGACCTGCTCACGCGCCGCGACACGACGGGCAAGACCTTCTTCATCGGGCATTGGGAGGGCGATTGGTACCTTTTACCCGACCGGAGTACGCAGGCCGACGTCAATCCCGCCGCGGCCGCCGCGATGGTCGAGTGGCTTAACGTTCGGCAGGAAGCGGTCGACGATGCCCGGGCGGAAGTGCCGTATACCCGCTGCCGCGTCTACACCTACGCCGAGGTGAACCGCGTCCGCGACGCCATGGTCGGTGGCAAGAAACGGATGGCTAATCTCGTCGTACCGAAACTGAACGTCGATTTCCTCTCCTACGCCGCCTACGATTGCCAACTCCTGCCGGCCGCCGAGGTCACCAAGACTTTAGATTGGCTCAACGGGCAGCTGCCGCCCAAAGCCAACCTGCCCGCCAAGCGCGTCTTCATCGGCGAGTGTGGCTTGTCTTGGACCGCCTGCGGCAGCGACGGCAAGGTCCACGAGCAGAAGAATCGCGAGATCTTCACGAAGTTCCTGTCGTGGCGCCCACCGCTCGTCCTTTACTGGCAGGTCTATAATAATGAGGTCGTCGATGGCCAGCAGGTCGGCTTCTGGTTGGTCGACAACAAGAACAAGAAGACCCCGCTCTATGAGACGATGAAGGAGCTTTTCGTCCAACAGGAGGAAGCCGCCAAGGAGATGCGCCGGCGGACTAATCGCTTGCCCGCGTTCGAACAGATGGCGGAGTTCTCCGAAAACTGGCTCGCACAGAAAGGGAAGTAGTCCGGGCTTGAGGTAGCCCGGCGGTTCGCAAGATTGGACCCATGCGCCCGAAGCTCCTGATCGAAGGCCTTGCGACTTTCTTCCTTTGTCTGGCTTGTGCACTCGTCCAAGGCCCGCTCGCCCCTTTCATCATCGGGGCCCTGCTGCTGGCGCTCATCTATGTGGGTGGCCCGGTCTCCCAGGCACATTATAACCCCGCCGTGACCTTAGCCTTCTGCGTCCGACGCCGACAGGCGTGGACGGCCGGCTCGGCCTATGTAGCGGTACAGTTGGTGGCCGCCCTCGGGGCGGCGGTCTTTGCGGGTCTGTTCCTCGGTCACTCGGAAGAGAATAGCGAACACATCTTGAGCGCCCTCAAGGAGCCGGTCTTGGAGGGCTGGCTACCTGGGACGATGGCGGAGCTCTTAGGCACCTTCCTCCTGGCCTTCGTCATCCTGTCAGTGGCGACTTCCCGCCGGACGGTCGGCAATAGCTACTACGGCTTGGCTATCGCCGCGACGATCGCGG
>BGOK01000021.1 GCA_003569205.1 Verrucomicrobiota bacterium | reverse complement strand
AAAGTCCAACCGACTCATCGAAGCCCAGCGCATCCGCATGCGGGTCGAGCACGACCTCGAAATGCTGCGGGAGACGGGCTTTTGCTCAGGCATTGAGAATTACTCCATGCATATGGCGGGCCGTCGGCCGGGCGAGCGCCCGCACTGCCTTCTAGACTTCTTCCCAGACGACCGACTGATCTTCATCGACGAAAGCCACGTCTCGGTCTCGCAAATCGGCGGGATGTACCACGGTGACCGGGCACGCAAAGAGAAGCTGGTCGACTTCGGTTTCCGCCTACCGTCGGCCATGGAAAACCGTCCGTTACGGCCCGAGGAGTTTGATACGATTTCTGGCCAGACGGTCTACGTCTCGGCCACGCCCGCGCCGTATGAGTATAAAGTCTCCACCGTCATCGCCGAGCAGGTCATCCGCCCGACCGGCTTGCTCGACCCTGTCATGGAGGTCCGGCCGATTCGGGGTCAGGTGGAGGATATCATCGGTGAAGCCAAGCGGGTAGCCGCACTCGGCTGGCGCACCTTGGTCACCACACTCACGAAGCGGATGTCCGAAGACCTTTCGCACTTCATGCGTGAGCACGGGCTGAAGGTTGAATACCTCCACTCCGATATCGACGCCATCGAGCGCGTGGAGATTCTGCGCCGCCTGCGGGCGGGCAAGTTCGACGTCCTCGTCGGCGTTAACCTGCTCCGCGAAGGCCTCGACTTACCTGAAGTGGCCTTGGTGGGTATCCTCGACGCGGATAAGGAAGGCTTCTTGCGTAGCGAGACGAGCCTCATCCAGACCTCTGGCCGCGCCGCCCGTCACGTGGACGGGAAGGTCCTGCTCTACGCCGACGTGATGACGAAGTCACTGACGCGCGCGCTGACCATCTGCGGCGACCGGCGCAAGCGCCAGCAGGCCTACAACGACAAGCATGGCATCACGCCCAAGAGCACGGTCCGGGCGATTGAGGAAAGCCTCGTCGACGAAGAAGAAGCACTGCTCGCGGTGGCCGAAGGCACCGATGACCGCGATGTCGCCCGAGTCCTGGCTGACCTCGAGACGGAGATGTTAGAGGCCGCGGATGAACTTCAGTTCGAGAAAGCAGCGATGTTGCGCGACCAGATTGAAGCGCTGCGGACGGGCAAGCCGGCCCCTGCCAAACAACGCCGTAAAGGCGGGCACCGCTGATCAGCTGAAACGCCGACCGAGGTCGCATCCGTCCACTCCACAAACGTCCGGCGACCCTTCGGGTCCGTTCCTGGCTGGGCGGTCCGGAACAGCGCCTGCACAAGTTCGAGGAGCTCGCCATCGGCCATGGCATCACCCTTGCGACGGGCCTTATTGACCGCCATCCGCGCTAAGGCGTCGTAGGCCAAGGCCGGACGGCCAAAGTCGCCTTCACGGCGCGCCATCTCCGCGAGTAGGTCGCGTAAGAAGCCCAACGCATCCGCCGGGTCCAGCCAGACTGGCAACGCGCCCACCCGCCAGAAATTCCGTCCGTATTCCTCGAAATCAAAACCGGCATTCTGTAATAACCCCATGCGCTCTTTCAGCACCGCTGCGGGCAAAGGTTCGAGCTCGATGGTCAAGGGCACCAGCAAGGGCTGGCTGACGGGTTTACGTTCCGAAAACTGGCGGAGGATATCTTCGTAGAGTACGCGTTGGTGGGCAGCGCCAATATCCAAGATAGCCAGGCCCGTCGGGGTCTCGAAGACCGCCCGCTCTTCGCGCAGACGCGCGAGCAGACGCCAACTCAGACGCAGCGAACTGCTGGAGGCCGGAGCGGAAGCCAGCGGGGCGGAAACGGGCGGTACATATGTCGACGTTGGCGAGGGGACGGCCAGAGGAGCAGTGCCGGAGGTAGCCGTTGGGGCAACGAACGACGGTACGAGGGTCGGCGTGATTGCCGGTATCGTCGTCGTGGGCAACCCATCGTCGACCCGAGTCAGGAGCACTGAGAGGACAGACTGGATGAGGAAACCGCGGACGCGGGCTTCATCACGGAAACGCACCTCACGCTTCGCGGGATGAACATTCACGTCGACCCAAGCGGGGTCGATTTCGAGGAAGGCGAAGGCTAACGGGTAACGCCCCTTTGGAATCAGCGTGTGATAACTCTCGGTCAAAGCGAAGGCCATGGTGCGGCTGTCGACGGGGCGGCCGTTGACGACCGTCACTAGGTCTTGGCGCGTACCGCGGCTCACGCCGGGCTTACCCAAGAGTCCGCTCAGGCGCATGCCGTCGCGTTCGAAGACTGGCATCAGGCTGACCTCATCGCCGACTTGTCGGCCCCAAATCTCCCGGACGCGGTCGAGGAGCGGGACGTTGCCCGGCGATCGGAAGATCTCGCGGCCATCTTCGCGTAGCAGGAAGCCCACTTGCGGGTGTGAGACCGCGTAGAGGCGTACCAAGCGGATGATGTGCGCGGCCTCGGTCTCATCGGACTTCAGGAACTTGAGACGGGCGGGGACAGGATGAAAAAGATTGGTAACTTCGATGCGCGTGCCTGGGGCCATACCATGCTCACGCTGATGGACGACCCGCCCACCGTTGATCAGTAGCTCGGTACCGGAAGGTGCGGAAGCGGGACGCGTCTGCAGGGTGAAGCGCGCCACGCTGGCGATGGAAGGCAGGGCTTCACCGCGAAAACCAAAGGTCGTGATGCGGTCGAGGTCGGCGGCGAGTCGGATCTTGCTGGTCGCATGACGCTCGAGGCTCAGGAGTGCCTCTTCTGGCGTCATCCCCTTGCCATTATCTTCGACGACCGTGAGGGCTTTGCCGCCGCGGGAGAAATCCACGACCACGCGCGTCGCCCCGGCATCTAGGGCGTTCTCGAGAAGTTCTTTAACGACCGCGGCGGGACGCTCCACCACTTCGCCGGCGGCGATTTGATTGGCGACCGTCGGGTCGAGTATGCGGATTATCGACATACTTACTTCGTCTTGGCGGGCACGACCGCAGCCCAAGTCTCATCAATCGTCTGGCCGCAGTGCTCAGCCCAGACCTTCTCGACCTCGCCGCCAGACACGCCAGCGAGGTGTAGTTTCTTGACCAAGCCTGGGTGCCGCTTCTCGGCCTGTAGAATTAGGTAACCCGTCACGCGGTAGGAATCACGAGGCTTGTTCTTCACTGGGTCGATGCGGATGCCGAACTTCCCTTCTTCGGCGATGCCGAAGCGGACATAGTCGGCGATACCTTCGGTCATCCAGCTGGGGATTTTGCGGTAGCCCTGGAGCACATGGGTCAGCTCATGAACCACTAGCATCACGTCGTCCGGGTGCTTGGACGCATAACGGCTCGAGATCGTGATGGCCTTACCGTCCCAGAAAGCCACGCCGTCCATGTCCTTAAAGCGGACCGTGATTTGCTTGGGGCGCTTGGCCTCGGCTGTACCGAGGACTACGGCAATCTTGGGTTCCCATTCCTTGATGAGTTCAACCGAGCGGGCGCCGAAGGCCTTCAGCTTCTCTTCGTCGGCCTTATCGTCAAAGACCAGCTGCACCTCGACGGCCGAGACAGCCGCGGTGGCGAGCAAAAGGGCAAGGAAGAGGCGCCGCATGGGTAGGACGAGGATTAAGCCCACCCCCTGCCCCTGCAAGACGAACAGACCAAAACCTCGAGGGTTGCACCCGGCCAAAGAGCCGCAACCTTGCGAGGGTGTCTAACCGACTGGCCCAAGAGCAATCCCTCTATCTGAAACAGCACGCGGCCAACCCCGTGCACTGGTGGCCTTGGGGCACTGAGGCCTTTGCCACCGCCCAAGCCCAAGGCAAACCCGTACTCGTCTCGGTCGGCTACTCTTCCTGCCACTGGTGTCACGTCATGGCCCGGGAATCTTTCGAGCAGCCCTATATCGCGGAGCTGATGAATAAGCATTTCGTCTGCATCAAGGTCGACCGCGAGGAACGCCCTGAAGTCGACAAGCTGATGATGGACGCCGTCCAGATGATTAATGGCCATGGTGGCTGGCCGCTCAATTGCTTTTGCCTCCCCGACGGACGTCCCTTTTTTGGCGGCACCTACTTCCCGCCCGAAGACCGCGGTCAGGGCCAAGTCCCCTGGCCACAGTTGCTAATGCGGGTGTCGGACTTCTTCCACCGGAATAAGGACGAACTCGCCGCGAATGCGGATGCCATCGCCCAGAACCTGACGCACCTGACGCGGGCACCCGATGCGGATGGCAGTTCACCGCAGCCCGCCGACCTACTCGCGGCAGCCAAACGACTCTGCGAACAGCATGATGACACCTATGGTGGCTTCGGCGGCGCCCCGAAATTCCCGTCACCACCGACGGTCGACTTCCTCCTCGCGATTCGGAGCACCGCGGCCGTCGAACAAGACCGAGCCTTGGCCACGCGGCTCGACGCCGTGCTTACAGTAACGCTCGGTGGGATGGCCCGCGGCGGGCTCTTTGATCAAATTGGTGGCGGCTTCCACCGCTACTGTGTGGACCGCGACTGGACCGTGCCGCACTTCGAGAAGATGCTTTACGACAACGCCCAATTACTCGGCACCTACGCCGAAGCCTGGGCCCGCTACCGCGACCCGTTGTATGCGCGGATCTGCGAGGAAACCATTGGCTGGCTCCAGCGCGAGATGCGCCTACCCAACGGCCTCTACGCCAGTGCGCTCGACGCTGACACCCACCATGAGGAAGGCACGACCTACGTCTGGAAGCCCGCCGAGATTGTGGCCTTGCTCGGGGAAGAAGCCCTGCCCTTCGCTGCCGCCTATGGCCTGACCGACCAAGGCAACTTCGAAGGGGCGAACATTCCGAAACTCCGCGCGAAGACCGCCGAACGCGACCGCCTCGCGGGTGCCCGGGCCCAGCTGCTCGCCGCTCGTAATCTGCGTCCGCAGCCGGAGCGCGACGACAAGGCCTTGCTCGGCTGGAACGCCCTACTCATCCGCGCCTTGGCGAAGGCCGCTTGGATTTTTGGTCGCAAAGACTGGTTCGTGCTCGCGACCGACCTCGAAGCCCACGCCTGGAAACTCTTCGCCGCGGAGGGCACTTCGCCCACACTCCGTTCCGTCGCACACGGCGACCAAGCCACGTTGACGGGAAACCTCACCGACTACGCATGGTTCGCCCAGGCCGAACTCACGCTGGCGGCCCTACGCGTCCTGGGGACTGCCCAACGAGTCGCAACGCTTCTCCGACCGGGCCCGTGCCCTCATGCAGGCCACGACCGACCGCTTCGCCGACCCGCACGCCGTCGGCTTCTTCTTCGCACCCGCGGGTCGCGACGACCTTTCGGTCCGCCAGAAAGACTGGTTTGATAACGCAGTCCCCGCTGGGAACTCCGCGATGATTCACGTATGCGCGGAAGCCTACACGCTGACCGGCGAAGACCGCTGGCGCCAAACCCTTGAAGACCTCGCGCAAGCCTACGGGGGCATGGCCCGCAATGTCCCTAACGGGGTCGCCCACGCCTTAGAAGGCCTCACGCACTACGCGATGGGGCACGCCGTCCTCAAGCACGCCCCTGGCGTCAACCTGGACGCACTCCAGGCCACCTTAAGTGGACAGGTAAACACCTCAGCCCACGCCCGCCCCCATCGCCGCGTCTTACTCGTTCCTTCGGCGGAAACTCCCGGTTTCCAGCTTTGCGTCGGTCCGACCTGTCAGGCACCGACCCACGACCTCGGGGAAATTGCGGACGCACTGTGAACGGCGCCACTCCGCTCTTGCCGTAAAGCGGGTCAGGGATTGATTGGTTGCAGCGATGGCCGACGATCCCTCTTACGTCTATGGACAGGGCCCGGGCAACAAACGGGCCCGCCGGTTGCTGCTGGGGTTGGTAGTGGTGGAGCAGAAAGGCTACCATGACTTGGCCTACCGCCCCAATTGGCCACGCTTGGCCTGGGTCATACCGGTGACGGCCTTGGCGGCCTGGCTCCTCGGCTCCGAAGCCTACTACTTTAAAGAACGTTACATGGGCGGCATCACGACGACCCGCCGCGGGGACATGTACCTCTACTTCCCGGACTCTATCGGAAACTGGTTCGCCAACCTCCCGCTGACCAAGGAAGAAGTCCGGCGACGGGAACGGGCGCTCATGCTGAAGAGCCGCGAGGAATACGGACGCATCGCCCACCTTCAACACAAAGGCGAATACTTCGTGACGGTGGCCAAGGCGGCGCTCGTCCGGCAAGACTACGCTGAGTTCTCCAAGTATATCGGTACCGGCGCGAACCTCGCCCCCAAAAACCTCGAGGCGCAACGCCTTTGCGCCGACCTCTTCTTCGCCTTTGGCCGACCGCTCGACGCCTACCAAATCCTCGAGGAGTCCTTAGAATTCTCGCTGGATGACCAAACGCACTTCCGCTCCTTCCTCTATCGCGGGTTCATGCTGGACCAGGATCAGCGCATCATCGACTGTGCGAAAAAGTACCTGCCGATGGCTGGCCTCAACGCGGGCATCAAGAGCGACCTGCAGATTGCCCAAGCCCAGGCCAACTTCCTCCGCGGTAACTACACCGAGACCTCGCGCCTGATCCAGGCCTACCAGTTGGACCAAACGCCCGAAGGCTTTCTGCTTAAGTGCCAAGTCCTCTGGGAGACCAACGAGCGGGCCGAAGCGCTCAAGCTGCTGGACGCCGCCACCTCCGCCTATCCCGGGGTCACCCGCCTGCTCGAACTAAAGGCGAAATGGCTCAAGGATAACGGCAACTTCCCGGGGGCCCGCGATTGCCTCGACTTGCTGTTCATCAAGGACCCGTCTAACCCCGGCCCGACCATCCAATCGCTCTTCCTAATGCCCGGCCCGGAGAACGCCGCCAAGCGCGAGGTCATTATCGATAAACTACTCCGCGAGCACGGCCGGAACGATCGGGCCATGCTCGAACTGGCCCAGTATGCCAACGACAGTATCCAGCCGGCGCTGACCGGACGCTTACTCAAGTGGTCGGAGGAACGCCGCCTCCCCAACCGCCTGAAGTTTGCGCTCACCCACGCGGAGTGCCTCATCAATGCCCAACAGCCCCACGCCGCCGTCATGCTCATCGAGGAGCTCATCCGCCAGAGCGACCGCGAGCAGTGGATGAGCGAGACGCGCATCGCCTTCGACGCATTGCGTACCATCGGCTACTTCGCCGACAGCCAACCTGAGATCGGCGTGATTAACTTGCAGCGCCTGATGCAGAACAAGAACGTCCCGCCGCAGTTGCTCGTGGCGTCTGGCCGTAAACTCATCGCCGCCAAGCGCTACGTGGAAGCGAATAACATGCTCATCGCCGCACACCTGCAAAACGAGACTAACCAGTCGATTCTCCTGCAGATTGTACAGCTCAAGCTGGCGCATCCGCAGATTGCGAGCGACCTCGAGACCTACCTGCGTCGCCTCATGGCCACGCGTAAGCCGCCCCGTGATATCTTGGAGTCCGCGCTCCGTTCCGTCGGCTCGGACACCTTCCTCTTCTCCGGTGACCGTGAGCAGTTACTGACGGACCTCGAGAAACTACTCAACTAGCCTCCGGCGTCGGCGTCGATTCTGGCGTCGGCGTGGGAGCTGGACGGTCGGTGAGGTCGAAGTTCATCGCCGCGCCTAGGGCAGTACCGTCCGGCAGCCATGCGCCGCGACTACAGCCTTGGCGGATGAGTTCCTCGGCTTCGGAGGGGGACTGGACCGCCACGGCCATCGCGATGCCCGCGGCCTCGAGGGCACCCGACGCCAAGGCCCGCACGGGCGCGGCCAGCGTGATACATTGGCCCGTGCGCGGATCGACGAACTGCGTGGCCTGCCGTTCGTTGGATTTACTCGCGAGGGCGAAGCGACAAAGGTTCATCTCCTTGTCCTTACCCATGCCGATACGCCAGCCGTTGGCATCGCCAGGCGGATCAAGCGCCAACACTACCCCGCCGCCACCCATGATGAGTGCACGATGGATACCCCAGCTGTTCTCGAGCATATCCGCGATACGGTCGACGGCGAGCCCACGGATAATCGACCCGAAGTCGACGGCCGCACCGGACTTGACGCACGTGAACTCGGTACCCGCGAGTTTGAACTCAGCCCCGCGGAAATCGTTGTAGGCCTTATTCCATTCGGCGTCATCCGGGTTAAACGAAGGCGTCCCGCGGGCTTCCCAGTAGCGAAAGAGTGTTCCGGCGGTGACGTCGAAGGCGCCCGCGGATTCTTCCTTCAGGGCTTGGGAGAAATTCCAGAGCGTCTGGAAATGGTCGCCCGCGGCCACGAGGGCACCATCGGGCATGCCATTGACCCCGGCGAGCGGGCCGCTGTCATGGCGGGCGTCGACTTGGAAGTCTAGTTCGTCGATGGCGTAGAAGATCGATTCCGCGGCGCGCTCGGCATACGAACGGTCTTCGTCCGCGATGCGAATCCAGAAGCGCGTGCCCATGGCCTCATGGGAGAAATTGTGAATGACGTTGCGTTCGCTCATAGGGAAAGGGGGCTAACGACATCACCATTCACCAAACATGAGGGGGATGTCGACCTTGTTGGTGGCGTCGACCAACACCCAGTAAGTTTCGTCCCTGCGGAGAGGGAGACTATAGGCCTTGTACCCAGGAATGGCCGGCGCGCTGGAGTCATGGGCCACCAAGATGCGGACGGGGGCGCGTTCCGCCCCGTCGAATTCGCCGTACCCGACTTGGAAAGCCCGAAGGTAATAGGGTAAGGGCCAATAATGACCGCCATCAATGGCGACATAAAACGGCTTCCCGAGATGCGTCTTTTGCCAAGCTTGCTGGAATTCACCGAGATCACGGGCCAGCAGAGCGCCACGGAATGTGGTTGGAGTATGGCGCTCCAGTGTGCCCGTGCAGGCGACAACAAAAGCCGAGGCAGCGACGGTGGAAGACACCCACGCAAACACCCGCCGCTCGGCCAACAGTGGCCAAGCCATCGCCAAACTGAGGCAGACCGGCAAGAAGAGCAGCCACGGGGTCTTATACGGCAAGGCGAGGTGAAACAGGAAGCAACCGACGGCGAGGGCCAGCGGGACGTCTTCGGCGGAGCGCGGACCGCCGCGAACTAGGCGAATGCCCACCAACGCAGCCAACCAAAGTGCGACCGTCCACCAATACCCGGGATTGGTGAGCGTAAGCGTATCGTCATTGCCTGAAGCGACGGCGAAGGAACGCCATAACTGGTGGGCCCAAGCAATCATGCCTTCCCAGTCGGTGAATAAAACTGTCTGGAGGCTGACCCAGACGATGAGCGTACCTAATGTCGCCCAGCCGATGCGGCGCCAAGTGAGCGTCTCACGGGCACATACAAGCAGAGCGACCAAGAGAATCCCGAGGTAGGCCAACGCCGTGACTTTGCAGGCCAAGGACAACCCAAAGGCTGCGCCGGAAAAGATGGTCCACCACGCTGGCCGCTTCTCGCCCACCGATTGAATCCACAGCAACACGCCCCAGATAAAACCAGCCACAAGCAGTGGCTCTTGGATAAAGTAGTGGCCGAAATAACAGCCCGCGGACCCCATCAGAAGCAGGAAGGTGGCCAAGCAACGGGTAGGCCAAGCGACGTCGCGCAGAAAGAGCGGCGTCGCAGAGATTAGCAGGAAGAACAGAAATGGGACGAGCCGAAGATCCGCTTCGCTCGCGTCATCGAACTTGAGACCACGCACGGCGAACACGGCTTGGGTCGCGACGGCTAAGGCCGGCCCATGGAACTTATCCTGGTTAAGGCTGTAAGGAATACCCGCAGCGGAATCCTTGGCGAAGGACCACTGGACCGCTTCGTCGGCGTGCAAACCTGGTGGCCATGTCTGAATCCCCGGTGGGCTCACGGGAGAATGCATCACCACCCCGCCCAACATCACCAAAAACATCCATCCCAGCACCCCGATGGCGGCTAGTCCGACCAAGAGGACTTTGGTGTATCGGCCCATGCCTCAGACTTCTCCGAAGTGGCGCTGCAGGGCCTGCTTGATCTCAAGGGGGACCAAGGCGGCGGACATCGGGCTCTGGCCGTCGCGCCAAGCGTAGACCGTCGTGAGCTTACCCTGGGCGACGGCGCGTTCACCGACGTGGGCATCGAAAATCCAGACGAGTTTCTTATCGCCGATCTCGGCCGGGGTCAGTGTGACCTTCACGACGTCGTCACGGTAGATCGGAAAAAGGTAATCGCACTCAACGCGGACCCGTGGGAAGCCAGAAAGTTTGGCACCATCGGTCTTCAGGAAAGGCAGGTGGAGGTGACGGAAGATAGCCTCTTCGGTCGCCTCGACCCAGAAGAAGATGGTCGAGAAATGCACAATCCCCGCGGCATCGGTGTCCGAGAAATGCGCGCGGTATTCGGCCGGGAAGGTCACCATGCCCTTATGCAAACGAAGTCGCCCGACGGTGCAACCGCCAAGGCATCAAGGGGCCCGCCGGCCCGCCCGTAACCAGCGGACGTTGATGGAGGCCCCACCGGAGGCCTCGACGCAGCGCTGCAGGAAGCCCTGCGGCTCTCCCTGGATGGAGAACAGGTATAACCGCGGACCTTTCCCCTGCTCGGCCTGCCGGAAGGCTTGGAGCCACTGTTCCTGCCATCGTCCGTCCGGCAAGGTGCGCCCGACCTGACGGTAAGCACTATCGGAGTAAATGAGGGACGGATGACCCTTCCGTTTCTCGTCGTAGACACGGATGCCATCTTGGAAGTCCGAGAACACCACCAACGCATCATACTTTTCGACCAACAACCGGTCGACCCAGGCCCCGAGGGAGCCTTTCTCACACGGCAGGCGAAGGCGGGCCAGCAGCTGACGTCCCGCCGGCGTGAGCGCGGACTCCACCGTCTGCGATGGGGCCTCCGTCAGCCGCGGGGCTTCGCCGCGAAAGGTGCGGCCATAGACAATCTGGTCCTCGACCGCCACGATGCGGGCCCCATCGAAGAGAAAGACATCGGCGTCGGGGTATTGCTTGCGGATCTCCGCCGTCACCCGCTCGAGGTAGGGCTTCATCGAGCCTGAGCAATCCAAGTACACCGCCACGTGCTGCGCCCGGATGGTCGCCCCCATGACGGGCTTACCGACAAAGTGCTTTGCCGTGCCATGGGCTCCGCCAAACCCCATGCCCTTCCCCGCCCCATTACTAGCGGACGCTAGGCCCTTGGCCCCGCCCGCTGGGCCAGCGAGCGCACCGCTCACCGGCGGCAAGCTGGGGAGCGAGATGCTCGCATTCGTATTATTCACCGCCAAGCGCTGACGTGGCTGGAAGTTGGCTTTCGGGCGTGCCTTCAACGCGTGCTCAGCGGAGCCCGCCGCGGTCGAGCCCGACGCCGTCACAAAGACCGAAGGCCCTTCCTCGCGCGGTCGGGACGTCGGCGAGCAAAACACAATCCAACACGCCGCCACGAGCAGCCCGCCATGCACCGCCAAAGAGGCCAACAGGCTCGACCAAGTGCGGGTCTGCTGGCGGGTGCGCGTAAAGGAGTCGTGATCCACGCCTGCGAGTGGACGTAACCGCACGCCAGCCACAAGGAGATGAACCTATGGTTCATTCCCTGAAGTTTAGCCCCGAGATTACCCTAAGGGCTTAGCGGGCGGGCTTGTAAGCCTTGGCGCCCGGGGGCTGCATAGCGGCCGGATCCGTCGAAATGGCCTTATCTCCAGCTGTAGCCGGATCGACCGCTTCGGGCGGAGGCTGGCCGCCAGTACGGAGCCAGGTCACCATCTTGACCTGACCGCCCGAGCCGGTGGCGCACTTCGAAAGGAGTTCCTGCGGCTCGATATGAGTCGAGAACAAGTAGAGACGAGGACCCTTGCCATCGCGGGCATCGTTGAACGCCTTGAGCCATTCCTGCTCCCAGCGCTTTTCGTCGGGCTTGCGGCTGTCGGCCCCGCGCGCAATCGACGTGTTGATGCCATCATAGTAGACGATGGGGAAACCGCCCCCTTGCACGTTCGAGTCCGCCTTCTCTCCCTTGATGCGATACTGGGTCACGCCGTCCTGGAAGTCGGAGAACAAGACCAAGGCATCGTAGGCCCGCTCTTCCTTCATGATATCAATCCATGCACCCGCCGAGCCCTGCTTAAAGTTATCATCGTACTTCTTGAGGATGGTCTTGCCCGAACCCGTTAACTTCTTCGGGTCGGTCTCGCGGGCTCCCGTCCCGGAGGAACGGACTGGCTGGCCCTTAAAGCGCTTGCCGCCCAACACCAAACCATCCTGAGCAGTAATGAAGAGCCCATTATACATGTAGACGTCGGCGTCCGGGAACTGCTTACGGATCTCGGCCTCGACACGCTCGAGGTAAGGGGTCATCGAGCCCGAGGCGTCCATAAAGACGGCGATGCGCTGTGCGAAGATTTTGGCGCCCATGACGGGGCGGCCGACGAAGTTTTTACCGTTGCCGACACCGATGCCCATACCGGAACCAATACCGCCGCCGGAGCCGCCACCAAAGCCCTTGGACGAGCCGCCGGACATCATGCCAGAAATCATCGAGGCGCTGCTCGAGGTCGGAAGGTCAGGCAGGGAAATGGTTGCAGTAGTGCTCTTGGACGTGATTCGCGCCGCATTCTTGGCCAAGGCCTTCACGTTCTTTGGCTTAATCTTCGTCTCGTAGTTCTTGGCCTTATCACCGGCCGAGCCACCACCCGCGCCCGTCGTAAAGGCATTCGGATCTTTCTTGGACGACTCCTTCGTCACCGAGATGATTAAGAAAGCGGCGATGAGGATGAGGGCCACGTGCACGCCCACTGAAACGATAAAACCCTCGCCACCGAAGCGGCTCCAGAAAGGCAACTTGCGGCGGCCTGAACCCAGGGTCGCATCTTCCAACTCCAACTCCTCGGCCGGGGGCAGAGGCGGAGGCATGGAGGGAGGCAAAGAGTCTGCGCTCTCCTCGGGGGGCGGAGGTGGGGGGGTATCGTCACTCATAGCCAACCACTAGATACTCGGATGCTAGGCTCTATCTTCAAACCCATTTTTCGTTGAGCCTGGTCTCGCTAAGACCTTTCCACGAATGCCCGAAAAAAGGGCTTGCGGCTGCCTCTCACTGCCCTTCTTCTTCGCCTCCCACTGATTGCAGGGTGGAGCAGCCCGGTTAGCTCGTCAGGCTCATAACCTGAAGGTCGTAGGTTCAAATCCTACCCCTGCACCCAATTTTAAGTCGTTCTTGGTCAGTTAATTACCAAATAGGTAGAAATACCTATATTTTAGTCCTTGTCAGACCAGGGGCTTAATGAATGATATCCCGTATTAACTTTGTCCTACGGGGCAATGGGGTAAGTAAGATAAAGCAGTAAAAAACAGCCGGCTTGCATAGGGGTATGCAAGCCGGCTCCTTTTTGGGCAAATGCGAACGGTCACCCACGGGGTGAAATGAAACGGCCCGGTCACCTTACAGTGGCCGGGCCGTTTTGCGTCTAGCAATTAAACCTTAGCCACCAGTCATCTTCGTGATGAGCGCGATGAGCGGGAGGAACATCGCGAGCACGATCGTACCGACGACCACGGCGAGGAACACGATGAGCACTGGCTCGATGATCGAGGTCAGGGCGGTCACGGCGTTGTCGACTTCTTCGTCGTAGATGTCGGCGACGCGATTGAGCATCTCCGGCAGCTGGCCCGTCTCTTCGCCGACTTGAATCATGGAAGTCACCATCTGCGGGAAGACGCCGCTCTGTTCGAGCGGGACGGATAGTGGTTCACCGTCGCGGACGCGGTCATGCACACGCTCGAGGGACTTGGCGATGACGACGTTGTCGAGCGTATCGCGGGTAATCGTAATCGACTGCAGAATTGGCACGCCCGAAGCCATCAGGGTACCGAAGGTACGTGCAAAGCGGGAAACCGAGACAATCTGTACGAAGGTACCAATCTTCGGCAGTTTAAAGACAATGCGGTCGAAGATTTCTTTCCCCTTCGGCGTACTCAACCACCACTTAAGGCCCGAGTAGACACCAAAGATGGCCACCGGGGTGATGTACCAGAACTCGGTCAGCAGCTTGGAAAACATGACGACATACTTAGTCAGGGGCGGCATGTTAGCTTTCTGCCCTTCGAGCATCTTCTCGAAGGACGGCACGACCTTCACCATGAGGATGTAAACGATAACGATGGCGACCGTGACGACCACGCCTGGGTAGACCATAGCGGCTTTGACCTTCTTCTGGATACGCTGGGCCTTTTCGCGGAACTTGGCGAGACGGTCGAGGACCTTGTCGAGCACACCGCCCGCTTCACCGGCCTTCACCATGTTGACGAACAGACGGTCGAAGACCTTGGGGTGAGCCTGGAGGGCTTCGGAGAAGTTGTTACCCTGGGAGACGCTGTCGGCGATGTTGCCAAGGACTTCCTTGAAGTAAGGGTTGCGCTCCTGCTTGTGAATCAGTTCGAGGGCGCGGAGCAAGGGCAAGCCAGCGATGATGAGCGTCGCCAGCTGGCGCGTCATGGTCGTGACATCCTCGGGGGAAACCTTGGCGCCGAAGGTGAAGCCGGACTTCTTGGGGGCGCTGCTGGTAACGACGGCCTTAGCGGCACCGCCATCGCTGGCGAGGGTCGTTACCATGAGGCCGCGGGCCATGAGCTTTTGACGGGCCTGCTCATCACTGGCGGCTTCGATCTTACCGGAGGTCTGCGCGCCATTACGGTCGATGGCGCTGTACTTGTATTCGGGCATGGGAGTGGGGTGAGGTTAAAGGTTAGGTGTATTTAAGGACTTCTTCGATCGTCGTGTGGCCATCGAAAATGCAACGGATGCCGTCTTCACGGAGCGGGCGCATACCCACTTCGATGGCCTTCTGCTTGAGGACGAGCGTCGGGGCACGCTGGGAAATCATCGTGCGCAGGGAATCAGTAATCGTCATGAGCTCGAAGAGGCCTTGACGACCGCGGTAACCCGAACGGCTGCACTCGGCGCAACCCTTACCGAAGTAGAACTTCTTGTTCGTGATCTCGAGCGCATCGACGTCGAGCATGTTGATGACTTCCTTGTCCGGCTCATAGGCCGTGCGGCAGACCTTACAGATGCGGCGCAAGAGACGCTGAGCGAGGATGCCTTCCAACGAGGCGGAGATAAGGAACGGCTCCAGACCCATGTCGATGAGTCGCGTCACGGCGCCGGGGGCGTCGTTGGTGTGAAGCGTGGATAGCACGACGTGACCCGTCAGCGAGGCCTGCACGGCAATCTGGGCGGTCTCGAGATCTCGAATTTCACCGACCATGATGGTATCGGGATCTTGACGTAAGAAGGAGCGGAGCGCCGCGGCGAAGGTGAGGCCAACCTGGTGGTTAATCGGCACCTGCATGATGCCTTCGACTTCGTACTCAACCGGGTCTTCGGCGGTGAGGATTTTGACGTCCTCGGTATTCACCTCGCGCAAGGCGGAGTAAAGGGTGGTCGTCTTACCGGAACCGGTCGGGCCAGTGACGATGAAGATACCGTTCGGACGGTTCACCATCGCACGGATGCCTTCCTTGATGTCTTCCTGCATCGACAGGGCGTCGAGGCTCAGGTTGACGACGGTCTTGTCCAAGATACGCAACACGACGGACTCACCGAACTGGGTCGGGAGCGTGGACACACGTAAGTCGATCGCCCGTCCACCGATAGTGGTCTTAATGCGACCATCCTGCGGAATGCGGCGTTCGGCGATGTTAAGCGCCGAGAGGACCTTAACGCGGGCGATGACGGCCGAAGCTAGGTTCTTGGGCGGAGGAGCCATTTCGTACAACGAACCGTCGATGCGGTAACGAATACGGAACTGGTCTTCAAAGGGCTCGAAGTGGATGTCGGACGCCTTGGCCTTAACGGCTTCCTGCAGAACGAGGTCAACGAAGCGGATAATCGGGGCCAGGCTGGCGGCGGCCACCACGTCTTCATCGGTCGTGGCAGCGGCGGAGCCTTCCTCGAACTCGCCGAGAAGGTCTTCCATCGAAGTCGCGGAGGCTTCGCCGTAGATACGGATAACGGCTGATTCGACCATATCCGGGTCAGCCACGGCCAACTCGATGTCGCGTTTCAGGATGAACGTCAGTTCGTTAATAGCGGAGGAATTGAAGGCGTCCTTAGCGACGAGGGTCAGCTTACCGGCTTCGTCTGCCACGGGCACCACCATGTACTTGTGCGCCTGGGCCGGCTTGAGCGTGCGAGTCAGTTCATCGGCGAGGTCGGCCGGGATGACCGAGTAATACTGCACCTGCAGGTGGTCAGCGACGGCCTGCAGCAAGGTCGGACGATCGGCTAGGCCAGCGTCAATCAAGCTGTCGGTGAAGGACTTTCCGGTCGTCGCGTGGGACTCCCAAAGCTCGTCGGATTGGGTCTGGTCGACAAGGCCGGCTTCGAGCGCGATATCGCGCATGACGTCACTGTGGTCTTCAAACATGGGGAATGGGCGGGTAAGGGGTTATTTCTTGAGGGCGGCGGGATTGAGGCGGGCGCGCATCATCTCGGAGTCCTGGCAGTAGTTCATCACTTCCTCTTCGTCGACCTTGCCTTGGTTGAACAAGGCGAGGAGATCGGAATCCAGCGTGCGCATTCCGCGCCCGGCGCCGGTCTCGATGTCGGAGGTGATTTGGAAAGTCTTGTTCTCGCGGATCTTCGCAGCGATGCCGTCGGTCCGAATCATAATCTCGTAGGCTGCGACGCGCTTATCGTCCACGGTGCGCAGGAGGCACTGGGAGATGACGGCGACAATCGAGGAAGAAAGCTGGACGCGAATCTGGTCACGGGCCCCGGCGGGGAAAGCATCCAGGATACGGTCGACGGTGCGGGCGGCCCCAGTGGTGTGGAGCGTGCCGAATACCAAGTGGCCGGTCTCTGCAGCCGAGACGGCGGCCTCGATGGTCTCGAGGTCGCGCATTTCACCGATGAGGATAACATCGGGGTCCTGACGGAGCGCGGCGCGGACGCCTTCGGCGAAGGAGGGGACGTCGTTGTGGACTTCCCGTTGCGTGACCACGCAACCCTTGTGGGCGTGGTAATACTCGATGGGGTCCTCGATCGTGACGATGTGACCATCCTCGTTCTCGTTGATCCAGTTGATCATCGAAGCGAGGGTCGTGGACTTACCCGAACCAGTCGGACCCGTCACGAGGATGAGCCCGCGCGGACGGCGCAAGAGGTCCTTAATCATCGGCGGCAGGCGGAGCTGCTCGAGCGTGAAGATTGCCGTGGGAATGAGGCGCAGGACCATGCCGAGCACGCCTTTACCGCGGTAGACGTTGACGCGGAAACGGGCCTTCTTGTGGAAAGAGAAACCGAAGTCACAGCCGCCGTCGCGCTTGAGGCGCTCGACTTGCTCGGAGGGCGTAATGGAGCTCACCAAGGCTTGGGTATCCTCGCTCGTGAGCGCGGTACCTTCAATCGAGACCACACTGCCACTGACGCGGAGACTCGGTGCCCGGCCGACGTGCAGGTGCAAATCGGAAGCGCCATTCTCGATCATGGCTTCCAGGAGCTGGTTAATCTCGTACGCCATGACAAACTTAGATGACGTCGTCGGCGACGGTAGCGCCCATCACTTCCTCAATCGTGGTCATACCTGAAGCGACCTTACGCTGGCCGTCTTCGCGCATGGTGCGCATGCCGGCCTCACGGGCCTTGCGGCGCAGGTCGACGAGGTTCGCACCCGCGTAAATCATTTCCTGAATTTCTTCCGTAATAACGAGGAGCTCGAAAACCCCACGGCGGCCCTTGTAACCACGTTCACCACACTTGGCACAACCGGCGCCCTTCATGGGGGTCGCCCCAGCGATGTCCTGCTCGGTCATGCCGATGGTGTAGAGTTCCTTGGCGGTCGGCTTGTACGGCTGTGCGCACGACTGGCAGACGCGACGCACGAGGCGTTGGGCCAGGGCCCCGCGCAAAGCGGCGGACACTAGGAACGGCTTCACGCCGATATCGACGAGTCGCGTCACGGCGCTGACAGAGTCATTGGTGTGGAGAGTGGAGAACACCATGTGGCCGGTGAGGGCCGCATTGATTGAGATTTCTGCGGTCTCAAAATCTCGGATTTCACCGATCATGATGATGTTCGGCGCCTGACGGAGCATGGCGCGGAGGGCGGCGGCGAAGGTCATACCGACATCGCGCTTCACCTGCACCTGATTGATACCACCCATCTGGTACTCGACCGGATCTTCGACGGTGATAATCTTACGGTCAGGCTTGTTGATGTAATTCAGCGCCGAGTACAAGGTGGTCGACTTACCGGAACCAGTCGGACCCGTGACGAGGAAGACGCCATCCGAACCGGAGATGAGGCCTTGGAACTTGGCTTGGTCATCCGCAAAGAACCCGAGCTCCGGAAGGCCAAGCTTGAGGCCTTCCTTGTCGAGGATTCGCATGACGATCGACTCGCCGTAGACGGTCGGGAGGACGGACACGCGTAAGTCGATGTCGCGGCCACCGGTGCGGGCCTGAATACGGCCATCCTGCGGGATACGCTTTTCGGCGAGCGAGACTTCCGCCATCAGCTTGAGACGAGAAATGACCGAGGCCTGCAGGCGCTTCGGTGGGCCCTTCATTTCCTGCAAGACACCGTCGATGCGGAAACGTACACGAAACCGCTTTTCCAAGGGCTCCAAGTGAATGTCGGAAGCCTTGCGGCGGATGGCGTCGACGATGAGGGAGTTGACGTAACGGATGATCGGTGCGTCGTCTTCCTTGGCTTCCCCACCCTGCGGGAGCTCGACGGATAGGCCGTCTTCCGAGGCTTTACCGAAGACTTCCTCGTAGGAAACGCTGACCTGACCGCCACTATAGCAGCGGGCAATGGCGGTCCGGAGTTCATCCGGTGGCGCGAGTTTCGGATTAAGCGTGAGCTTGAGGACGCGCGCCAGGGAATCGAGGCTTTCGGTATCGAGCGGGTCAGCGATAGCGACGAGGAGTTCCACCCCATCCATCTGCAACGGCAGGATATTGGAACGCTCCGCTTGGTCGCGGCTAATAAGCTTTAATAATTCATCGGCCGGGGAAACCTGCGAAAGGTCGACGACTTCCATGTCGAACTCGATACCGAGGGCTTCGGTAATCTTCGCCCAGGTGACCTTGCCGTTCTCGACGAGGTTGGCCAAGGCGAGGGTATCGGGGTTGCCATCCGGGGTCGCAGCCACGGCCGCACGGGCCTCGGCGACGTCGCCCGCGGTTACGAGGGCTTTGTCCTGAATGAATTGGATGACGAAATCGTCGGCGGTCGTCACAGTGGGGGTGTCCTTGGCGGAAGGTGGGGGGATAAGTGCTGCTCCTTGGGGTGGGAGCTACACGAGAGCCTTGAAACCTAAATCCCACCCCCTCCTCGGCAATCGCAAAAGCGGTCAAATAGCGGACTTCTCGGCGGCCGTGAGCTGAGCCACTAATCGCCTCACCTGCGCCTCCAAGGCGGACAAGTCTCCATCGTTCCAAAGGACATGATTAGATTTCGCAAACTTTTGAACGAGAGGCATTTGCGAATTAATCCTCACTTGCGCGTCCTGCCGCGAAAGGCCTCTGGCCTCCAAACGAGTCAAACGAATGTCATCCGAGCAAGCCACACAAACGACACAAGCATACTCGGCCTCCAATCCTTTCTCAAAAAGCAAAGGGATTTCGACCACATGATGCCGCGTCGTATCGGCCACCGCGGCTTGGCGGAGCCGGGCCACCTCCGGATGCACCAAGCCTTCGAGGAAGGCGAGCTCGGCGGGGGTGCCAAACACCTTGCGACCAATCCACGCCCGATCAGGCAATCCGTCCGCTCCCAGCGCCTCCCGACCCCAACGCGCAACGAGCTGTTGGACTATTTCCGGGCGAACCAGAACCGAGCGCGCCAGTTGGTCAGCATCGACGACCTTAAGGCCTAGGCGCGCAAACATGGCTAAGGCTGCGGACTTGCCGCAACCAATGCCACCGGTGAGCCCTAGAACCATGCAAGGACGCTAACCCGCTTTAAAGCCCAAGGGCAAACCTCAAGCAGGGCTCGGCGAAGACTGCGTGCCAGTTTCTGGCGTCGGACCTGCAGGGTTAGCCTCACGGACGGGATTGGCCACCGGACTGCCGACCACCGGGGTCTGAATCGCTCCAGTCTTAAGGATTTCCATGATATGAATGCCGTCCAGCGTTTCGTGCTCCAAGAGGGCTTCAGCAATCTTGCGATGGGCCTCGCCGTGTTCAGCGATGATTTTCTCGGCCATGGCGAACTGCTCGTTGACGATCTGGGCGACGGCCACGTCGATACGGCGGGCGGTTTCATCGCTGTGGCCTTGGGTGCGCGAAATCTCGCGACCCAGGAACACGGTGTCGGTATTCTCGTTGTAGGAAATAGGGCCGAGGTCGCTCATCCCCCAGTCGCAGACCATCTGGCGGGCCATCCGGGTCGCCTGCTTAATATCCTGCGAGGCACCACTCGAAATATCGCCCGTGATAACACGCTCGCCGACGCGGCCAGCCATCGCCGTACAAATGAAGCGGGTCAGCCAGGTCTTCGAGCTACCGAAAGAATCCTTCGTGGGCATGAACATCGCCATGCCGAGGGCACGACCACGCGGGATGATGGTGACCTTGTGCACCGGCAACGTACCGTCATCGAGCACGGCCTGCACGAGGGCGTGACCAGCTTCATGGTAAGCTGTCTTCCGAAGGTCTTCTTGGTCGGCACCCTTGCGGCGCTCGCGGCCATGCGCGATTCTTGTCGCGGGCTTCTTCGACGTCGCACATCTCCACCTTGTCGCGATTACGACGACCGGCATGGAGCGCGGCTTCGTTAAGCAGGTTGGCGAGGTCGGCACCCGACATCCCCGTGGTGATTCCGGGCGATGCGCTGTAAGTCGACGGAGGGCGCCATCTGGAAACGCTTAGCGTGCACCGTCAACACGGCCTCACGGCCGCGGAGGTCGGGCAGGTCGACGAAGACTTGGCGGTCGAAACGGCCCGGGCGGAGCAAGGCGGCATCGAGGACGTCGGCGCGGTTGGTCGCGGCGATGACAATCACGCCCGCTTGGCCATCAAAGCCATCCATCTCGACGAGCAAGGAGTTGAGGGTCTGCTCGCGCTCATCATTCCCGCCGCCCAAGCCAGCGCCACGCTGACGACCGACGGCGTCGATTTCGTCGATGAAGATGATGCAGGGAGCGAGCTTGCGGGCTTGTTCAAACGTGTCGCGGACGCGGGCAGCGCCGACGCCGACAAACATCTCAACGAAGTCCGAGCCGCTGATGCTGAGGAACGGAACCTTGGCCTCTCCGGCGACAGCGCGGGCGAGGAGCGTCTTACCTGTGCCGGGCGGGCCGACCATGAGAATCCCCTTTGGAATCGAGGCACCCATCTTGGTGAAGCGCTTGGGCTCGCGGAGGAAATCGACGATTTCCTTAACTTCTTCCTTCGACTCATCGCAGCCGGCGACGTCCTTGAATGTGGTCGTTTCGCGATCCGTGGAGTTCAAGCGAGCCCGGCTCTTGGCGAACTGCATCGCGCCCTTCTGGGAGCTCTTCAGGAAACGATACATGAAGAATAAAATCACGCCCGACACCAGCAAGGTGGGCAGGACGTTGTACAGGAACATGGTCAGGCCAGTCTGGGCCGGAGACTCCTTGAAGTTCTCCTTGGGACAGAGGCACGCAGGGCTTCGAATTCTTTCTCGGTCAGGCGACCCGCGGCGATAAAGCGCGACTTGTCGTCCGTGGCTTCGCCTTTGACTAGGAGTTCGCCTTCGACCTGATACCAGCTGTCGGAACCCGCCGTTGGGTCCGGCTTTACATTGAGGGTCTTCAGTTTGCCTTCCTTGGCATAGGAAAGCACTTGGGTGACGCCCAGTTTCTGGACATGCGCAGCACTGGGGGCGCTGTAGTTTACGAGCAGGGCGACCGCCGCAATCAGAACGACCCAGACCATCAGGGATCGTCCGTTTACGCGGTTACCGTTCTTATCATCCTCGTTGTTGTCTTGGCTCATCGGGGGAGGTCTGAACTTAAGCAGGGGCTAAGCCAAGTCAACCGGAGAGCCCCCTTCTGCGG
>BGOK01000020.1 GCA_003569205.1 Verrucomicrobiota bacterium | reverse complement strand
TCACCTTTGTCTCCGCGCCTTCAAGTCCGACTACAAGGACGGCGACGCGCTCGCCCGGGCCGCCTACGGCATCCTCGCTTTTGGGCTCATCGCTAGCTTCATCGGTACGATGCTGGGTGGCATCTGGGCGGACCAGAGCTGGGGCCGTTCTGGGGCTGGGATCCTAAGGAGAATGGTGCCGTCCTAATTGGATGTGGTGCGCCGTCTGCCTCCACGCCCGCTGGGGTGGCTTGGTACGGCCGCGAAGGGCTCATGCAGCTCCTCATCTTGGAAATATCGTGACCGCTTGGTCTGGTTCGGCACCAACCTGCTCGGCGTGGGCCTCCACAGTTACGGCTTCACGGAGTCCGGCGCAATCTGGCTCTACTACATATTCTGCCCGTCCCAGCTGGCGTTGATCGCCGTGGGTTGGCTCCCCGCTCGCGCCGCTAAGTCTGTCCAGACGGCATGACCGACCAACCCGCCCTCGCATGGTTCTGCGTGAAGGCCAAGCCTCGCCAAGAGGCGGTGGCCGTCCGCAACCTGCGAGCGCTGGGTCCAGTCGAGCTGGTCTTCCCACGCATCCGCCGCACCCGCCGCGGACATGAGAAGAACCGCGAGGTCGTCGAGCCCCTCTTCCCCGGCTACCTCTTCCTTCGCTACGACGCGGCGGAACTCATCGGCTCCGTCCGGAGTACCCGCGGGGTCCTACACCTTGTTGCCAAGAACGGCCAACCCGTCGAAGTGGACGTCAAAGTAATCAACGAACTGCTCGCCCTTGGCCTGACGCCATCCTCTCGGCCCTAGATGAAGAACTGCAAATTGGGGCTAAGGTGCGCATCGTCCGCGGCATCTCGCGGGCTCCGAAGGCGAAGTCCTGCGTCTCGAGACGCCGCAGAAACGTATCGCCGTGCTGCTTTCGTTACTCGGCTCCGACCAGCCCGTCGAACTCTCCTCTGAAGATGTCGAAGGGCTTCCGAACGAAGAAGTCTAAACCATTGCCAAGCCATGATCCAAGATCAGCTCGTCCACTCCGCTCAATACGAAGGGTTACATCCGTCCTTCCCGCAGGCTTTTGCTTGGCTCAAGGCTTTCGACCCGCAGACGCCGGACGGTAAATATGAGATTGCGGGGCCCGCTCTGACCGCCGGTGTGCAACGCTACACCACCAAGCCCGACAGCGAAAAGAAATGGGAGGCCCACGAGGTCTTCGGTGATATCCAAGTGCTCTTTGCGGGTGAAGAAATCTGCGGTCACACGGACGTGCGCACCCTGACGGTGACCGAGCCCTACAAGCCCGAGAAGGACGTCGCTAAATTCGCCCACCCTAGCCAGCCCACGACGCGCCTGCATTTCCGCCCTGGCAGCTTCACCGTTTTCTACCCGCAAGATGGCCACCAACCGGGCGTCATAGTCGACCAGCCCGCTGAAGTCTTGAAGGTTGTCATCAAGTTCAAGGTCTAGGGTCACGGTTTTGCCTCGATAGCGGCTGGCTGGCTTTCATCGTGAAGTCACCCCATCCCGCCATGCGTAGCTTCCCTTGCCCTCCTGTTCACCCTTTCCCTTGCCAGTGCGCAGGAGACCACCCGCCTCCGCGACGTCATCTACCAGAA
Organism: Verrucomicrobiota bacterium; assembly: GCA_003569205.1. Taxonomy (GTDB): domain Bacteria; phylum Verrucomicrobiota; class Verrucomicrobiia; order Opitutales; family UBA953; genus UBA953. Next base: position 31,571 of record BGOK01000020.1, on the reverse strand, counting down.
GCGCGATGGCTTCGCGCTCACGCTGGATGTCTTCACGCCAGCCAAGCCTAATGGCGCGGCGATGATCAAGATTGTGAGCGGGGGTTGGAACTCCAATCACAATGGTATCGGTGATGGCGGCTGGACGAAGTCTGGCTACACGACCTTCGTCGTTGTGCATGGCTCGCAACCGCGCTTCCATATCGACGAGATCGTGACCGACGTGCAGCGCGCGGTCCGGTTCGTCCGGGCCAACGCCGCCACCTACGGGATCGACCCAAATAAGATCGGCGTCACCGGTAGCAGTGCTGGCGGCCACCTCTCGCTGATGCTCGCCGTCAAGGGCGACGCCGGCAATGTGAAGGCTACGGATCCCATCGACCGCGCGAGCAGCGAGGTGCAAGCCGTCGCCTGCTATTACCCACCGACCGACTTCATCAGCTGGATCACCGAGAACGATGGCCTTAACGGCGTCGGCCCGCTCGCTTTCCGCAAGCCTGCCTTTGGCCCCCAAATTGCTACCCCGGAAGGCATGGCCGCGATGGGTAAGGCGCTGTCGCCCATGACGTGGGTCAAAAAAGCCCAGCCGCCGATCTACATTGTCCAAGGTGACAACGACGTGCTCGTGCACTTCAGCCAGGCCCTGCGTTTCCAGAAGAAGTCTACCGACGCCGGCGCTACCTGTGAGGTCCTCATCCGCGAAGGGGCGGGCCACGGTGGCTGGAAAGAAATGGGCGAAGACAACGTGCGCATGGCCGAATGGATCGACCTGCATCTCTTGAGCAAGACGCCAGCCAAGCCCTTTAATAATTCGGTCTCTAAGCTCCCCAGCACGACCCCAGCAAAGAAGTAGGCCCAGTCAGGGGGCAGGCGGGAATGGGGTCTAGCGGGTACACCTTTGTGTCCGTCTTCCGCGTACCTCCCCCTGATTGCCAGGGAGAATCTACGCCCTTTCCCTGGCCTCCGTGCCCGCTTGCTCACGTACCTCCCCATCCATCTCTTTCTCTTGCGACCTAAGCGCTGACTTCCTAAACCTACCTCATGTCTTCTGGTTGCCGCCTCATCCTCGCCCTTGACGTCGAAACAAAAGAAGAAGCCTTGGCTTTGGCTCGTCCGTTGGCCGGCAACTTGGTCTGGGTCAAACTTGGCCTCCAGCTCTTCACTCGCCACGGTCCCAGCATCGTCGACGAATTTCATGCACTCGGTTTTAAGGTCTTCCTCGACCTCAAGCTGCACGACATCCCCAACACGGTAGCCTCGGCCATCAAGAGCCTCAAAGGTCGCCCTTGTTCGCTACTGACGCTACATGCAGCCGGTGGCCCTGAAATGATCGCTCGCGCCCGTGAGGCGGCCGATGTCGCCCTCCCCGACTGCCAACTGCTGTCGGTCACGGTCCTCACCTCGATGGACCAAGCGCAACTCACAGCCATCGGCGTACAGCGGACCCCTGAAGAGCAGGTCCGCCTCCTTGGCCGCATGGCGATCCAAGCGGGTTCCCACGGCCTCGTCTGCTCGCCCCTAGAACTCCCGATGCTCCGCGCAGAACTGGGCATTGCCCCCACGCTGGTCACGCCGGGCATTCGCTACCCCGACGCCGCGGGCGACGATCAGAATCGGGTCATGACACCCGCCCAAGCGGCCGCCGCGGGCGCGAGCTTCATTGTGGTCGGTCGGCCGATTCTCAAGGACAAGGACCCAGCAGCCAAGACCCGACAGATCCGCCGTGAAATCGGCGAAGCTTCGTGAGCGCTCCCGACGACATCCTGATTCTCCTCGCTGCAGGTTCCGCCCAGCGGATGCAGGCGACCGTCGACGACAAGATTACCGCCCCACTGGCTGGGCTGCCCGTCTTCCTGCATTCGCTGAAGACCTTTCAAGCCACGGGCTTGATTAGCCGAGTGGTTATCACTTACCGCAACGAGGATCAAAAAGCCCGGATGCTGACGATGCTTGCGGCACACCCCAACGGGGATCTGCGTATCGATTTCGTGCCCGGTGGCGACTCACGGCAGGATTCGGTCTTGGCTGCGCTGACGGCCTGCGAAGGCCATACTGGCCTCGTTCACATCCACGACGGCGCCCGTCCACTCGTGACGGCCGAAGCCATCCGCAAGGTCCGCGAGAAAGCCCACGAGATGGGCGGAGCCATCCTCGCTGGCCGCGCGGCCGACACCGTTAAAATCGCCAAAGAACACTCGGCCTCGGTGGGCAGTTCGCCCGACCGCGCCTTGGTCTGGACCGCGGAAACGCCCCAAGTCTTCCGCACGTCCATCGTCCTGAAAGCTTACCGTAAAGTTTCTGAACTCGGTCGTAAAGTTACCGATGACAGCTCCGCCGTCGAATTTGTCGGGCAAGATGTGGCCTTAGTGGAAAACCCGTCGGTTAACTTGAAGCTTACGCGGCCCGCCGATTTTGTCCTCGCCGAGGCGATTCTAAAGACGCGCTAAGCGCTCAGTAGCCGGACTGGCGTAGGACGAGGTCGAGCTTGGTCTGGAAGTCGGCGATGTCTGGCTGGCTGGGACGATAACCAGGGACGCGCGGGACGACACCCGGGCGGCCTTCCATATCGATATACCAATCGGCTAACTGGCCATCGGAGAAAGTTACCGATCCACTGACCATCGTGGCCTCGCGAGCCAAAGCGTCGATTTCGACCTTCACGTTCGACGGACCTGCCGGGACGGCATCCGCTGGCGCCGCCGGCTCGGTAGCATCCACGCCGGCCGCTTCGGTCGGAGGCAGTTCTTCGACGACAGCCTCCGCCTTCTTGGGCTCTTCCTTCTCTTGGAGGGTAAGGTTAAGGTCATCGACCAGGAAAACGGACATCTAAGAAGGTCATCGAAATCCCGAGCTCGGAGGAAAGCCGACCTTGAATCACCGAAAGGGTCGAACCGTCGGCCACCCATTGGGAGACCTTGGAGATTTGCGCGGGGGTCAATTTAGCCATACCCCAACCTGTGCGGTTTAAAATGCGTTTTTCAAGCGTCCCGTCGGTTATTCATTGGAAAAAGCGGGGGAGGTCGCCAACTTGAACCCATGCAGCCCGAAATTCGCTGGCAGAGAAGCGGGGAGTTCTCCGACATCGTCTATGAAAAGGCGGAGGGTATCGCCCGCGTGACCATCAATCGCCCGTCTCGCCGCAACGCCTTCACGCCCGACACCGTCGCGGAAATGCTCAAGGCTTTTTCCGATGCCCGCGACGACGGTTCCATCGGGGTGGTCCTCCTCCGCGGCGCCAACCCCCAGCATGACGGCAAGTTCGCCTTCTGCGCCGGGGGCGATCAGAAAATTCGCGGCGACAAGAAAGGTGGCTACGTCGGCAAGGATGGCGTGCCCCGCCTAAACGTCCTCGACCTGCAACGCCTCATCCGCTCGATGCCTAAGGTCGTCATCGCGCTCGTCGCTGGCTTCGCCATTGGCGGCGGCCACGTCCTCCACGTCATTTGCGACCTCACCATCGCCGCCGACAACGCCGTCTTCGGACAGAGCGGACCGCGCGTGGGCAGCTTCGACGGTGGCTTCGGTGCTTCCTACCTCGCCCGAATTATCGGCCAGAAGAAGGCCCGCGAAATCTGGTATCTCTGCCGTCAATACGACGCCAAACAGGCCCTCGAGATGGGCTTGGTCAATGCCGTCGTGCCTTACGAACAGCTCGACGCTGAAGGCGTGCAATGGGCCCGCGAGGTCATGGCCAAGAGCCCGCTCGCTATCCGCTGCCTGAAGTCGGCCTTCAACGCCGAGCTGGATGGCCAAGCCGGCATCCAGGAACTCGCTGGCAATGCCACCTTACTCTACTACTTGACCGAAGAAGGCGACGAAGGTCGCTCGGCATGGAACGAAAAACGTCCGCCGAACTTCGGCAAATTCCCTTGGCTCCCATAAATCCTATCCGCGTCACCGAACGCGCGCAGTCGCTCGCCGCGGCGGTGCTCATGGCTGGCGACATTGCGATCGACGGGACCGCTGGCAAAGGGCGCGATACCGCCTTCCTCGCGCAAGCAGTCGGGCCGACTGGCCACGTCCATAGCTTCGACATCCAACCCGAAGCGATAGCCTCTACGGACAACCTGTGCACCTTGGCCGGTCTCTCGTCACGCGTGAGTTTACACCACCGGAGCCACGCAGAAATCGCTACCGTGCTCCCGGCCGGGCACCGTGGGAAAGTCGGTGCCGCCATCTTCAACTTGGGTTATCTACCGGGCGGCAACCCCGATATCATCACGCAACCGCAATCGACGGCGACCGCCTTGCAGGCTGCCTTTGAGGCCTTACGCTCTGGTGGCCGACTCATTTGCGTCGCCTACACGGGCCACCCTGGAGGGATGGACGAATCGGACGTCGTCTTGGCCTTTGCGGCTGGACGCACCTCAGCCGGCGACACGGTTGAAAAAATCGGCCATGTCCCCAACCCCGGTAAGCCCTGGGTGTTGGCGGTGACCAAGCGTTGAGCTGGTTGGACTTCTCGACGGTTACCGCTTACAGGTAAAGGATGTCCGACCGACCTCGCATCGTCCTCACCGGAGCCACCGGGCTGATTGGTCGGGCCCTGACCAAGGCGTTGGCGAAAGGCGGCTACGAGGTTCGGGCCTTGCAATCGCGCACGCGGGGACCGGGCGGCATGGACGTCGCGAGCGGGTGGATTGACGAAGCCTTCCTCGAAGGCGCAGAGGCGGTCATCCATTTATCGGGTGAGCCGATTGCCCAACGCTGGACGAAGGCAGCCAAGGCTCGCATCCTCTCGAGTCGAGTCGAAGGCACACGCCTACTCGCGGCGGCCTTGGCACGCCTCAAGCAACCACCCAAGGCCTTTATCTCCATGTCGGGCATCAACCGCTACGGCGTGAGGCGTCCGGGTGAAACGGTGACGGAAGCCTCCTCGCTTTCTAATATCGGCTTCCTCGCTGAAATCTCCGAACAATGGGAAATAGCCACCCAGTCCGCCCAGAAGCGTGGCATCCGGACTGTTTGGCTCCGGACTGGCGTCGTCCTGGCGGGCTCGGGTGGGGCTCTCCAGAAAATGCGCCTACCCTTCTCTCTTGGACTCGGCGGCCCGGTCGGATCTGGCCAGCAGCACCTCAGCTGGATTCGACTCGGCGACCTAATCAGGCTGATTCAGTGGGCCTTAGCGACTCCAGGTATCCAAGGCGCTGTGAACGCGGTCGCCCCGCAGCCAGTTACCCAACGCGCCTTTGCCCGGTGCCTCGGCCAAGCGCTCCACCGCCCAGCCATCCTCCCGCTCCCGGCGTTTGCCGTCGGACTCGTCTTCGGGGAGATGGGCCGCGAAACACTCCTCGGCGACCTTGCCGCCACGCCCGCCAAAGCCCTAGCTGCCGGTTTCGTCTTCGAGACGCCTGATCTCCCGAGCGCCCTCCGCGCCGCCCTTTGCGAATGATTTTAGGTTGAACGGAGTCACCCAGAAAGGGATTGTTCAGTCATGGAACGTCTCCGTTCAGTCCTCACCCTTTTCAGCTTCGCTTGCACCCTCGCCTTCGTCGGTTGCGATGGAGATACCTCCTCGGAGATGCGCACTCCTGAACTCGAGGATAGCGAATTCCGGCAAGGGATGACTTACGAAAAGCAGCGCGAGCCGCGTAAAGCCTTGGAGTCCTTCCTCAAAGTTATCGACGCCCGCAAGGGAGCATCGGAATCTCACCTGGAAGCTGGTCGGATGTATCTTGACCTGCAAGACCCGCTCCCGGCGATTTATCACTTCAATCAGTATCTCCGGCTCAAGCCGAACTCGGAACAAAGCCCAATTGTCCGTCAGATGGTAAAGACGGCTGAAAAGATGTTCATCCAACAACTCCCGGGACGCCCGCTGGAGCCCAGTGCTGGCGGCACCGTCGACCAGTCGGCACTCATCCGTAAACTCCAGAACGAAAACTCTAAGCTCATGTTGGAAGTATCCGAACTTTCCCGTGGCGGCCGTAATCCCGAACCCAAGAACGACCCACGGACTCCGGGTGTGGCCGCCATCCCCGACAAAGGTACGCCCGCCGTTCCTGGCGTCGCTCCGGCCACTGGCCGTAAGGCCCCCGCCTTCACCACGTATGTGGTCAATAACGGCGACACCCTGACCAAAATTTCCATCAAAGCTTACGGTACGCCAGCCCGCTCTAATGACATCTACAACGCCAACCGCGACAAGATGACCTCAGCGGCTAACCTGAAGGTCGGGACAACTTTAACGATTCCTCAGTAAGCCATGCGCGTCACCCGCATCCGCGCGGCTGACTTCCGCAACCTTCCGTTTGCCGACGTCGATACCGACGCGCCCCGCGTTTTCCTGCTCGGCGAAAACGGCCAAGGTAAGACCAACCTCCTGGAGGCCGCGGCGCTGGTCTCGGCTTTTCGTTCCTTCCGCACCACGGAGATTTCACCGCTCATCCGGATGGGCTGCACCGAGGCGCGCCTGCGACTCGATGTGCGTACGGGGACTGAAAGTACCGCGGTGGAACTACGCCTCGCTAAGGGTTCACGCAAAGCGCTGGTCGACGGTAATCCCGTGACATCCGTCGCCGAGCATCTGGGTCGCTTCCCCACCATCGTCTTCTGCTCCGACGACCTCCGCTTGGTCCGCGGCTCGCCGTCCAACCGCCGTCGCTGGCTCGATGCCGCTATTGGCGGCACCGACGGCGCGTACCTCAACGCCGTCCGCGACTACACCCGCGCCCTCGAAGGGCGTAATGCTTTACTCAAGACGGACCGCCCCCAGGAAGACGCGATCCGAGCCTTCGAAAAAACCATGCTCGCGCCGGCCACGCTCATGGTGGAGACCCGGGCCAAGGTCCTACCCGAACTGGCGACAACCCTCCGTGAGGCTTGCGCCCGGGCGGGCTTCCCCGACAAAGGCGCCGACCTCACCTATTTACCGGACACCCCCGCTGACCAATTGGCGGACACGTGGGCGAGGCTACGCGGCGTCGACCAAGCAACGGGCTCAACCTTGAAGGGCCCCCAACGCGACGACTTCGGTATCCTCTTTGGAGGCCAAGACGCCGCCGACTACGCTTCCGAGGGACAGCAGCGGCTCCTAGTCCTAGCCCTCTGCTTGGGCCGCCTCAGTCGCGATGCCAGCCGTGCCCCGACCCCACCCGTCATTCTGGCCGATGACGTCCTAGGGGAGCTGGACGACACCCGCAGGCGGGCTTTTTGGCAGGAAGTCGGGGAAACCCACCAAGTCATCGCCACGGGCACGGTTCCACCCCCCTCGGGCGACTGGCGGACCTACCGGGTTAGCCAAGGGGTCTACGTCAGGGACTGATTTTGGCGTTGTTTTATCATTTTCGGAGCCCTTGGATAAGGGGATGAAGGATTTCCTCCTGTACGCCTCGGTCGTCGTTCTCTTCCTCGTCTGCCTCTTGGTCGTCTTGATCATCCTGATGCAGCGTCCGTCGGCCAATGCCGGCATGGGCTCGGCCCTCGGTGGCGGTGCTGCTGAATCCGTCTTCGGCGGTGAATCGTCCAACGTCCTCTCCAAGATGACGACCACCCTCACGGTCACCCTTTTCATCCTAAGCTTCGGGCTCTACCTCGGATTCGTTGCACGCGAAAAGAAAACGCCTTCCGCTATCGCGCCAGCCGCCGCTACGGCCACTAAGCCAGCGACCCCAGAAGTCCCAGCCGCTACGACCGCCACGACTCCCGCTACGGCTCCCGCTGCGACGGCTCCGACCGTTCCAGCCGCCACGACTCCGGCCGCTCCAGCTGCTCCAGCTGCTCCGGCTGCGAAGGCCCCCGAAGCCCCAAGGCTCCGGCAGTTCCGGCTCCGGCCAAGTAATTGGCGATGCGCACCACCCTGCTCAGCCTGACTTTCCGCTGGGCGGTGTTGCTATTATCGTTACCGCTGTCCGCCCAACTGAGTTCGGGGGACGAGCGCTATGCGCGCCTAACGCCGGCGGAAGCCCCCGAAGTTCTGGCTCAATTCCGCGCCTCGCGCCTGCCGGCTGATACGTGCCTGAAGGTCACGATTACCCATAAGCCGCGCCGCGGTGACGACGCGGCGCCCGTAAATGGATTGCTTTGGGTGGGTTGGGCCGACGGTGGTCCGCGGGTACGCTTCGAAGCGCGTGATAGCCAAGGCCGTCAGGTTTACGCCTTCATTGCTAAGAAGAATGCCCAAGCCAGTATGCTCTGGGTCTCGCAGAATGGTCAGCCGGCCCAAGCCATCACCGCAGTTGGACTTGGCTCGCCCCTAGCGCCCGGCCTACTCCTAACGCCCTTCGACCTGCACCTGCCTTTCACGCATTGGGAAAAGTCCGACTATGTTTCAACGGAACGCGTGGTGGGACGGCCCGCCCATGTTTACTTGGCTAAGAACCCACAGCCAGGCGCACCGACGCAAGTGAGGTTCGCCCTCGACCGTGCTTACGGTGCCATGCTGAGCGCAATTTCAGAAGATACTCAAGGCAAGGCCCTGCGCACATTACAGGTGGAAGAGTTCGGCAAAGCGGGCGATCAATGGCTTTTCGCTGCCATCAGTGTCCGGGATGAAAGCACCCGCGATGTCGACCGGCTGCAGGTCACCCACGCTGCGCTCAACCTCCGGCTCGCGGATGGCTTCTTCGACCCTCGTTCGCTTGCGCAACCGGCCAACACACCGAGTGACGAACAATTCAAACCCCTCTGACCATGCCCGCCGACGCCACCAAGATTGCCCGCTTTTGCGACCTCCTGACCAATAATAAGGCGATCAAAGATTTCCCCGGAGCCGAGAATGGCCTGCAGCACAAGGGCCGCGCCAAGGTCCGCAAGGTCGGCTGTGCGGTCGACGCCGGCGCCAAGGTCTTCGAAATGGCCGCGAAGCGTGGTATCGACTTTCTCATCGTACACCACGGCATGCGCTGGCCCACAGTCTCGCCGCTGCGCGAGGTCCGGAAGCTACGGGTTGATACGCTGAAGCGCACCAGGCTCTCGCTCTACTCGAGCCACCTCCCGCTCGACGCCCACCCGATCATCGGCAACAACGCACTCATCGCGGCGGACCTCGGACTCCGCGTAGTCGATTGGTTCGTCGACTTCGAAGGCCTGCCGATCGCGTGTATTTGCCAAGGCATCCCACGGAGTACGCTCGCCCGCCGACTGAAGCAGAGCTATCCCGGCACCTATCAGGCCATCGAGTTTGGTTCGGCCCGTCCGAAGAAAATCGCCATCCTCAGCGGCAGCGGCCGGAGCGCTCTGGACCACCTGCGCGCCCAAGGTTGCGATACGCTGATCACCGGTGAACTCCGCGAAGAACACTTTAACGAAGCCCACGAGCAAGGCTGGAACCTCTACCCTTGCGGCCACTACGCGACCGAAACCTGGGGCGTGAAAGCCTTGGCGGCAGCGGTCTCGGCGGAGTTCGGAGTGCCTTGGGAATTCGTGGCGACGGGTAACCCGCTCTGAGCCGACGGCGACCGTCCACTATGTACCGCGGACGACTCGCCCCCACCCCCACCGGCTACCTGCACCTCGGCCACGCCCGAACCTTTGCGCTCGCGGCCCAGCGAGCGCAGGCTGCGCAAGGCCAACTCATCTACCGCACCGAGGATCTCGACGCGGAACGCTGCCAACCGGAATTCGCCTTGGCCGCGCTGGATGACCTGCGCTGGCTCGGCCTGCTCTGGCACGAAGGTCCTGATGTGGACGGTCCGTATGGACCCTACGTGCAATCGCAGCGACGCGAGTATTTCCTCAAGGTCTGGCAACTCCTGCACGCCGCGGGCGGCATTTATCCCTGCGATAAATCCCGCCAGGATGTCGCCCGGGCGCTGACTGCTCCGCACGCCGAGCACGACACGGAACCCCTCTTCCCGCCCAGCCTACGGCCCCCTCTCGGGCATGGCCGGGACGTCACCCAACCGGACGGTACTAACTGGCGCTTCCGGGTGCCTGATGGCGAGACCATCCACTTCGAAGACCGCTTGCAAGGACCGCAGGCCTTCGTCGCGGGTAGGGACTTCGGGGATTTCCTGGTCTGGCGCAAAGATGGCTTTCCAGCCTACGAACTCTCGGTCGTCGCGGACGACCACGCGATGGGCATCACCGAAGTCGTACGTGGAGCGGACCTGCTCCTTTCGACCGCTCGCCAAATTCTGCTCTACCGCGCCCTCGGCTGGCCCGAGCCACTCTGGGCGCATGCGCCGCTGGTGGTCGACGCCCAAGGGCGACGGTTAGCGAAACGCACGGCTGGCCTCTCGATCCGCGAACTCCGGGCCCAAGGTCGGACGCCCGCGGAAGTCTTGACGGCACCCGTGGGTACCCTGCTCGCCTAGGTCAGTATTCTCACCAAACAAAAACGCCGGAGGGAAGCCTCCGGCGTCTTGTAATCTGCAAACTTAAATTAGGCGCCCTTGTCGGTCTTCTTTACTTCGGCGGCTGGCTTGGTGGCGGGCTTAACCGGAACCGGTTGGCTCAGGTTAGTACCTGCGGCAATCTTATCACGCATCGACTTGATACTGGCTAGCATCTTCTCGTCGCCCGCACACTCCGTGATGGCTTGGTCGGCCCACTTGAGGGCGCGTTCCTTATTGGCCGGGTCGATGCGCTGGGACATCAGAGCCTTATTGATTGAAGCAATCGCCTTACGCGAACCTTGGGCATCGACGAAGTCTTCATCGAGCAGTTTGCAGATAGCATCAAAATCCTTGGCCTCCATGGCGGCGCGAATCTTGATACCTTGGGCGGCACGCTTGGCGCTGGCCTCTGCAGCCTTCTTAGCTTCGGCACCCAGGGCTAAGCGACCTTCGGCGGTATTTTTGAAAGCGGATAGTTTCTCGATGTAAGCCTTGGGGCCCGAACCAGGACCATAGCCACTTTGACGACCATAGGCTTCACCGGTCTTAGCATCAAGGAGGAGGACCGTCGGGAAGCCAGAGACGCCAAACTTAGCCTGCGTCGCCTTGTTCTTAGCCTTCTCTTCTGGTGGCTGCGGCTTCTTGTTCGGGAAGTCGAGTTCCACGAGAACGTAGCCCTTGGCGAAGGCTTCAAACTCAGGCTTATCGAAAACTTCCGCGTGGAGCTTGATGCAGTAGCCGCACCAGTCGCTGCCAGTGAAGTCAACGAGGATAGGCTTATTTTCCTTGGCGGCGACGGCCTTGGCCTCGTCGAGGTCGGTGTACCACTTAGGGCCCGCGAGGGCCGGGAGGGCCGCGATCATCAGGGCGACGAACGCAGCGAGGGTGTGCTTGGTTTTCATAGGATTATTAGTGCAAAGGTCTTACTTCTTAGCGCCAGCTTGTTGGTCGCGGACTTTTTCCACGCGTTCACGGAGGCCCTTGAGCTCTGCAGCAAAGTCAGACTTCGAGTCCTTAGCCAAGGTTGCATCAATGAGCTTAATCACCGCCTCGTGGTCACCTGGCTTGCTCGCCATGGCGATACCCATCCGGGCGTTGAAACTCATGCGCGTCGCAGCTTCACCGGTGACGCCCTTGTCTTTAATGAACTTGGCCAGAGCCGCTTCAGCGCCAGCGTAGTCCTTCTTATCGATGAATGGACCGATGACGCCGTCGAGGGCTTCGTTGAGTTCAGCCTGCTTGGCTTCGGCAGCGGCGGAGTCCGCAAACTTCTTCACCCCAGCGTCGGTATTGTCCTTCAGGAACTTGGCGAGGGACTTGAGGTAGTTGGCAGGGCCACCTTCTTCGTAACCGGTCGAAGCAAACACCTGACCCTTAGCATTCATCAAAAGGATAGTGGGGAAGCCTTGAATATTTAATTGTTTAGCGAGAGCTTCATTCTTGGCCTTAACCGCGGGATCTTGCGGCTTGCCACGTGGAAAATCTAGTTCGACGAAGACGAAATCCTTAGCGGCGACTTCGAAGTCCTTCTGGTCGAAGACTTCCTTCTTCAGACGGATGCACCAGCCGCACCAATCGCTCCCCGTGAAGTCGACGAGGATTGCTTTCTTTTCCTTGGCGGCGACGGCCTTGGCTTGGTCGAGGTCGGTGAGCCAGGTGATTTCAGCGTGGGCCGAAGCAGCGGCGACCAGGGCGACAACGGGGAACAGGAAGCGGGGCAGATTCATGGGGAGAGGATTAACTCCCAAACTTACCCCTTACGGCAAACCACAAATACGCTAGACCTGCGTTGCCAAATGAGGCCCGACCCCCATACCTACGGACATGGCGGCAACCCGTATCCTGCTGGTGGACAATGGCTCCCTGCAACCCGCAGCCACCCTACAGATGCGCCTACTTTCGAAGGAAGTTGGTCGTTTGCTGGAAAAAACCGTTCATCCCGTCTCCGTCTTACACTCACACAAGATCGACCCCGCCCTGCTCGAAGGGCAACCCGCAGTCATCTTTGAACAAGCCGTCCGCCAAGCCAAGACCGACGGCATTACTGAGCTGATTATTCTGCCGCTATTCATCGGGCCGAGCCTCGCCATTACAGAATACCTCCCCAAGGTTTTTGCGGAAGCGAACGCGGGGAAGATGAAGCTGAGCATCCGCGAACCACTCTTCGGTCCCGAGCTGATTAGCATGTTGATCGATAACTTGAAGTCCACCGGCTGGACCAAGGGCAGCGGAACGGTCTACCTTTGTGACCACGGCTCGCCCATCCGCGAAGTGACGCGCTGTCGCGATTTCTTCGCCGTCTCTCTCCGTAATCAGCTCGGACTGAAAGACGATGAATTGTTCGCCTGCTCGATGGAGCGACGAGACGGCCCAGAATATGACTTCAACGAGCCCTTGCTCGAGGGTGCGTTACAACAGGCCAAGGGCGACGCCGTCATTCTGATGCTTTTCTTACTGCCTGGTCGTCATGCCGGATCTGACGGAGACGTCGCGACCATCGCGAAGGAGCACGCCCCTGACGGCCTGGGCTGGAAGCTCAGTCCCCTGCTCGGCACGCACCCCGCCCTGCCCGCGCTGCTCGTCCAACGGCATCTCAACTCCTCTGGTTTCAAGTTCACCAAGAATGCCCTCATTACCGTCGCGATCTCCGTTGGGCTACTGTTCGTTTTAATCGGCATACTCGCCCCGAAAGACCTCGAACTAACCGAAAGCCCCATGATTTGGCTCGGCGGAGTGGTCGCGACCTTCGCTGCGCTGTTTCTCTACTTACGCGCAAAGCTCCGGAAGAAGTCCTGACCTTAGGCCAACGCGGCGATGCGGCCCATCAGGCCGGCATGACGGGGCGGAGCGACGACGGCACCAACAACCGCGATGAGCGGCGTCGGGAGCACCGACACGTCGACCTTGCCAGAAGCGAGGTCGGTCAAAGTCGTGAGCACATCGGAGGAGCCGTCTTGCGAAACCTTTGAAAGTAGCCGAATCGGGAGATCCGCTTGAGCGCCGGCGGCGATGAGTTTCACGGCCACCGAAGGCAAAGCCTTGGCACCCATGTAGAGGCAGAGCGTCGCACCGGTGTCCACATGCGCTTTCCAATTCTGGTCGGTACCATCTGCACAATGCCCCGTGAGGAAAGTCACCGAAGCAGCTATGCCGCGGTGGGTTAACGGAAACGTCGCATCGGCACCCGCCGCCGTCGCGGCTGTCACGCCTGGCACGACTTCAAAATTAATCCCATGCGCAGCGAGGTGGTCCATCTCTTCGCCGAGACGACCGAAGACACCAGGATCACCGCCCTTGAGACGCACGATGAGCCCGCCCTGACTTGCTTCACGCACGAGAACGATGTTAATCTCATCCTGGGTCATCGAGTGGACCCCACAGCGCTTACCGACCGGCACGATCTTTGTCGTGGACGGAATCTCTGCTAATAAAGCATCCCCCGGAAGGGAGTCATGGATGACGACATCGGCTCGTTGAAGCAAACGGAGCCCCCGTACGGTGATCAGATCGGGGGCCCCCGGTCCGGCACCGACGAAGACCACCCGACCTATGTCGCAATTTACCATTTATTTAAACTTGACCCCATTTATGTAATCTTGGGTAATCTTATCAAGTATTAATTTACACCAACCTTTACCTATGGAAAAGCCCACCGAGAAGCCCCTGACCAAGAATGAAGTGATGAAGTCCGAAAAGCCTGACCTTTCGGGCACGATTCGGGAGACCCTCGCCAATTCAGAGGCCGACCGCTTCAGCGGCGACGATGAGCAGTTCATCAAGTTCCACGGTATCTACCAGCAGGACGACCGCGATAAGCGCAAGACGGGCAAGGAATACTCCGTCATGGTGCGTACGCGCCAAACCGGTGGTATCGTCCCCGCCGCGCAATACATAGTATACGACGAACTCTCTGGTCGTTTTGCCAACGGCACCTTGCGCATCACCTCTCGCCAAACGTTCCAGTTCCATGGCGTCGCCCAGCGTGGTATCGGCAGCTTGATTAAGGGCATCAACGACGCGCTCTCCTCCACCCTCGCCACATGCGGCGACGTGAATCGCAACGTGACCGCTCCGTCCAACCCGCCCGTCGACCATGTCGCCGTGCAGGTCGACGAAGATGCTTTCTCCGTCACCCGGGCCCTCCTCCCGAGTACCACGGCCTATCACTCCATCTGGGTGGACGGGGTGCAGGTCGACCTCGGTCTCGGGGATAAGGTCACCAAGGCGGCCGCTTCCGCCAACCAGGCCAACCCGTACATGCCGCCGCCCGCCGATACGGATGAGTCCGGCGCTCCTGCCGATACGCTTTACGGCAAGACCTACCTGCCGCGTAAGTTCAAGACCGGCTTTGCGATCCCGCCGAACAACGACACGGATATCTTCACCAACGACATGGGCTACGTGGCCATCGTCGAGGACGGCAAGCTGATCGGCTACAACCTGCTCGTCGGCGGCGGTCTCGGCACCTCACACGGCAACAAGGCCACCTACCCTCGCCTCGCTGATGTCATCGGCTTCATCACCCGCGAACAAGTCGTGAGCGTTGGCTCCGCTGTCGTCGCAATCCATCGCGACTGGGGTGATCGCACCGACCGCAAGCACGCCCGCATCAAATACGTCCTCCAGGAAAAGGGCGTCGAATGGTTCCGTGCCGAACTCGGTAAGCGTCTCGGCGCCCCGCTCCCGGCCGCCAAGCCCTTCCTCTTCCGCGGCCAGGGCGACGCTTTCGGCTGGTTCAAGCAGCTCGATGGTAACTGGTTCCTCGGCCTCTTCGTCGAGACCGGTCGCGTCAAGGACGCGGGCAGCTACCAATTAAAGACCGTACTCCGTAAGATCGCTGAACAGTTCGGCCCAGTCTACCGCCTCACCGCCACGCAGAACCTCATCCTCTCCGACATCAAGGAAGCCGACAAGGCTGCCATCGAGAAGATGCTGCACGACCACGGTTGCGGCATCGTCTTCAACCCTGGCCTCATCAAGGGCCGCGGTATGGCCTGCCCGGCTCTCCCGACCTGCGGACTCGCCCTCGCCGAATCCGAACGCGTCTTCCCGGTCATGCTCGGTAAGATCGAGGACGCTCAGGCCGCCGCTGGCATCTCTGGCGAAGAACTCGTCGTCCGCATGACTGGTTGCCCTAACGGCTGCGCCCGTCCGTACAACGCCGAGATCGGCCTCGTGGGCAAAGCCCCAGGCAAGTACAACCTCATGCTTGGCGGGAACCGCGAAGGGACGCGCCTCGCCCGTCTCTTTAAGGAATCCGTCCCCGCGGACGAAATCCCCGTCGTCATCGGCGCCCTGTTTAACCAGTACGCCAAGGAACGCCAAGCTAGCCAAGCCTTTGGTGATTGGGTCGACGGCGCTGCCGTCTGGCCAGTCGCTGCTCCGCAGGCCTAAGCCCGCTCTGTGCCGTCGCCGATGTCGAACCTCGACCCAGCCCGCCTGCCCGAACTCGACGAGCAACTCACGAAGCTCGCTCCGGTCGACCGTCTACGCTGGGCCTTCGAGACCTTCGGCGATCGTGCGGGTATTGGCACCAGCTTCCAGCCTGCCGGCGTGGTGATTCTCCACTTGGCGAAGTCCGCTGGCCTGCCCATTCGTGCGTTCACCTTGGACACCGGCCTGCTCTTTCCGGAAACCCTCGCCTTCAAGGCGCAGCTCGAGGCCAAGCTTGGTATCCAAGTGGAATCTGTCCTCCCGGCCTTGACCGTTAAAGAACAGGCCGCTGCGCATGGTGCGGAACTTTGGAAGCGTGACCCTGAAAAGTGCTGCGAGATTCGGAAGGTCGACTCGCTCGGCAAGAAACTGTTCGAACTCGACCTTTGGATTGCAGGCATGCGCCGCGACCAGAGCAATGAGCGCTCGTCGACCCCGTTGCTGAGCCTCGCCGCCCGCCCCGACAATTCCGACGTCTGGAAACTCAACCCACTGGTCGATTGGAGTCGCGAGCAGGTCTGGGCCTACCTCAAGGAGCACGACCTCCCACACAACGTGCTACACGACCGCGGATACCGCTCGATTGGTTGCTGGCCCTGCACGCAGCCCACCTCTGGCGCCGATGAACGCGGTGGCCGTTGGCCTGGCTTCGAGAAAAAAGAATGCGGCCTCCATACTCGTACGAAGAAAGGGTTGGGCGGTTAGCGGCTGGCGGTTGGCGGATAGGAAACCCACCTAAAGCCAACATCCATCCCCTTCCCTCCATTCCCCTACCGTCCCAATCGCCATCCGCTTCCACCATTCCTTTCAGCCTCGCTCTACTTTCAACCGCTCTCCGCTAACCGCCACCAACTTCTCAGTTCTTCCGTCTCTCTGTGTTCCCAACCGCCAACCGCTAACCGCTACCACCTTTCTTCAGCATGTCCCGTAACGCCCAAAACGATCACCTCACGCGCCTCGAACAGACGTCGATTCACGTCTTCCGTGAGGCCTTCGCTAATTTCCGATCCGTCTGCATGCCCTGGTCGATGGGCAAGGACTCTAACGTCCTCATCTGGCTAGCCCGGAAAGCTTTCTGCGGTAAGATTCCCTTCCCCCTCCTGCACATCGACACGACGTACGAGTTCCCGGAGATGTATGAGTTCCGCGAGAAGGCCAAGGCCATCCACGGCATCGACCTGATTGTCCGCGTCAATGAAGACGCCATCCGTCGTGGTATCGGTTACGCCACGCACGACCCAGTCACCGTCACGCACGAGCTCAAGACCGTCCCCTTCAAGGCTGCCATCGACGAGTTTAAGTGGGACGCCCTTGTCACCGGCATCCGCCGCGACGAAGACCCGACCCGCGCCAAGGAACGCTGGTTCTCGCCGCGCTCCGCAGAAGGCGTCTGGGACTATAAGGACCAGCCACCAGAATTCTGGGGTCAGTTCGCGAGCGTCGCTCCCGAAGGCGGCCACGTCCGCGTCCAGCCCCTCCTCGAATGGACGGAACTCGATATTTGGGAATACATCCGCCGCGAGAATATCCCGAACCCGACGCTTTACTTCGCCCGCGATGGTAAGCGCTTCCGCTCGCTCGGTTGCCACCCGATCACGCACCCGGTCGACAGCCCCGCTAGCAATATCGACGAAGTCATCGAGGAACTCAAACTCACCAAAGTCAGCGAACGCGCTGGTCGAGCGCAGGACCACGTCGGTCGTAACTCCATGCAGGAACTCCGGGCCAAGGGGTTCATGTAAGTCATCCCCCCGCACCGCCACACCAAGCCCCACACCACCCAACCATGAGCACCTCTTCCCTTCCTAGCCCGGCCGCCGCCCAGGCTGCCGCCCAAGCCGCCGCCGAAGACCAACGCAAGATGCACGTCGTCGTCGTCGGTCACGTCGACCACGGCAAGTCCACCTTCGTCGGCCGCCTCCTCAACGACACCGACTCCTTGCCGAACGGTAAGATCGAGCAAGTCCGCAAGAACTGTGCCGCCGAAGGCATGGAGTTCGAATATGCCTTCCTCCTCGACGCCCTAATTGAGGAACAGGAGCAGAATATCACGATTGATACCACGCGCATCTTCTTCCGCACCCAGCAGCGTGCGTACGCAATCATCGACGCCCCAGGGCACAAGGAGTTCCTGAAGAACATGGTGACCGGCGCCGCCTCGGCGTCCGCCGCCCTGCTCCTGATTGACGCCAAGGAAGGCGTCATGGACCAATCCCGCCGCCACGCCTTCCTGCTCTCACTGCTCGGCGTGAAACAGCTCGTGGTGCTCGTGAACAAGATGGACCTCGTCCAGCACTCGCAGGAGACCTACGAGAAAATCCGGACGGAATACACGGCCTTTCTGAAGAGCCTCGGACTCACCGCCGTCCACTTCATCCCCATCGCCGCCAAGCACGGCGAAAACATCGTCAATCGCTCCGCCAAAATGGCTTGGTGGACGGGCCCAACGGTCACCGAAGCCCTCGATACGTTCAAGCATGAGGATGACCTGACTGGCCTTCCCCTGCGTCTGCCGGTCTCCGACATCTACCGTTTTGACCACCGCCGCATTGTGGCTGGCCGCGTCGAAGCCGGCGCCATCCGCCCGGGTGACGACCTCATCTTCCAGCCCGGTGGTCGCCGCAGCACGGTCCGTACCTTCGAAGACTGGCCGGGCCCGGAATCCCGTTCGGTTGTCGGTACTGGCGGTTCGGCCAGCGTGACGCTCTCCGAGCAGATCTTCGTGGAACGCGGCCAGGTCGCTTCCCACCCCTCTAATCAACCTCGCGTCGGCCGCGAATTCCGCGCCCGCATCTTCTGGTTGGGCAAGGAACCGCTCGTCCCCAAAAAGACTTATAAGCTCCGCCTTCTAACGCAGAACGTTGAAGCCGTGATCGCCCGGATTGAAAAAATCACTGACGCTTCCACGCTCGAGTCTATTCAAGCCGATAGCGTGCCGCGCGACTCCATCTGTGAAGTCGTTGTTCGGACTACGCACCCGGTCGCCTTTGACCTGCATCATGAGTGCGCCATCACCGGTCGTTTTGCACTCGAGGAAGCGGGCCGGATTCATGGCGGCGGCATTATCCTTGATGCCCACAAGGAACAGAGCGCCCGCGAAGGTAAGGTTACAGCTGCCGAGCGTGGCGCCCGCTCTGGCCACGCCCCAGCGGTACTTTGGTTTACCGGCCTCTCTGGCTCGGGTAAGTCGACCATCGCCGAACTCGTCGAGCGCCGTCTCTTCGACGCTGGCCGACAGGTCTTCCGTGTCGATGGTGACGACCTCCGTACCGCCCTCAACCGTGACCTCGGATTCTCTGCTGCGGATCGCGCCGAAAGCGTACGACGTGCGTCCGCTGTCGCTGGCCTCTTCGCCAACGCAGGGCACATCTCGCTCGTGACGCTCATCGCCCCCCTGGCTGCCGACCGTGCCAAGGCCCGCGCGGCGCTCAGCAACCATGCCTTCATCGAAGTCTTCGTCGATGCCCCGCTCGATGTCTGCGAACAGCGCGACGTCAAAGGCCTCTACGCCAAGGCTCGTCGGGGCGAGATTGCCGAGTTTACTGGCATTTCCTCGCCTTACGAAGCTCCCGAATCGCCCGAGGTCCACATCCGCACCGACAAGCTCTCGACCGATCAGGCCGTCGACCTCGTTCTGGATGCCCTCGATAAGGTCATGCGCTCGAAGGCCGAAGACTGGGAAGTGTAAGGCTTCGCAGGTCACATTTTGGCTAGGGATTCCCGTCCATTGACTCCCCTGGGGTTCCGTGCACCTTGGGTGTCATGAAAGTCCTCCACATCGACGCCTCCCCGCGGACGGTTCGTTCGGTGACACGGAAACTGACCTCGGCGTTTATTGGCGCCCTCCGGCTTAAATACCCGACGCTCAAGGTCACCCATCATGACATCGGCCATCACCCGCCCGCGTTCATTTCCGACGCCTGGTTGGGTGCTGCCTTTGCTCCAGCCGACCACGACGACCCGGCGATGAAGGGCGTGCTACACCACTCCGATGAACTGACGACTGAGCTCATCGCTACCGACGTGCTCGTCATCGGCTCCCCGATGCATAACTTCACCGTGAGTGCGTCGCTCAAGGCTTGGATCGATCAAGTTGTCCGCACGGACATGACCTTTAAAATTACCGAAGAGGGCGTCGAACCCCTGCTGAAAGGCAAGAAGGCCATTATCGTGACCTCCCGCGGCGGCTTCGTTGCCGGGACGGCCTTTGACTTTCAAGAACCCTATCTGCGCACCATCCTCGGTTTCATCGGCATTACCGACGTGACCTTTGTCCACGCCGAAGGGGTTAACGAAGGCGAAAAAGCCCGGGAGACGGCCATGACCACGGCCGCAGCAAAGTTAGTTGAGATTGCCGGAACGATTTAAAGGCTGAAGAAGATTACGGAGTACAGATTGCGGAGTACGGAGAGAGCCTAACTAGGCACACCAGTCATCGACTCAGTAATCTGCACACGATTCAGCAATCACCGTATCGTCCTACCCTAGTCCCCGCGCGGCTCCTCCGCTTACGCGTACTTCAACTCGACCTTCTTACCGGTCTTGATCGACTCGTAGACTCCGTCGATGATGACCATGTCGCGACGGCCGAGTTCGCCGTTGCAGCTCAGCGGCTGATTATCACGGAAGGCCGCGGCGACACCATCCATGTGCCGCTGCTGCTGACGGAAGATTCCGAAGTCCAGTTTGCCCTTAGCCGAGGTCGAGATGTTGAGATTTCGGTAGCTGAAAGTTGGCCGTTCGCCCTTGAACCAACCCTTGGCGCCTTCGGCGTAGAGCTCGGCGCGATTAGCATCGTAGCCCGACCAGACGTCCGCCACGGCGCCATTGGCGAACTCGAGGCGGAACTCCAGTGCCTGTTCGACCTCGGTAAATAATTCTGGCTGGGTCTTCGGCAGCTCCTTGGCGATGACGGAAATCGGATTGGCATCGGCCGCCATGCAGCAGGCGTGAACCGAATAGATACCCATGTCTGTCAGCGCCCCGCCGCCCGCGAGCTTCTTCTCGATGCGCCAAGACTTACGACGGAGCGTATAGCCGTTGGCGGTCTTGATCTTCATGAACGGGCCAAACTCTTGGGTCTTGGCCAGGCGAACGAGTTCCTGGTGATATGGGTCGAAATGGAGGCGGTAGCCGATGGCGAGGCGCTTGCCGGCCTTCTTGCCCGCGGCGATCATGACGTCGCACTCGGCGGCCGAAATAGCCATCGGCTTCTCGCAGATGACGTGCTTGCCAGCACCAAACGCGGCGATGACGTTCTGGGCGTGGATGCCTGGCGGTGTGACCACGTAGACAATATCAATGTCCTTATTCGCGGCGATTTTGTCCCACTCATCGTAGCCGTAGACGGAAGTCTTGGCGAAACCATGGGAGTCCGCCAGCTTCTCGCCCTTGGCACGAGTGCCGGTGATGGCCGCAACCAACTTCACATGGGCCGTCTCGAGTAACGCGGGGGCGAGCTCACCGTTGGAGTAGCTACCCAGACCGCAGAGGGCCAAGCCGAGTTTGCGAGGCTTAGGCTCGTCGGCTGCAAGGAGACGGGGAGCGAAAGTGAAAGCTGCTGTGGCGGTGGCAAAAGTGCTGAGGAACTGACGACGGGAGGAATGCATGGACACGGGAGGGAGACCTTGGGGGTTAGGGGATGGGGGATAGGGGATGGAATATATCTACCCGACCAACGGTGGCCTGCAAGTCGGATGGCTGCCCCTACCGGCGCACCAAGAAGACGGCCCCGAGCAGGATGGCGGCACCGAGGAGCCGACGGGTCATGACGGCGCGGCCGACCGACCGTTCGACGTTACCGAACCAATGCCCGACAACCCAGACGAGGACGACGCTCCACAACCCTCGCGTATTGTAGAGGATGTTGGTGCGCGTGACCTCGTTGGCCAAGGAAATGGCGAGGACCATCCCCAGGCACTGCAGCCAAAGCAACGACCCACCAGCCAAGGTCCACAGCAACGTCCGACGAGGCAAGGCCAGCAAGGGCGCGGAGAACTTCGGCACCAAGAGCCAAGAATACAGCAGCATCGAACCGAAGGCCAACGGAGCGAAATGGGTCATGCCGAGTTGCCCGACCCACTTCTGGGTGAGGATGTCGGAGGAAGCGAAGAGGAACGCCGCCAGTCCGCCGTAGAGCAAGCTCCGCAAAGCCCGCTCGCGGTCGGCCCGCCATTCCCCACCAAGCAAGACCATCGCCACGCACGTCATCACCGTCGCCACCCAGATCGCCGGGGTCAGGGCTTGCCCCATCGTCAGCGCCGCCAGGAAGGCCACAAACAGGACCTTCGCCCCAAGCACTGGGGTAGCGACCGAGACATCCCCGCGGCTGAGGGCGAGGAAGGTGAAGTATTGGCCGGCAAAGAATATCGCGCCCACGGTGAGCGCTTGCAGGACGGCGATGACCGTGAAGGCCCCACCCTGCCCGTCGTCGAAGAACCAGAAAGTCTGGAAGAGCGCCCCCATGGTCATGTTGACCACAAAGCCGATGCGCCACGGACCAGCCCCCGCCTCCGTCGCACGCTTCAGGATGATGGCCGCCACGGCGTAGCCGAAGCCCGACAGCAACGGGAGCAAAGTAGCGGTGGTCGGATCGAGCCTCACGAGGTCACCAGCGGGAAGCAAAACGCCCCGCCGCGCAACCGCGGACTCACTCGTGAAAGCGAATCCTCGGCTTCAGGCCATCCTTCGGCTTCGCACCGTCCTTGGCCTTCGGCAAGCGCTCCGGGTCATTCAACGAGGCCCCCGACTGCAGTTCGGACTTCCCTTGCCACTTGCGATCAAGGCCCGAGCTACCTGGGCGAACCACCTCCCGCCCCAACTTCGCATTCAAAGCATCCACGGCCTGCATGAGCCGTGCGCGGGCGGGGTCCACCGGCGGACCCAGACCCGGCAACGTTGGCTGAATCTGATTCGATGGCGTCAAGCCTTGCAGGACGATGCCCGCTTTCTTGTACAAGTAACCCTCCCGGCGGATGCGCCGTAGCGCGCGGCCGGCGGCAGCACAGATCAAGCGCGCATCATCGGTGGGCGGGTCCAAGGGCTCCAACGCGTCAGCCTTATGCTGCTCCTGGTCGAGCCGATGCTTATTCGTACCAAAGAAGACGACGACGGACGAAGCGACCAAACGGTCTTCGCGCAATTTCTCGGCCCCGCGGGCAGCATGGGCGGAAATCGCTTCGGCGAGGTCGGACTCATCGGACACCGGACGGCCGAAGGAACGTGAGACCATGATCGTCTGGCGGGCGGCCGCGTCCTCGATGATTTCGTGGCAAGGGATACCGCGTAGCTCCAAGGCCAGCCGCTCCCCGACGACGCCGGCGATGCGATGAATGAAGGCGGGATCGCCCTCGGCGAGGTCCGCGGCCGTCAGGATGCCATGGGACCGCAGGCGGGCGCCGAGACCGGGGCCCACGCCCCAGATGTCCTCGGCCTCGACGCCGCGCAAGAAGGCCCGCCGTCCCTCGACATCGAACGGCACCACCAAACAACCCCCCGCGTCCGGATCGGACTTCGCCCGTTCGTTAGCCAATTTACACAGCACCTTCGTCGCCCCCATCCCCATGGAGACGGCGATGCCCGTGCGCTTCAGCACATCGGTGCGGATGCGCAGGCCCAGCGCCCGCGCGTCGGCTTCGGGCATGTCGGGGAAGCCCAGGAAAGCTTCGTCGATGGAATACGATTCGAAATCGCGCGCATGCTCGGCGAGGACGGCCATCACGCGCTCCGAGAACTCTCCATAGACGCCGAAGTTCGACGAGAACACCTTGACGCTATGCGCCTCGCAGACGCGTTTTACCTCGAAGTACGGGGCACCCATCGGGATACCGAGCCGCTTGGCCTCGCTAGAGCGCGCCACGACGCACCCATCGTTATTTGACAGCACCACGATGGGTACGCCAATCAACGACGGATCCAGCACGCGCTCGCATGAGGCGTAGAAGTTATTGCAGTCGGCGAGGGCGCGGAGCATGTCAGCAACGTCGCACCACTGCGACGACGACTCCCCAGATACGGAAACGTTCCCCGCACGGCAAGGCCGCCGTCGGCCAGTCGCGACTCTCGGCACACAGGCGCCAAGTGCCGTCATGGGCGCGGGCTAAGCGCTTCACAGTGAACTCACCGTCTACCTCGGCCACGACCACGGCACCGTCCCGCGGCGGGGCGGCCTTATCGACTGCCAGCATGTCGCCGGGCATAATGCCCGCCCCGGACATCGACTCGCCTTCGACGCGCAGGAAGAACGTCGACAAGGGACGCCGCACCAGGTGCTCGTTGAGGTCGAGCCGCCGCTCACTGTGGTCGTCGGCCGGCGAAGGGAAGCCGGCGGCGACCTGAGTTTCTAGGAACGGCAGGGCCAGCGCCCACTGCGGGTCGAAAGGAATGGCATTACGGACATCTACCATAAGGTGAACGGATGTTCACTTCATGGACGGTAGAGGCAAGCCTGAAGCGGATAGGTGGGGCGCGACTGCGTTGCGTCCGCTCGCGGGCAGGCAGAGAAACCCAACTCCTTTCTGTCTTGGGTAGGGGTAATCTGATAAAGAAATGCTCTAAATACCAATAAATACTAAAGTCCAAGCAAATCCTGCAAGTGCGCCAGAAGCATTATCGGCCAATCCGTACCAATACCTGCCTTCTAATGTCGAATCTCGTCTACACGGCGTCCACGGTATTGACGATCAACAGTTGATACTTTGCATGGCTCAATTCAAGGGACTCACAAGCAATACCCTAGTTACACGTTGAGATGTGATGGCGTCGTTGTTTATTACTTTCAGCAGGGAAGCGCTGGGCTCCTGGGTCTAAATGCTTCAATCGTTCCTCTGTTTCCGGTAAATATCTCGTTTTAAACTAATTTCATGAAGAAACTATTCTCAGCCCTTTTTTTGAACGCATGTGTTTTGCTAAGTGCAAAGGAAATCGTGGTGGTGGATCCGATGGTAGCTGGGACCGTCAGGTTTTCTGTTCCGGAAGGTTCTAGCACGCGCGCCGAGCGTGCGGCTGACGATGGTTCGTGGTTTGCGAACCAGGCCTTCGTCTTCGATGTGAACGCCGGATACCTCATTGCGACGATTCAGTTGCGGAAGTGGTCGGCGTCGAAGGCATTGGACTCCAGCGATCCCGCCGTTCGGGCATTCTTTCGGCCAGCTAGTTCTAATGGCGGGAGGGTGATTGGAGAGGTTAAAACCGAAACTTTCGGGGGCGCGCGGGCTTTGCTTCAGACAATGGAATTCAATCCTGTGGCTGGGGCTCCTGCCGTAGGGGCTCGGCTTTTCAAGGGAAAGTCGCCGCAGGAAGGTGTGCCGGAGTTCAAGGAGGCGCGTTTTTCCACTCGATGCTTGGTCAGCTTGGACGACGCTTTTTTGTTATTTCAGGTCAGCGGTAAGGACGTCGAACAGGTTACGCAATTGGTGAAGCAGGTTTGCGCATCGGCTACCCATCTCTCGGCTGGCATCCCCATCGATTCCCAAGTGGATTTAGCTCCCTTCAGCGTTGTCCTTGAGCATGCTACTGTGACTTTAACGCCCGTTGGCCCGTTTAAGATTAATGGTGCTTTACCCGGGAAGGATGCTCGTAGGTATTCCGGCAATGTGCTGATCAACTCCCTGGACGGCAGTTACACCATCGCGATGGCCGAGAGCTCGCTCAATCGAGTCGATGTCGGTACGGATGACGAGATGCGTGTCCAGATCTGCCGGGGTATCTTTGCTGCTACTGGAGGAGATAATGCGCATGCGGACGGCAAGGTCATACGGTCGGCAGGCAAGACTGTTACGGTGGTTCGCCAGACCTCTCGCAGCCGTGACAAATGGGATGCTCAGTGCGTGGTCCTTGAAGATGGGAAAAAGGTGAATATTTTCGTCACCGCGAACAACCAGGGCACCTTGGATAGGCTTTTGAGGGGCATTCTGCCTCAGTAAGCCTTGCCACTTAGTTTGTTTGGGTGGAGTGCTGATCGGCTGGTGCCCCGTAATCGATCGGGTCCGTTGGAGGCCCTTTTTCATCGAAAAGGCTAAATCGAATCTCGACCGCCTGATGATTTCTTGGGTCTTGACCCCTCGCTTTTGCTGCGGTTTATTCAAATTTTCCTCACCGGTTTTGTCTCTTGGAAGTGGTAAAAAACCACGTTGTTTCCACGAAAACAAAAACGCCGATTTCTCGGGATGTTCTGGGTAGGGGCAAGGCTTCGCCTTGCCTTCCAATCGAGGAGGGCGCGGTAAACCACGCCCCTACCTTTGAATGGTCAACGGACGCGACGCAGTCGCGCCCCACCCCTATCCCCTATGCCCCATCCCCCATCCCCTATCCCCAATAAAAAGGCCCACGTCGTATTACGACGCAGGCCTTGATGAGGGGAGCTCGGCGGACGGCTTACGAAGCGGTCAGCGCGGTGACTTCGGCACGCACCTTCTCGGCCAGGGCAGTCGAGAGGTAGCGCTCGCTCGGGCTGCAGGCGATCGCGACGATGCGCTTGCCGGCAAACTCCGGACGCTTGGCGAGCTGGAGGGCGGCCCAGATGTTGGCACCGGACGAGATACCGACTGCGAGGCCTTCCCGAGCAGAAACGTCGAGGGCGGTGGCGAAGGCGTCTTCGTTGGAGACCAGAACGACTTCGTCGAGGAGGGAGAGGTCACAATTCTTCGGGACGAAGCCCGCGCCGATGCCCTGGATCTTGTGCGGCGCAGGCTGCACGGGCTGGCCACTGCGGGTCTGCGTGATTACCGGGCTAGCCGAAGGCTCGACCGCGATGGCGAGGAACTTCGGGTTGCGACCCTTGAGGACGGAGGCGACTCCGGTGATGGTACCGCCCGTGCCGACGCCGGCGACGATGGCGTCTACTTTGCCTTCGGTGTCAGCCCAGATTTCTTCGGCCGTGGTCCGACGATGCGCTTCGGGATTGGCGGGGTTGTCGAACTGCATCGGCATGAACGCCGTGCTGCCGATCTCTTCGCGGAGTTGCGACGCGCGCTCGATGGCACCGCGCATACCCTTGGCCCCAGGGGTCAAAACGATTTCAGCGCCCAGCATACGCAGAAGCACGCGACGCTCGACGGACATTGTTTCAGGCATCGTCAGAACGCAGCGGTAACCGCGAGCGGCAGCGACGAACGCGAGGGCGATGCCCGTATTACCGGAAGTCGGCTCAACGATGGTGCCACCGGGCTTGAGGCGGCCATCGCGCTCAGCGGCGTCAATCATGGCGCGACCGATGCGGTCCTTCACGCTCGAGAGCGGGTTGAAGTATTCTAGTTTCACCAGGATCTCGGCGTTGAGACCGGCGGTGACCTTATTCAGACGCACCAGAGGGGTACGACCGATGGTGTCGATGACGCTGTTATAGATAGCCATTGGGGTTAATGATTAGTAGTTGAGTAATGATAAATGGATTAAGTCAGGGAGGGGTGCAATAAAAAACCCGGGAGTGCCGGGCTTGTTTTCAGAAAGCTTAGTAGCGACGCTTGGGCGGCGGTCCCAGGCGGGGAGCCGTATCTCGCAGGCGAAAGATGATACGGGCCTGGGTCAGATCGGCTGGGCTCATTTCGACCTTCACGCGGTCACCCGGGTTAATACGGATAAAGTTCTTCCGGAGGCGGCCAGAGATACGTCCCAACACCACGTGCTTATTGGGGAGCTCTATCCGGAACATGGTGCCAGGGAGCACTTGCAGGATTTTGCCTTCGAGTTCGATCAGGGGTTCTTCAGCCATGCCTTGTATCCCCCTATCCATGCGCAGGATGGCGCCGAGTCAATCACTGTAGTAAGACCGCCTACCCGCTTGCCTCCGCGGCCCAGACGGTGATTCTGCAGCCATGGAAGGAGAAAGCCCAACGTCCCGCCCGGGACTCACCTGCCCCTTCGAGAAGCTCCGTCCATCCCAACTGGTCCGGGATGATGCCTTTTATATGGCTTTGGCCTTTAATCTGGCCGTGGACGCGTGGCGCATCGACGAAGTCCCGATTGGCGCCATCATCGTGCGCGGAGGGGAAATCATCGCCGCCGCCCATAACGAGGTTGAACGCTCCAACGACCCGACCGCCCACGCCGAGATGTTAGCCATCACCCAGGCCGCTCACAAAATTGGCGACTGGCGGCTCAATGATTGCACCCTTTATGTGACGAAGGAGCCCTGTCCGATGTGCTCGGGTGCCACCATCATGAGCCGACTGGGTCGCGTGGTCTACGCTTGGGGCGATCCCAAAATGGGTTGTATGGGAGGGGCTACTTCCTTGCACGCCCTCCCCAAACTCAATCACCGCGTCAACGCCATCGGCGGAGTCCTCGAAGCTCCCTGTAAAGAAATCCTGCAGGCATACTTTAATATGAAACGGGGTCGGGAAACCTCCGACCCGGCTTGACCCCGGCCGGGTTTCGTCATCGTTAACCGTCATGGATCGCCGCGACTTTCTCAAGCAGACCTCACTGGCTGCTGCGGCCCTCGCCGCCACGCCGCTCTCCGCCCAAACCTCTGCTCCCACCCCCCTTACCCCTTCCCCTCATTCTATGTCCTACACCCTCGCTCCCCTGCCCTACGCCCACAACGCCCTCGAGCCGCACATCGACCAGGCCACGATGGAAATCCACCACGGCAAGCACCACAACGCTTACGTGACTAACCTGAACGCCGCGCTCGCCAAGGAAGCCGGCTTCAATGGCGGCTCCGACGTCGATGCACTCATCGCCGACCTCTCTAAGGTCCCTGAATCCATCCGCACCGCCGTCCGCAACAACGCCGGCGGCCACGCCAACCATACTTTCTTCTGGAACAGCCTCTCGCCCAACGGCGGCGGCGAACCGGTCGGTGCCCTCGGCGAAGCCATCACCAAGGCTTTTGGTGGCCTCGAAGGTGAGAACGGCCTCAAGGCCAAGTTCAAGGTCGCTGCGACCACCCGCTTCGGCTCCGGCTGGGCTTGGCTCGTCGTCAAGGCCGACAAGTCCATCGCGGTCACCTCGACCCCTAACCAGGATAGCCCGCTGATGAAGGGTATCGCTGACGTCAACGGCGCCCCCGTCCTAGGCCTCGACGTCTGGGAACACGCCTACTACCTGAAGTACCAGAACCGCCGCCCTGACTACGTCGACGCCTTCTGGAAGGTCATCGACTGGAAGAAGGCTAACGAGCTCTACCTCAAGGCCATCGCCTAAGCGACCCTTCGCCCCTCGAAAAAGGCCGGCCCCAGCAATGGAGCCGGCCTTTTTGTTTCTGGCACATTCCCAAGATACTGCTGTCATAAGGACACCCCGATCCCCTTCCGTGCCTGTTTACTCCTGCTCGGCCTCAGCTGCCTGCAGACTGCCCTGGCCCAAACTCCTACGCCACGCGCGTGAACATCATCACCCACTTACCATGAAACCAAACCGACTCCTCCACCTCTGTAACGCCGTCGCGCTCACCCTGCTCGCGACACTAGGCCTCTCGGCTGCCGACGCACCGAAAGGCTCACCGGCTGACCTCACTAAGCCCGTGCAGGTCTTCATCCTGCTTGGCCAATCCAACATGGTCGGGCTCGGCAAGGTCACCGGCCCAGATGGCTCGCTGGATTTCGCCGTGAAGACGAAGAAGAAATACCCGCACCTCATCGACGCTGCCGGCAACTGGAGCGAACGGACCGATGTGCGGAATGTGCGGGTGATGGTCGGCCGTAGCGGCGGCATGCAACTTTTTAATAATGAGTTCCTCAAGGTCGGCGGCAAATCGATGGGGCCAGAATTCGGCATCGGCCATCCGCTCGGCGACGCCGTCGCGGCTCCCGTGATGCTGCTCAAGAGCTGCATCGGCAATCGCAGCCTCGGCTGGGATTTACTCCCGCCCGGCAGCGAACGCTACGTCTTCGAAGGCAAGGTCTACGCTGGCTACAAGGATCGCCCCGACTCCTGGCCCGTCGATGCGGCCAAGGGTACCGCCACCGTCCCAGCCCTTGGGTCGACAAGGCAGGTAAGCCTGTCGATTGGTATGCGGGTAAACAATACGACGACGACATCGCGAACGCGAAGAAGGTCCTCGCGGAACTGGATAAGTACTACCCTGGCGCGACTAAGTATGAAATCGCGGGCTTCTTCTTCTGGCAGGGCGAAAAGGACGGCGGTAATGCTGGCCACGCGGCGAAGTACGAAGAGAACCTCGTTCGCTTCATTAAGTACCTCCGCAAGGACTTTGCTGCCCCCAACGCCAAGTTCGTCCTCGCGACGCTCGGCGAGGCCACCAAAGGCAGCACCGGTAATGGTGGCAAGATTCTCGAGGCCCAATTGGCCGTCGACGGCACCAGCGGAAAGTATCCTGACTTCAAGGGCAACGTCGCCACGGTCTACGCCAACCCCCTTTCCAAGGGTGGCAGCGGCAATAGCCACTATAACGGTAATGCCGAAACCTACATGGACGTCGGTGAAGCCATGGGTAAGGCCATGGCCGAGTTATTGAAGAAATGATTCGTGCCCTGCTGCCGCTGCTCCTCAGCGTCGGCTGCTTTGGCGCCGAACCGACTAACCTTCCCCTCCTCCGGTTGACGGTCAAGGACGCCATCAAGGCGGAGGCCCGCGTGCCGTGCAGTGCCCGTTTATTGACGCCAGCGGGACAAGGCACTAGCGACCGGACAGACGGCTTAGCGCAAATCAAGATCCGCGGCGCCTCCTCCCAAGTTTACGAGAAGAAATCTTTTGCTCTTAAACTCGCCGAGGAAGCGGGCTGGCTGGGCCTAGCCAAGCATCAAGAATGGGTGCTGAACGCGGCTTATGTCGATGCGTCGATGATGCGACATAAGCTTTCCTACGACTTGTTTCGCTCACTCGGCACCAACGCCTCCCCGCGCTACGCAGCGGCCAGCCGCTTCATTGAAGTGGAACTGAACGGAAAGTACCATGGCGTCTACCTGTTGATGCAGCCCGTCGACGATCGGCTGGTGGGCTTCCAGGCGACCAATTCCCCCGCCACCTCGCCGGCAGTTATTTACAAGGCCGTCGACCATGAAGCCAACTTTGGACAGCCCGGTCACGGCGGCTTTGAACAACGCGAGCCCGACCCCGAAAACAACCCTTCTGGGGACCACTCGACGAGTTAAACCGCTTCGTCAGCCAAGCGTCCGACCAAGAATTCTTCGATCCTGCCAAGGGCATCGCTTCGCGGCTAGACATGGATAACGCCATCGACTTCCACCTGCTGGTGCTGATGACGTCCAACCTCGACGGTATCACCAAGAACTACAATCTCATCCGCGCCGGCAGTACCACGGTCACCCCGAACCCTAAGTTCTCCTTCGTCCCCTGGGATTACGATGGTACCTTTGGCCGAAACTGGGATAGCTCGCCGGTCGATGCCAAGACGTGGCTCTCGAATCGTCTCTTCGACCGGCTACTCGGTAACCCTCTTTTACAAAGCCAAGTATGCCCAACGTTGGCGCGAACTCCGTGGCAAAGCATGCACGACCAGCAACCTCGGCCGCATGATGGATGAAAATGCGGCAACCTTGGGTCCCGCCGCCCTCCGGAACGAACGCCGCTGGAAACAGCTCAACTATGCCGACCCGCAAGCACTCACCTTGGCGAATGATATCCGCCAGATGAAGCGCTGGACAGCCAGCCGACTGGAGTGGCTGGACACCGAACTCGCTCGGCGAACACGCAAATAATTTCCCAACACTTACCCCATGCGCTCAATCCTCTTACTCGTTTTTTGCCTGCGCCACCGCCCGCTAACCTTGAATGCGCTCGAACCCGTCACCCGCGAAAGCCGCCGGCCACCCGCCCACATCACCGGAACTAACGTTGAAACGTACCGTAAAATCGGGGAGACGGAACTCAAACTCTGGATCTTCAATCCAGCCACCAAGGCGGACAAGCCCCTGCCCTGCGTCGTCCTTCTTCTTCGGCGCCGGCTGGTCCAGCGGG
>BGOK01000019.1 GCA_003569205.1 Verrucomicrobiota bacterium | reverse complement strand
TTCTTCCTTGCGGTAAGAGAGGCGACGAACCTCCGCCGGGTCACGCGTCCACTGAGGATGTCAGGGATGATGAGCTCGTTGCGCTTGCCGAAGCCGCGGACGAAGTGGTCAGCGGGTAGGTGAGTTTCTCTTCGGCAGCGAGCTGCTCCCAGAGCGTTCATGGGCGACGGCGGAGTCGACGACGACCCCGTCCAATCAAAGACGGCGACAGTACGACCCATGGCTCAGTGCTTATCCAGTCGAGGGTGACCTTGACCGGACGATGCTCCCAAACGTTGAGGGGCTCGAAGATCTGGCCTGGAGGCTAGAATATTATTCGGGTCAAGGGCGCGCTTCACCGCCAGCATGGCGCCGATTTCTGCGGGCGAGTGTTGCAGGCGGAGGAAAGGTGACTTGGCGATGCCGATGCCGTGTTCGCCAGTGATGGCGCCGCCGAGTTCGACGACCTTCTTCATGACGTCGTAGATTGCCTGCTCGGCCTTGCGGCAGTGCTCGGGATTATCGCGGTCGTACATGATGTGCACGTGGAAGTTGCCGTCGGCGGCATGGCCAAAGGTCGGTGTCGCCAAGCCCACGCGGTCGCGGACCTCGCGGGTATAGCGGATGAGCTCCACGTAACTGCGGAATGGCACCACGATGTCTTCGTTCAGTTTAGCATTCCCGAGGGCGTACATCGCCTGTGAGCACGTCCGGCGAATGTCCCAAAGCGCCTCCGCCTCGGCTTCGACGTCGGTCTCGCGGAAGGCCACGGCGTATTGCGCAATCCAGGCACGGACCTTTACGGCATCTTCGGCGAGCGCGGCGGGGTGGCCGTCGATCTCGACCAGTAGGATGGCATGGGTCTCTTCGACGCCGTGTAATTCGGCGGTGGAGAAGACGCGGCTCCCGCGGCGTTTTTCGGCCGCCTCGACCGTCTGCGTATCGAGGAACTCGAAGACTGCCGGGTTGACGCGTGCGCCCATCAAGGCGGCGGCGGCCTCGAGCGCGCCTTCGTCGGTGCGGCAAGCTAGCAGGAACGTGCGGCGGGCCTTGGGCTTGTTGACGAGCTTGAGCGTGGCCTTGGTGATGACCCCGAGGGTCCCCTCGGAGCCGATCCAGAGGTCGCGGATATTGAGCCCACTGACGAACTTGCGGAGCGGTGCCCCCCACGTGACTTTCTCGCCAGTCGGTAGGAAGCCCTCGAGTGCGTAGACGTGGTCGCGGACTACGCCGTATTTGGCTGCCCGGAGGCCGCCAGCATTCGTGGCGATGTTGCCGCCGATACTGCAGTACTTCAGGGAAGAAGGGTCGGGCGGGAAGAAGAGACCGTGTTCAGCGGCGAGCTCATTAATGTGGGCGGTGATGGCACCTGGCTGGACCGTCGCCATCGCCGAAATCGGATCGATCTCGATTTTATCCCAATGGTCGAGGTGGATGACCCAGCCGCCGTGGATTGGAGAACTCGCGCCGGTATTGCCGGTGCCCCGGCCGCGCACGGTGACAGGCACTTTATGTTCGTTCGCCAGTTTAAGGACGATGCCGATATCCTCTTCCACGTCCGGACGGATGACCGCCTCGGGCATGAAGGACAGGCGCATGTTGTCGAAGGAAGCCGCGAAGCACGTGGCCTCGTCGGTCTTGACTTTAGCGGCGCCCAAGCGGGCGAGCAGCGCCTGCGTGGCGGCGGGATGGGTGCGTACGGGAGTCGTCACGCCTCCTAACAAACACCCTTAGGCGATTTCCGCAAGCCACGCCGTGGCCTCTGCATCGGATGGCATGCGCCAATCCCCGCGGGGCGAGAGGGCGACCGAGCCGACCTTGGGGCCATCGGGCATGACCGAACGCTTATACTGCTGGCTGAAGAAACGGGTTAGGAACGTCCGGAGCCAATGGCGGATCTCCGTGTGGTCGTATTTACCCGTGAAGGCATGTTCGGCGAGCCAGAGTACCTTAGCCGGGCGGAAGCCGTTGCGAATCACGTGGTACAGGAAGAAGTCGTGCAACTCGTACGGACCAACAATCGCTTCCGTCTGCTGGGAACTTTCGCCGTCAGCTCCGGGGGGCAGGAGCTCGGGGCTGACCGGGGTGGCTACGATATCCTCGAGTAAAGCGCGTTCAGGGCCGACGTGGCGGGCGTGGGCGGCCCAGGAGACTAGGTGACGCACCAGCGTCTTGGGGACGCCGATGTTCACGTGGTACATCGAGATATGGTCGGCGTTGAAGGTGCACCAGCCGAGTGCGGCTTCGGAAAGGTCGCCGGTGCCGACGACGAAGCCGCCGACTTGGTTCGCGACGTCCATGAGTACCTGGGTGCGTTCGCGGGCTTGCGCGTTCTCGAAGGTGACGTCGTGCTTGCCAGGCGGATGCTGGATATCGGCGAGGTGTTGTTCGACGGCGGCGTCGATGGGAATCTCGCGGGCGGTGACGCCTAAGACCTCCATCAACTTGAGCGCGTTCATACGCGTGCGGACCGTCGTGCCGGGGCCAGGCATGGTGATACCGATGATGCCCTTGCGATCGAGGCCGAGACGGCCGAAGGCCTCCAGCAGGACCAGCAAGGCCAGCGTGGAGTCGAGGCCACCCGAAACGCCAATGACGACGTGACGGGCGCCGGTGTGGCGCAGGCGACGGGCGAGGCCAGTCGACTGGATGGCGAAGATTTCCTGGCTATACTCGTCGCGGCGATGCGCGTCCGCGGGCACGAACGGATGCTGACTGAAACGGCGGCGGAGCTTAGGCGTGGTGCTGGCTGGGTGGCCGAGCTCGAACGAACGGACGCGCGGCTGGAGCGTCGAGGGCGCACCGAAGAACGTGCTGTTACGGCGGCGTTCGGCCTGGAGTTTATCCACGTCGATTTGCGAGACGAGGAGCGAGAGCTCGAAGCGGAAACGTTCGGATTCTCCGAGGACGATACCGTTCTCAGCGATGAGGCCATGGCCGCTGTAGACGATGTCGGTGCTCGATTCGCCGGCGCCCGCTGAGGCGTAGACATAGGCGGCGAGGCAGCGGGCCGACTGGGAGCGCACGAGGTCTCGGCGGTAGGCGGCCTTGGTCAGGAGTTCGTCGCTGGCCGAAAGGTTGCAGAGGAGGGTAGCGCCCGCGAGGGCTTGGGCGCCGCTCGGGGGTTCGACGGCCCAGAGGTCTTCGCAAAGCTCGATGCCGACCACGCAGTCCGGGAGGTCGGAGGCTTGGAAAAGGAGGTCAGTGCCGAAGGGGACGGTTTGGCCGAGGAGGTCGATTTCTTTGACGGGAGCGACGCGGGCGGAGGCGAACCAGCGTTGTTCATAGAACTCACCAGAGTTCGGCAGGTGGGTTTTGGGGACGACGCCGAGGATCTTGCCGCGCGAGATGAAGGCAGCGGCGTTAAAGAGACGTCCAGAGACCTCTAGGGGCAGCCCTACGAGGCCGGTGAGGCCGAGGCGAGCCGTGGCCTCGGCGACTAGGCCCAAGCCCTTCAGGGCCCCTTGGAGGAGGGTGCGTTGGCCAAAGAGGTCACCACAGCTATAGCCGGTGAGGCAGAGTTCTGGGAGGACGACGATCTCGGCACCTTCGGCGGCGGCCTTCTCGAGTGCCTGGATAACCAAGAGAGTATTAGCCGCGGGGTCACCTAAGCGGAGAGAGGGTGAAGCGGCCGCTACGGTCACAAACCCGAACTGGTGAGTCCTTTTAGGCATTTTTAGGCTCGGTAACGCTCATGTTCACCGTTGACCCGTGGGGAGGCAACCCGAAAGGTCTTTCTTCACCGATTTAGGGGCCAATATGACCAAACAACTACTCCAAGAAGTCAGGGTTTTCTCGCCTGCTACCGTGGCCAACGTGGCCTGCGGCTTCGATGTGCTCGGTTTCGCGATCGAGCTGCCGGGCGACGAAATCATCGTTCGGTCCTCAAGCCAGCCTGGCTTCCGCATCACTAAGATTACGGGAGACGATGGGCGCCTGCCACTCGACCCTAAGTTGAATACGGCGGGTGTCGCCGCTTTGGACCTGTTACGTCACTTGGGTCGGGCCGACCTCGGTATTGAAATGGAAATTCATAAGCAGATGCCTTTCGGCAGCGGCTTGGGTTCCAGCGCCGCGAGCGCAGTCGGCGGTGCCTTTGCCGTGAACCAACTTCTCGGCGAACCTTTGACCCGCCGTCAGCTCCTCCCGTTCGTGGTCGCTGGCGAAGCCGCCGCGGATGGCGCTTGGCATGCGGACAATGTCGGGCCTTGCCTGCTCGGTGGTATCACACTGATTCGCTCCAATGCGGAGCTCGACGTACATAACATTCCGATTCCCCAGAACCTCTGGGCGGCCGTCGTTCATCCCGATATCGTCGTACTGACTAAGGTCGCACGCGAGATTATGCCGCGGCACATTCAGTTGGAGACGGCGACGCAGCAGAGCGGTAACCTCGGTGGCCTTATTTGTGGCCTGTACCAGAGCGACTACGCACTCATCGGCCGTTCGGTGCATGACCTCATCGCTGAGCCCCACCGCCAGCGTCTGATCCCGGAGTTTTATCGCGCCAAGCGTGCGGCCCTTGCCGCGGGTGCCCTGGGTTTCTCGATCTCGGGTGCCGGCCCCAGCGTCTTCGCCTTGTGCGAAGGCGAAGCCACGGCCCGCCAGGTCGCGGCGGCCGTCGCCACCGTCTTTGAGTCGGTGCCGATTAAGGCCACCCAATACGTCTCGCGCATCAATCCTCAGGGCGTCCATGTCCTCTCCCAGAAGTAAGCTCGAGTTCGTCTCGACGGCCGATGCCGCGCAGCGCGCTAGCCTGCGTGAGGTGCTCTTGGCGTCGATGCCCGGTAAGGGCGGGCTGTGGGTGCCGTCCGTCATCCCGCAGCTCCCCGCTGACTTTATCGCTGCCCATCAGGCCGACACTTACGCCGACCTTGCTGAGGCCGTCATCGGCCCGTTCCTCGGGGAAGAGCTGGGGGCCGATGTCTTGCACCGCCTCTGTCAGGAAGCGTTCAACTTCCCCGTGCCCTTGGTGCATCCCCCAGGTTTCGCTGGGCAGGCTGCCGACCGCATTCAAGTCCTCGAACTTTTTCAGGGCCCCTCGGCCGCGTTCAAGGATTTTGCCGTGCGCTTATTAGTGCGCGTCACCGCTCACGTACTCAGTGCCGAGTACCCGCGTTTCACGATTCTCGCCGCTACTTCGGGTGACACGGGTGGAGCCGTCACGGAAGCCTGCGCTGGCATCCCTGGCGTCCGCGCCGTCGTCCTCTATCCCCGCATCGGCGTCAGCCCAGTGCAGGAGTCGCAGATTGCCCGAGCCCGTCCGGGCGTCGTCGCCCTCTCGGTCGACGGTTCCTTTGATGATTGTCAGGCCTTGGTGAAGCGCGCGCTGGCGGATGATTCCTTGCGCCGCGTCGGCCCGCTACTCACGGCGAACTCAATTAACCCGATTCGCCTCATCGCGCAGGTCCCGTTCGCGTTTCATGTACGTCGTCAGTTGGCCGCCGGTCGCCGTCTCGGCATTGTCGTCCCCTCGGGCAACTTAGGCAACGTCGGCGCCGTTCAGCTGGCTCGTCGGATGGGCCTGCCCGTGGACGTCCTCGTCGCCGCCACGAACATCAACTCGCCGTTACCAGAGCTCTTCGCCACCGGGAAGTATCAGCCTCGCCGTTCGACGCCCACCGCATCCAACGCCATGGATATCGGTGCCCCCAATAACCTTGATCGCCTGCTCGCTTGGCGACAGGACGGGCCGGCGGTCTCGGCCGTCACTGTCGACGATGCCGCGACGCTGGATACGATGCGTCGCGTGCGCTCGGCCGGTGGTTATGTCCTTTGTCCGCACACGGCGGTCGGCTGGAAGGCTGCAGAAGACCTGTTGGCGCAGCCAGGTAATGGCGACTTAGACGTCGTGGTGTTCGGGACGGCTCACCCGGCCAAGTTCCCTGATGTGCTGCAGGCCGCCTTTGACGATAGCCATGCATCGACTTTCCCGTACGAACTTCCCAAGCCAGCACCGCTGAGCATCGGGAACGATTACGAGGCCGTGCGCCGCGTCATCGATTCGACGCAGGGCTTCACCTAAGCGGTCGCTCGGCTGGGCTTACTTCGCTTCAGACTTCGCGGCTGGGGCCGGGGCATCCTTCTTTTCCTTGGCCTGCTCGATGACAATAATGCAGCCGGAGAGGCCGAGGCTGAGGACGAGGAGGAGGGCGGCGAATTTCATACGTGCTATGAAAAGGTCGTCGGCCGACTTGGCAAGTCTGCCTGATTGAGGTGGTTACCTCAGAAGACGACCTTTAGGCGATAGGCAAAGCGGGCTTATTCCGGCTCCGCGACTGCGAACGTCACGTTAGTGATGTCCGCGCGGGCCAAGACATCGAGCACGTTGATTACACGCTCATACTTGGCGGCCTCTTCGGCTTGAACCGTGATGAGTAGCTTCGTCTTGGACTGCTTGGCGGCCGTGGCCATCTTCATCATCTCGTTGTAGAGGCCTTCTAAGGTCTTGTCGTTGGGCTGCCCGACGGGGTCCTCGTTGATGGTGATCGCGCCGTTTTCCGCGACGCCGATGGTAATCTCATCCGGCATCTCGGTTTCCTTGGCCGTCTCGGCATTGCCGGGGAGGGTCGTCTTAAGTTCGTGTTCCACCTTCACGGCACCAGCCATGACCATGAAGAAGAGCATGATCACGAAGACCACGTCGATCATCGGCGCGATTTGAAAGCCGGCGTCAGACGGCATTTCCCGGGGAGCTTGTTTCATGGCTTATTCTTCGCGGTTAAGGCCCGAGAAGGCGATGTTGTCGATGCCGGCTTCGGCGCCCCATTCGAGGGCCTTGGAGATATACTTGGCGTGGCACTGGCGATCGGCGCGGATGAGCAGGCGGTACTTCTCGTTGGAACCCTTGCGGGCCGCCAATTCCTTGGCGATACCGTCCTTGTCGTTGATGTCTAGTTCCCGGTCGTCGAGTTTGTACTTCGCTTGCCCAGTGTTCTTATCCCAGGAGATATTAATTAGGCCAGCGGCGGCCTTGTCGTCGCGCTTTATACCGTGCGAAGCCACGGGCAGCTGGATGTTCTTGTCGACCTTGAGGACCTGAGCCGAGGTGATCGACATGAAGAAGATCAGCAGCACCAGGAGGACGTCGATCATCGGCGCTACCTGGAACTCGGGTTCCCCGTCTCCGCCTCCGCCTCCGCCTGCCATGGTTCGTGTGTGGGTTTAAGGGGTGGAAGAAACCTTAGGCCTTGGGGGCTTCGGCGGCGACTGGCGCCGGCGAAGCGTTCCAATCAGGCTTCGCAGCGTAGATCACTTCGTCGCCTACCGCATGGCCAGCAACTTCGTCGTAGGGGAAGGCACGGAAGAGACCGGTCACAATTTCTTGGATGTCGTGAATACCCTTGGTGATGCGGTTACGGAGGAGGTAGTAGCAGATGAATGCAGGGATGGCGATGAAGAGGCCAGCGGCGGTTGCCACGAGCACTTCGCCGATAGCTTCAGCGAGCTGGGAAGGGTCACCCACGCCCGAGGAGCCGAGCTTATCGAAGGCCTTCATCATGCCCGTCACGGTGCCGGTGAGGCCGATCATCGGGGTACAGACGCCGATAACGGAGAGGTAAGAGGCGCGGCCCATGAGCTCGCCTTGGATGCGCGAGACTTCAGAGATGATGGCTTCTTCGGTCATGACCTTGCCATCTGGAGTGAAAGCGACGCCAGCGCGGATGACTTCAGCGACGGGCGAGCCAGCGTTTTTTGCGAAGTTGTAAGCACCAGGGTAGTCGCCGCGCTGGAAGAGCTCGCGGAGCTGGGTGACGTGGCCGGCTGGGTAGAGCTTCTTTTCGCTCGTGCGAATGTAGCCGTCGACGATGAACCAGATCATGGCCACGGAGGCGATGGTGATGGGGTACATGACCCAACCGCCTTCTTCGAAGAGGTCGAGGAGGGTCTTTTCCTTGACGCCGCCTTCGGCCGCGGAGGCAACGACGGTCATCAGGCCGAGGAAGGCGAAGGTAAGCAGGGAGGAGCGGAGTTTCTTCATGGGGAAGCGACGGGTATGGGGATGGTTTAGTTCGGGATTAGAAAAGGAGCAAGGTCTCACTTATTACCTTCGTTGTTATTGGCGTTATCCGCCTTGGGCGCATCAGGCTTGGCGGTCGCATCGGGGATGACGGCGGCATCCTTGATTTTGCCGGCCTCGGCCTCAGCGGCGAGGCGGTCCTCCTTGGGGAGGAGTTTCTTTGCCTCCTCAGCCTCTTTCGAGACCGGGAACGTGGCAATCAGGTCGCGGAGGTATCGGTTGGAGATTCTTCCAGGCGCTGCTCCTTGGTGGCGGGGCTGTCCATGCCCCGGAAGGACCGGGCGGCACCGAGCATCGCTTTGGGAGGTGTTCGGCTTGAGCGCCATAGAAGACGGGCACCCGAAGGTACGTATTCATAGCCGCCTCGTATTTCTTGGTGGCGAGGAGGGAGCTGCCTTTGACGATGTGCAAGCGGGCAAGAACGTCCGGGTCGTCCATCTTGGTGATGAGGTCCGTGGCCTCGGAGATGACCGTGTCATGCTCGCCGCGGCGGGCGCGCTGCATGAGGCGGGCTAACTTAATCTTATTGGCTAATTCAGGACTCGAGCCGTCGTCGTTCTTTTCTAGGTTATCGAGGAAGGCACCGATGACCGCGTCGTTTTCCAGCCGGTCGAGCGCATCCAGTTTCACCATGGAGGCCTTCAGCCAGAGGGAGCCAGGGGTCTTCTTGAAGGCATCAAAGAATTTGATGATGGGTTCGATGCTGTCGAGGGCCTTGCTGGGCTCGCCGCGGCTGACGAAGAGCTGGGCTTCCGTTAGTTTATCAACGGTGGGCCAGACGATGCTTACGACTTCCGAAAGTTTGCGGGTGGACTCGATGTCGGTGCCGCCGGAATTAACAGTTCGAACCACCGTGCCCTTGAGGCTGCTAATCGTGCCTTTCCTCGGGTCGCTCACCGGCTTGGGTGGGACGGACTTATCCAATTTGAACGGGTCGTTCACTTCCCAGCGTTCGCCGCCCTTGAAGATAAGGGCTTGGCCAAAGGACTGGGTGGCCGCGCAGAGGAGCGCGGCGGTCAGGAAGGAGCGGACAGCGGGACGCATGGTCGATTAGAGTTGGTCGAAAGGATGCGGGCTTCAGTGGCCTCAGGGGTGTCCTTGATGCGGTCTTTGGACAGCATCTCCGTAATGATTTCCTTCGCCTCCTTTTTCTGGTCCAGCTTGGTGGCGAAGAGGCGGGCGGCGCCCAGGTAGCCCTTCGCCGACCAGAGTTCATACTTCTTCCAGGCTTGATAGGTGCGGCGGTAATAGGCGACCGCTTCTGCGTTGTTGCCTTGGCGTTCTTCCATGACGCCGAGCCAATAGAGGCAGCCGGCGGTGGTCTCACCCTTCCACTCCTTGGTCTTGGCGATTTCTTCGAACTCGGCCTTGGCCTCGGGGTACTTCTTCATTTCTGCGAGGGCACGGGCCTTGATGAAGCGGATATCCTTCTCCTTCGACATCACGACGCCGTTGTCGATGGCTTCGACACAGAGGTCGAGGGCTTCCTTGTATTTTTTCTGGATCAGGCGGATTTCCGCGAGGCCGGCGAAGCCGTAGTCAGCGTATTCCGAGGAGCGATGGTGCTCCATGATGTATTGGAAATAGCCTTCGGAGTTCTTGGTCTCGCCCTTAGCCAGCATGTGGTCGCCAACGATGGCCAGGATGGTCGGGCTGAGTTCCTCGGCCTTGTAGTTGGCGGAGATCTTCTTGAAATAGAAGTCCGACTTGACGGGGTCGCGGAGGAAGGCGGCTAACTGGCCCTTCGCAAAGAAACCGCGGGCTTGGGCGATGAGGGAATCCTTATTCTCCTCGAGGCGCAGGAGCTTAGTGATTTCGTCCTCGGCGTTGGCCGCGGTGTAGGCATTCGGGTCGACGGCCGCATCCGGCTTCACGCGCTTCACCTTGCGGGCGAGCTTTTCAGCTAGGAAGAGGACGAGTTTTTCGGAGCCCTCCTGCTTGCGGTCGTTAATAGACTCGGCGACGGCGGTGGAGAGGATGCCGAGGGCTTCAGTCTTAGCGGCGAGGACGCTGGCCTGACGAGCCTTCTCCACGACGTCGAGTTCGGCTGCGAGTTCGGTGGAAAGTGTGGTAACGGCCGCCTTGGCCGCGGTGACCTCGGCGGGCTTGCCGTCGGACTTCAAGAGGTCATCTACCTTCTTACGGGCAGCGGCGAGCTGGGCACTAAAGCGCTTCTGTACGGCTTCGGCCTGCTGGGCGAACTCGGGTTTATCCCCATGCGTTCGGTGGCCTTGATGACCTCGTAGAGGTAGTTGAGTGACTTCGGGTCAGCATGGTCCCAATCGTAGACTTCCTTGTAAAGGTCACGCATGCGGGCGTGTTCGCCGCGGCCAGGGAGGAGCTTGCCAAGTTCGCGGAGGACGAAGTCCAAGGCATTGGCGTTCGTCCGGCCGGAGCGGGCGGCCGCGATGTAGGCATCAATCGCCTTGACGGTTTGGGTTTCCTTTTCCTTCTCCAGACGCTCCTTCTCGGCCTTGTACTTGGCCTTCAGGGCGGGCTCGGCGTTGGTGCGGAGGTTCTTGTCGGCCGTCGAAATATCTTTGTCCAACTCCGTCGCGATACGGATGGCCGCGTCACCGATGAGCGTGTGGACCTCGGGGACCTGATTGACGACGCTTTCGACCTTGCTGACGGCGTAATCGCGCAGCCACTCATTGCAGAGGGCGATGGTGGCGGGGATTTCGGGCGGGTTGACGCCGAACTTGACGATGGCTTGGCGGTAGCGGACGTCGGCGATGTACTCACCCTTCGGGTAGGCCTTCTGGTATTCGTCAAAGCCGAGCTTAGTTTCTTTGAACTTACCTTGGTAGAACCAGCACAGGGCGTTCATGTACAACGCCTGTTCCCTCGCAAAGGAGCGTTGGTACTTCTTGAGGAACTCGTCGAGGGAGAGGCGGGCCTTTTCCCAATCGACATGGGAAAAGTGGCAGCAGGCGATACGGAAGTCGATTTCCTCCAGCGTGGCGGGATCGATTTTCTTTACGTTAGCTTTGGCCCAGTTGTAGTGACCGATGGCCTCTTCGTATTCTTCGCGGTCTTGGGAAATTGACCCAAGGATGACGGCCACCATGGAGACCTCTTCGGCGTCCGGGTACTTAGCTAGGAACTCCTTGCACTTCGCCTGAGCCTCGCTGTTGCGGCCGATTTCGCGGAGGGCGAGGATGTAGTAGTAGTAAGCGCCCGATACCTTGGAGAAGTTCGGGTTGTTTTCGAAGATGTCACGGAAGGCCACGAAGGCTTCCCACGGGCGCTTGAGCTCGAGGAGGCAGAGGCCGATACGGTAAGAGATGAAAGCGTCGTAGTCCGTGTTCTTTTCGAATTCACTCTGGATGGTCTTGAAGCTTTCCAGCTCAGCCCGGGCCTTCTCGATTTTCTCGGTGGCCTCTGGCGTCGGCTTGGGGTTGTCCTTCGCGATTTTGTCTAGGTCCACCTGCTTCATCTCAACAGCCTTAGTGACCGAACGGTTGACGGTGGCGCGACGGAGAGCGCCCTGGTAGCTGGCGAGCGCTTGGCGATAAAGTTCTTCCTTGGACTTCAGTTCGGTGGCGGATTCGCCGGCCTCGAAGCGGGCGTCGCCAATCTCAATACGCTGGAAGTTCGAGCGAACAATCTCCGCAGGCGAGCCCGTGCTCTTGGCGTCGATTTCGGCCTTAAGTTGTTCGGCTTCCTTGACGAGCCCGAGCTTGGTGTAGACCTCGACCAAGCGCATGCCGCCTTCGCGGGCTTCCGGCGTGCCTAGGCCGCCGCCCGTGACTTGCTTCAGTAGGCCGACGGCTTGTCCAAGGGCTTGTTTTTTATCCTCTTCCGTGCCGCTCTTCGATTTTTCTTCGACGATGCGGGCGGACAAGGTGTAAGCGTTCACGCGGTCCTTGGGCTGCACCAGTGGGTTGGTGCGGAGCATCTTGAGCAGATCGAGGGCCGGGTCCCACTTGGACTGGTTGGCGTAGACTTCGACGAGCGTTAACTGCGCGACGCCGCGCATGTTGTCGTTTTCGTCGATAATCCTGCCCGTGCCTTCGGGGTATTTCGTCAGGAAGGTGTTTAGTTCGGCGTCGGCCTTGACCCAGTCCTTCATCAGGTAATAGGTGCGGGCCAGATGGAAGCAGACAGTCGCCTGCATGGCTGGCCCCATGTTCGCGACTTTCTTTTCCAGGTCTTCGAGGTTCTTCAGCGCGGCCGGAAACTGCTTCTTGTCGATCTCCCCCATCGTCTTGTTGTACTGCGCGGTCAGGGGGTCCTCTTGGACTTTAGCCGCGGCGGGGGCACCCTGGGCACGCAACGGGGTGGTCGCCGGGATGATAGCGATGAGGACGGCAAGGATGGCAGCTTTGGCCAACTTGTAGGTGCGAGACTCTGGGGTAACCATCGGAGATTAGGGGAGGTGGGGAGGCCTCAGTGGGGGGAAGCCTTAAAATAGCCCTTTGGGGTGGATACTGCCAAGCACTATCCAGTGATTTTGTTCCCATTATTCGGACGGACTGGCTCCGTCACGGAGATGACATTAAACACTCAGCGGTTAGGCTTCAGGGCGCTGCCGAGCAGGGTCTCGAAATGGGGCTCGGGGGCCTCCTTCGCGACGACCCTCACTTCGGAGTGCGTAAAGCCTGCTTCCTCGATCCAGTCGTGCAGGTCGTTTTCCTTAAACCCCAGCCAGCGGTCGGCGTAGAGCTCGCGCGCCTTCTCAAAACGGTGAGCCCGGAGGTCCAAAATGAGCAGGCGCCCGCCCGGCTTCAGGATACGGAAGGCCTCCGAAAGGGCTTTCCGCGGATTTTCCGCATGGTGGAGGGCCTGGCTGAGGAGGGCGAGGTCGACGCTCCGGTCCTTCAGTGGGACTTTTTCGATATCTCCAAGGACGTAGTCTACATTCTTAAGTTCTTCTTTATCAGCAAGTTCTCTTCCGAGTTCGACCATTTTAGGGGAGTTATCTACGCAATGGACGAATTCGGCTTGCCGGGCCAGGAGGCGGGAAACCGTGCCGTCGCCAGCACCGAGGTCAGCGATGCGTACTTTAGGAGCCAAGAGCAGGAGCATTTGGCCAATCGACTCCCAGGAGCGGCCGGGGCAGTAGTTCCGTCCGAGTCGGTCGGCCACGAGGTTGAAGTGCTGCTCCGACTTGCGGCGCCGCTTTTCGGCGAGCCGCTTGAACGCACGCTGGTCGGCCAAGGTGGTGGCGTCCTTGGCGGTTGCGGCCAGCGCAGCCTCAAGGATCTGGTTCACGCCGCTCGGTAGGTTCGGCGTCAGGGCGTAGTAAGAGTGCTTCCCGTCGCGGCGGTCGGCGGCGAGGCCAGCCTTGCGGAGCAATGATAGGTGGGTCGAGATACGCGATTGGCGCATGCCGAGGATTTCTTGCAGTTCGCCGACGGAGAGTTCGCCCCTGGCTAGG
The DNA here is from genome assembly GCA_003569205.1 of Verrucomicrobiota bacterium. Lineage (GTDB taxonomy): Bacteria > Verrucomicrobiota > Verrucomicrobiia > Opitutales > UBA953 > UBA953. Next base: position 32,929 of record BGOK01000019.1, on the reverse strand, counting down.
AGGAAGAGTATTCGCGCCCTAGTAGGGTCGGCGAGCAGGCGCAGGGATTCCCAAGGGTCGGGCATGGGCTCACCTTGGAGGCTCTTCGCGTCCATGTCAAAAGAGGAAGCCCCGGAAAACCGGGGCTTCGTCAGGTCGCTCGGGCGGGAGCTTACTTCTTTTCCACCCAGCGGCGGATCGAGAGGATTTTCCAGTTCTCGGTCTTGCCGTTGATGTTGGTCGTGAAGGACTCTTCCAACTTGCGGTTGAGGAACTGCTTCGCCAGCGGGGAAACGTAAGCCAAGATGTTCAACTCGGGCTGGCCGTCCCAGGCGCCGAGGATGTCGTAGGTAATCTCGGTCTTGTCCGAGTCACGCAGTAGCTTGACGGTCGAGCCAATCGAAACGAGGGCGGTGGTGGCTTCAGTGAAATCGGTGACGCGGGCCTTCTTCAGCATCGCGTCGAGTTCGGCGCGACGGCCGGCAAGGGTGTCGTGATCCTGACGGGCCATCTTGTACTCGGAATTCTCACGCAAGTCGCCGTGCTCCTTAGCAATCTGGATCGCTTCCTTCACGGCAGGCAACTTGACCTGCACGATGTCGGTGAGTTCGGCTTCGCGGGCTTCCTTGCTCACCTTCGAGACGATTAATTCTTTTTCGACATTGGAGTCGTCTTGACGGGACTGGACGAGGCGCTGGACGTGCGGCTCGATCTTGGCGAGGCGTGCGAGGAGCGAGTTCTTCGTCATCTTGTCGAAGCCTTGGTTGCGCAACATGATGCGAGCCAGGTCGAAGATGGTTTCACTGTCGGCCTGCTTGCCGCCGGCGGGCGCAATGATATCAGAGATGAGGGCCTTGTCCTTGATGAGCTCGTTGGCCAGCGGGATGCGGGCGGTCGAATTCGATTCGAGGGCTTCGGTGTCGATGCTCGCGAGGATGGAGCCGAGGAAGCTCGGGACGATCAGCGGGGCAACGATTTCAGAGTACTTCTTGGAGTCGCGGTTCTTGATGACCCAGATGATGACCGGGGGACGGAGTTCGCGAGTTTCGAGCCACTGCGCGAAGCGCTGGCCAACGTGGGCGCTGAGGCCTGCGTCACACAGGTAGGAGATACACTCCGATACAAGCTTGGCGGAGCCGCTCTTGGTGCCGCCGATGTCGCGGTTACGGAGGAGGTCGAAAGCGCGGTCAGACCAGTTGTCACCGTGGTGCGCCCGGACGAGGTCGAGGAGGCTGCGGATTTTCTCGGTCGTGTGCGGGATGCTCAGAGCCACGTGCGCGAGGTCATTCTCGTCGCAGAGGGCAATGATGTCCGAAGCCGTGGGGCTAAAGGTTTCGACGGTTTCAACCGCGGTGCGGAAGAACTTGTCGCGGTTCCAGATGGCACAGAGTACCTTCGGGAGGTTAGCCGAGCGACGTAAGCCAGTGAGGCCAGCGACGGCCTTGGCGAGGTCGCTCGAAACTTTAGCGAGGTTGGCTTCGGTGGCGGCGGAGCGGGTCTCAGCGGAAGAGCTCTCGGCGAGTTCTTCAAGGAGGCCCAACTTGCGTTCGAAATTCGGGGCGAGTTCGTACTGGGCAAAGAGGTCTTCACCGAGGTCAACCGGGGCTTCGAGGAGGGCGTAGTTGCCACCCTTGCGCTCAGGGATGAGAATGGCGCGGTCCTTGCGGAGAGCGGCGCGACCCTTGGTCCACCAGGCCTTGAAGGCGGCGGCGCGATCCTTGCCCGAGGCGAGGGAGGCGAAGTGGACGCGCTCGAGGTTGGCTTCGAGGGCGTAAGAGGAACATTCGCCCGTCGGGAGCTCGGCGAGGAGCGCCTTCACGAGACCAGCGGGGTCGTCGGAGACGAGGACCGCTACCTTGGCCTTGCCTTCATCGGAATAGGCTTGGGCAATGAGGGAACTGGGCTCGATGATCTCGATCTTTCCGGAGAAGAAAGCGGCGTCCATGGCATGGCCTTTTTTGGCCTGTTCAGGGAAGTCGACGGTGAAGCGGTTGGTCGCAGCGTCGAAGGCACGGATAATACCGATACCCCAAGCTTGGTGGAGGCAGAATCCGGTCTGTCCTTCGGATACCTTGGTCTTGGTATTCTCCAGAGCGTTGATTTTTCCACCTTGTGGGTTGGGGGCCTTGTTGCTCATTGCAAAAAATGGTTTTGGGCATAACAAATCGCAGTTGCAAGCAGGAAGGCGGGTCCGCCTCGGACCCCGCTCGATTGCCAGCCACGCCGCCGCGCTAAACCATGGCTTTCAAGCCCGAAAAACCCTCCATTCACGGAGAGACGCCCGATAGCCTCGGTGCGCGCCTCGCCGAGGCCGGCCACCCCCGCTACCGGGCTGGCCAGGTCTTTGCCTGGCTCTACCCTAAGCGGGCCGAAAGTGCCGAGGTGATGACCAACCTTCCATCTGACTTAAGGTCTTGGCTGGCAGATAATTACGACTTTAATAGTGCGGAGGTTTTAGGCAAGAAAACGGCCTCGGATGTCACCCAAAAGCTCCTGCAACGCCTCCGCGATGGGTCCCTGATCGAGACCGTCATCATCCGCGCCCCGATGGAAGGCGTGGGGCAGGATAAGTCCCGCCGCACGATCTGTATCTCGACCCAGGTGGGCTGCGCCTATGGCTGCAAGTTTTGCGCCTCCGGGCTCGAGGGCTGGAAGCGCGACCTGTCCGTGGGCGAAATCGTCTCCCAACTGGTCCAGGTCTGCCGCATCGAGGACCAAACCGACCCGACCCGGGCGGCCGAGGGGTTGGCCTCTTTTGACAATATCGTGGTCATGGGCATGGGCGAGCCGCTCGCCAACTACGATAACTTGCTGGCTGCCCTTAAGACGGTGAACGCAGCCTGGGGCTTCGGCTTTGGTGCTCGGCGCGTCACGATCTCCACTTCCGGGGTCGTCCCTAAGATCCTCAAGCTGGCCGAGGAGGATCTCGGTTTCCGTCTCGCCATCAGCCTCCACGGCGCGACCAACGAGGTGCGCGAACAGATCATGCCGGTGAACCGCAAGTACCCGCTCGAGCAACTCATCCCCGCGGCGAAGATCTTCGCCCGTACACACGGGCGCATGCTCACCTTGGAGTTCATCCTCATCGAGGATATCAACGATTCTCTCGATCAAGCGCGTAAGCTCGCCGCCATCGCCCGCGATTTGCACGCGCACGTGAACCTCATCCCTTATAACACGGTGGAGGGCCTGCCCTGGGTGCGGCCGTCCATCACCCGCCAAGATCGTTTCGTGAAAGAGGTCCGTGCGTTGGGCGTCACCGCCACGTTGCGCCGCGAGAAGGGCCACGACATCGATGCGGCCTGCGGGCAACTCCGTCTACAGAAAGAGAAGACGTTGGGTGCCGACCCTTCACCGCCCGCGGCGGCTTAAGCCGTCAGCCCAGCGACGAAAGCTTTCCGATCCGGCGCCTTGAAGAACGCCGTACCGGCCACGAGCGTATCTGCCCCAGCCTCCCGGCAACGCTGGCCCGTCTCGGCATTGACGCCGCCATCCACTTCTAGGCGGAAGTCGAGGCCGCGCGCCCGCCGTTCGGCCGCGAGGAAGCGGATGTTGTCGAGGACTGCCGGGATGAAGGCCTGTCCGCCGAAGCCTGGAAAGACAGTCATGCAGAGGACGAGGTCAACCGCGTCAAGGTAAGGTAAGAGCCGGCGGGGATCGCCATCAGGGTTCATCGCGATACCCGCCTTGAGTCCGGCGGCTTTAATCGCCGCCAGCGTCTGGCCCATGTCGTGCTCAGCTTCGATATGCACGGTGAGTCGCTCGGCGCCCGCTTGCGCAAACGCAGCACAAAGCGGTCCGGATGCGTGAGCATCAGGTGTACATCAAAATGGAGTTTCGTGCGGGGACGGAGATCGGCGACGACCTGCGGGCCAAAACTGATGTTGGGCACGAAATGCCCATCCATGATGTCGAGGTGCACCCACGTCAGCCCAGCCTCTTCGATCGCACGGAGGCCCAGCGATGAATTCGCCGTGGTTGCGGCGAGGAGAGAGGGAGCGACGACCGGGGTGGGCATATTACCAAGCGGTGGTAGCGGCTTCGCGAATTTGCGACGACAGGTCACTCAGAAGTCCCGGAGCGAGGCTGCGCTCCTCGGAAGCAGAATCCCCCGTGAGTTGGAGCGTTGCCACCGAGCTGAATTCACGGTCCTTAAAGAGGAGTTTCTGGCCACCGTCGGTGGTGAGCGTGCAGCGCGCTACCATCGTCACGCGGTAACTCGAGAAGCTGTAGGCATCGGTCGACTTGGTCGTCAGGCCGACCCGGCGGTAGGTGACGACTTCGACGTCGAGTTTAGCGCCGCCCGGGCCACCTTTGATCCGAGGGTCCCGACCGAGGTCTTCCACGAGTTTTTCCTGAAAGATGGCCTGGAGTCCCGGACGGGCCGTGGAATTACGAATCGGCAACACCTCGATCCGGGAGAAGGGCCGGCTTCGGCCCACCGAGTTGGTAGGCGGAACAACCCGCGAGAAGCGCGGCGGCGAGGAGAGGTAGGAGGCGCATCAGCGGCGTTCCGGTTCGGTGGCGGACTTCGGCGCTCCCTTGCCGAAGCCGAGTACGTCGAGTTCCTCGCCGACGACCGTCGGTTTGGGATCTGCGCTCGTCCGCGGACGCGGGTAGACGCCGAGGAGGCGGTCGACGATGGACTTCGGCGGCGTGGGGTTCGCTTGAATCTCGGCGAGCAATCCTTCCGCTTCTTTGGCGGCTTCTGATTCGGGCGCGAGGTTGCGGCACGCATTGGCCATCAGCTTGGCGGCTTCCGGGTTATTGCGTTTGAACCAATAGAATTTTCCGAGGTTAAGGCGGGCGCGGGCGGCCCGGTCGCGGAGCATCTTGATCTGTTCAGGGGACTGTGGGCGCGCGGGTTCCCAGGGAACTGGTCCGCCAGCGTGCGCCAGTGGTCGGCCGATTCTAGCGTAGTGGCTTGGTCGAAGTCCGGCCCATCGACTCTGCACCGCGCAGTTTGGCGAGGCGCTCGAGTGCTTCGGGGGCATGCTTCGAGGTGGCGTAATCGCTCACGATGCGCTCCAGCATCTCGCTGTAGATTTCCTTGCGGTCTTCGCGCTCGGCGAGCCGGGCGGCATGGATGAGGCTCTCTTCGGCGATTACCCCGACAGGCGCGACTTTCAGAATCTTATCGTAGATGCTCAACGCGTGCAGGGGGTCTTTAAACCAAGGGAACCAACCACCAAGGTAGCGACGTTCGCCGCGATCGTATTGGCCGGCCAAGTCGAAGGCGAGCTGGACGGCTTGGCCAAAACCAGCAAAGTTCGAGTGCGTCTTAAAGATAACATCGAGGTCGGCCTCCGCGTCATCGAATTGGCCACTCTGGACATAGAGGCGCGCGCGGCCAAGGAGGGCAATCGCTCCCACGTCGGTGCCGGCTTCTTTTTTCAACCAGCTTGTTCCAAAGTGCCAGGGCGGCGCGGTCTTCGCGCATAATCGATAAGTTCTCGGCTCGGTCGATAGTCTTGAGGATTTCGTCCGTGCGGCTATCCGGAATGATACCGGAAGACGTGCCGGGCTTAACGCGCCAGCCGCCGTCTTGATGGATGAGTTCGGCTGAGACCGAAAGGCTCAGTAGGCAGCAGGCTGCGAGAAAGGTTTTAGCGACGAGGTTCATGCCAGCGGAGAAGGGTTGCGCCCCAGGTGAGGCCGGAGCCGAACGCGACGAGCAGGACGAGGTCGCCGTGCTTGATTTGGCCGTTCCGCCAAGCCTCTTCGAGGGCGAGCGGAATCGAGGCGGCAGAGGTGTTGCCGTAGCGTTCGAGGTTTGAGGGGAAGCGTTCGAGGCCTACGTTCAGTTGGCTGGCGACGGCTTCCAAGATGCGGGAGTTGGCTTGGTGCGGGATGAACCAAGCGACTTCGTCGGAGCTCACGCCGCACTGCGCGAGGACGCGCTGGCAGGATTCCGACATCACGCGGACGGCGAGCTTAAAGACTTCTTTGCCGTTCATGCGGAGGCAGTGCTCCCGGTCGGCCATAGTTTGCGCGGTGGCTGGCTTAGCGGAGCCACCAGCGACGCAGTGGATGAGCTCGGCGTTAACCCCGTCGGAGCCCAGAAGGTTGCCGAGGATGCCAACGCCTGGGATGTCGGTGGTTTCGATGATAGCGGCCCCCGCCCCATCGCCGAAGAGGACGCACGTGGTGCGATCCTGCCAGTCCATGACGGTGGAAAGTTTTTCGGTGCCGACGACCAGAGCCCGACGATACCGTCCGGAACGGAGCATGTCCGTACCAACTTGGAGGGCGAAGACGAAGCCCGAGCATGCAGCCGAGACGTCGAAGGCGGGGATGTCGCGCCGGAGGCCTAACTTAGCTTGTAGTAAGCAAGCCGTCGAAGGGAAGGGCACGTCGGGCGTCATCGTCGCTACGATCAGTAGGTCGATGTCCTCGGGATTGAGCCCCGCATTCTGCATAGCGTGCGCGGCGGCCTTGGCACCCATGTCCGAGGGATTCTCGTCCGGGCCAGCGATGCGGCGCTCAGAAATACCCGAGCGTGTCTTGATCCACTCGTCGTTGGTGTCGACGAGCTTGGAAAGGTCGTCGTTGGTCAACTTCCGCTCAGGGGCGTGGACTCCGACGGAGCGGATGAAGACTGATAGCGCGGCAGTGCTCATCAAGGGCTGTGAGAAAACACCCGCTGGGGCGGGAAGGGAACACTAAAACCTTAGACAACCTCGGGGTTGGCCAAAATCACCGCATTTGCCTCAGCTAAACCTGCCAGCATCCGGTGGCCGGTACCATGGCCGAGGGCTTCATAGCCTAGGCGGATGGCGCTGGCGATGCCTTGGCGGTTACTGGAGCCGTGTGCCTTCATGACGAGGCCGCCCAAGCCGAGCAAGGGGGCTCCGCCGTAGCGTTCCGGCTTCAGTTTACCCTTTAATTCACGCAGCAAGGGAAACATCGCGATACCGCCGGCCAAGTAGACGGGGTTGCGCTTCACTTTGCTGCCAATCATGTCACGAACCATGTAGACCAAGCCTTCCAAGGTCTTGAGGATCACATTACCCGTGAAGCCATCGGTGACAACGACGTCACAGCAGTCGCCAAAGACATCGAAGCCTTCGACGGGTCCGACGTAATTAATCTTATCGCCCATCGCTTTAAGCAAGGTGTGGGTGCGATTGATGCGCGCGCCCCCCTTGCCTTCCTCTGAGCCGACAGAAAGTAGGCCGATGCGAGGGCTGGCGATACCGAGGGCGCTTTGCGCGTAAATGGAGCCGAGCACGGCGTTGTGGAGCAGGTGCTCAGGCTTAGCTTCGGGGTTGGCGCCGACGTCGAGCAACACGAAGTGGCCTTCGCGTCGTGGCATGATGGCCGCCAGGGCCGGTCGTTCAGCGCCTTCCATCGCGCGAACTTTAATCGTGCCAGCGGCGACCAGGGCCTTGGTGTTGCCAGTCGAAACGACCGCATCGACTTCGCCAGACTTCAGCATTTCCAAGGCAATCACCATGGAGGAATCACGCTTGGACTTGATTACAGTCATCGCAGCGTCGTCGGGGTTAACAACGGCGGGCGCGTGTCGGAATTGGATGCGCTTGTGGTTGAGGATCCGATTATCCATCGCCAACAGACGCAGGTTATCCTCATGGCCCACCAAGATGAGCATATCCTCTGGGCCGACGATGCCTTCGCGGATAGCCAAAGCCGCCCCAGCGACCGCTTCAGCGGGACCGAGGTCGCCGCCCATGCAGTCTAAGGCAATCTTATGGCCAACGGGCGAGGTAACTTCGCTCATACGCTACGAGCGTGGGCCCGGGGAAAGAGGCTTAGGCCTCGGTGTCGAGGACCTGACGACCGCGGTACTTCCCCGTGGTGGGGTCGACGCGGTGGGAGCGACGGAGTGCGCCGGATTCGGCGTCACGCACGAGCTTAGGAGCGCGGAACTGGTTGGCGCCACGACGGAGGCGGCTGCGACGCTTGGACTGTTTACGTTTCGGATTTGCCATGGTTCTACGCTGGGATGAGGGTCGGTTCTACTCCTCCACCCCCCTCGGTCAAGCCCCCTTTCATGGGCTTGCACCCTTACTAGGGCGGGATTGGCTCTTTTCATGGCTTTAGCCCCTGCGCTTTTTCTCGATCGGGACGGAAATCTCATCACGGACCACCATCACACCTGTGAGGTCCATCAAATCGCCCCAATTACGGGGGTGAAGGAGGCTTTGGAGGCCTGTTTACTGGCCGGGTATCGTCTCTTCATCTTGACGAACCAGAGTGGTATCAATCGCGGTAAATTTACCTGGGCCCAATACCACGCCTGCAACCGCCGTATGCTGGAAATGCTGGAGTTACCAACGCCGGGAATCCTGGAAATCAAGGCCGCCCCCGAGCGCCCCGATGAGCCTTCTATCTATCGTAAGCCCAGCCCGCAGTTTATTTTGGAGATGATTGCCAAGTATCAACTGGACCCAGCCCGCTGCTGGATGGTCGGCGATCGCATCACCGACTGGGATGCGGGTCAGAACGCCGGCATTCACTCTTGCGCCGTGCGCAGTGGTGCCGGTCGCCCCGAAGATTTCGCTTACGCGGAAAGCCAGGGATTCTTATTACGTGCGGACTTCCCTGAGTTCGTCCGGATCGACCTCGGCCTAAAATTCTGAAAATAAAAAAGGACGAACCCAGAGGTTCGTCCTTTTGTCGAATTCTCTTAGAGAATTAGGCCTTTGGCTTTTCAGAAGGGCAGGGGCACTTTTCGCCGTCCTTCTTGGCTGGAGCGTCTTCAGCGGTGGCTGGAGCAGCTGGAGCGTCCTTCTTGTCCTTGTCGCACTTCTTAGGGCAATCGTCGCCAGATACTAGCGCGGTGGCTGGAGCAGCTGGGGCGTCCTTCTTGTCTTTGTCGCACTTCTTAGGGCACTCGTCGGCGCAGAGCATTGCGGTAGGCTTCGGCTTATCGGAAGGGCAAGGGCACTTGTCGCAATCCTTCTTGGCCGGGGCGTCTTGAGCGGTGGCTGGAGCAACGGGAGCGTCCTTCTTGTCCTTGTCGCACTTCTTAGGGCAATCGGCACCCGAGACTAGCGCGGTGGGCTTAGGGTTTTCAGAAGGGCAGGGGCACTTTTCGCCGTCCTTCTTAGCAGGTTCGGCGGCGAAGGAAGTAACGGCAGCGAGGGCAAGGACGCTGGCGGCGGTGAGGATGAGTTTGAGGAACTTGGAGTTCATAGGAGAGAATTTCAATTTGGAAGATTCGTCACGGCTGTCAATGTCCGCACAGAGAATAAAAGCCCTAGGTTACTTTAGGACTTTGCTCAGTTCGGTGAGTTTCTCTGAGGCTAGAATCAGGCCTGATCCGGGCAACCAATGGCTCCCACTCGTGGTGGCGTAGATTTGCGAGGTCTTAACTGACTTAAGTTCTTTTACTACAATGATTTGCGATAATTCCTTTTGGCGGGATTGGGAGGGGCTGATGGGGGTATTCTCCGGCTTAGAGTCGATCCAGAGAATCGCATCGGGTTTGGCCTGCACCAAGAGTTCCCAGTCGAGTTTGACCCAGGTGCCCGCCTGTAAAGGGGATTTAAAGCCCGCCTGCTTGAGTACCGGGGTCGTATAGGCGTCCGGTCCCGCCATCATGCCGTCCCATACAATCAAGAGGGTCCTCGGGCCGCTCGCAGCTGGCCGGTCCAGCTGAGCGCGTAATGCTTTGGCGGCGGCCTGCTGGTGCGTGGCTTCACCCAGTAACTCGAGGTCGCGTGTGACGGAGTCAGGGCCTTCGGTCTGTAAGATAATAATTTTCAACCCCGCCCGGGTACAGCGTTCAGCCCAGAGCGGGTTCGCTAAGCGCGGCAGAATTACCAAGTCAGGCTTGGCTTGCAGTAAGGTCTCTAGGTCGGGGTTGAAGGCATCGCAGGTTCGGACGGCAGGATGCGTTTTCGGGAGCGGACACCAACGCGTGGTCGCGACAATCTGTGCGCTGGAACCTAAGTCCAAGAGGGTCTGCGTGGCGCCTGGGCTGTAGCTCGCGATGCGATGCGGAGGTTCCGCGCCGCTCACCGCCGCGCAGTAACTGAAACACCCTAGCCAGAACCAGCGCATCAGGCAGTGAGCGCGAACGCGAGGCGTACCGCCGCATCGAAGCTTCCGCGATCAGCGGTGCCTTGCCCCGCCAAGTCGTAGGCGGTGCCATGGTCGGGACTAGTCCGGACGTGCCGTAGGCCCAGCGAGAGATTGGCGGCGGTGCTGAAGTCCACGGTCTTCAAAGGCGCCAAGCCTTGGTCATGGTAAATCGCCGCGACGGCGTCGAACTCGCCTTGTAGGTGGCGATGAAAAACGGTGTCGCCCGGAAGCGGGCCGCTGACGTCATGCCCTTCCGCCCGCAGTCGCTCCACGACGGGTTGGATGAGGGCGTCGTCTTCCGTACCGAGTAGACCGCCTTCACCCGCGTGCGGGTTGAGGCCGCAGACCGCAATACGCGGGCGGTCATCGCCGAGTTTCTTTCGCAGGGTAATCAAAGCGAGAACGGTGCGGCGCACGTCTTCGCTCGTGAGCGTCGTAGCGACGGTGTGCAAAGGGATGTGCCACGTGGCAAGTCCGACGGTGAGCCTTCCGCCAGCAAAGGCCATGACGGGCGCACCACCCCACCGGTTCGCAAAGAATTCAGTCTGTCCAGGAAAGGTATAACCAACATCCGCTAGGCCCTTCTTATTGATGGGACCAGTTACGACTCCGCTGAAGCGTCCGCCCGTGGTACCCCGCGCCGCAAGTTCCATGGCTTCTAGTGCAATCAGTTGGCCCGCCGTATCCGGCTGACCTAACCGAGCTTCATAATCGGCGGGCCCGACGACTTGTCCCTGACCAAGCCGGGCAATCCATTTCGCCGGGCCAATGGGGACGACCGTGGCGGCCAACGCTGGGTGCGCTCGTAACCAAGATTCAATGAGCTCGGGGCCCACGCCCGCAGGGTCTCCACACGTCAGGGCTAGGGGTAAACGGCTCATGCGGGTTGGATGAAGCGGCCACGCTTGCCGCCCAGGAAGAAGTTAAGGAACGCCAAAGCCTCCGCGCTGAGGTAAGCGCCGCTCGCCACGCCCGCTTGCGCGAGGGCCGCACAATTCCCACCTGGGGTGTAAACCAGATGGTAGGCTTTCTTAAGCTCGGTGACGGTCTCGAGCGGTAAGCCGCGGCGGCGGAGGCCGATGAGGTTCAAGCCGGCGCAAACGTTACGTCCATAAGCCAATGCGTTGGGCGGGACGTCTTCCGTGATGACCGCGTTACCTGAGGTCAGCGAGCCGCCACCGATGCGGCAGAACTGGTGCACGGCGACGCCGCCGCTAATGAAGGCGCGATCGCCGACTTCGACGTGCCCGCCGAGCATACAGCCGTTCGCGAGGATGACGTGGTCGCCAAGGATACAGTCGTGCGCGACGTGCGCGCCCGCCATGAGCAGGCCGTCCGCCCCAATAATCGTGACCGCGCCGGCCTTCGTAGCCCGGTGCACGGTGACGTGTTCGCGAAGGACAGTGCGGTCACCGATGCGTACGCCAGAAACGATGGAGCGATCAAAGGAGAGGTCCTGGGGGTCGCCCCCGACGACGGCGAAATGATCGACGCGGACTTGCCCACCGAGGCTGGTCCCAGCCTTGATGATGGCGTTCGCGGCAATCACGCTGCCAGCGCCTACCTTGACGCCAGCCTCAATAATGGCGAACGGCCCGACCTCGACGTCTGGGTCGAGCTGGGCAGTGGGATGGACTAGGGCGCTAGCGTGAATCACCGGGAAGAAGAGGAGGAGCCACCGAAGAGTTCAAGCTGGGTGGTGCGCACCATATCGTAGACGCGGAGCAGGCGAAGCAAGGCCAAGGTCGGTGACTCGCGGCTGGTCGGGGTCTCGGCGTGTTGCACGAGGTTTTCCACGATGGTCCGAATAGAGATGACGTGGTCGACGCCCGCTTCCTTGAGGAGCCGGATACTTTCCGCACGGGCGGGTTCCTGCGAGGGTAGGCCCGGCAGGACGAGGATCTTCACCTCCGGGGCGGCCGCACCTTCCGGAAGGCTAGCCCAAGCTTCTTTCGCCGCGTCGCAGGCTTCCTTGCGGATGAAGTCCAGGAAGTCCCCCCGGCGAATCGTCGTCGGCGTCACAGATTTTTGCCCATGCCAGTCGCGGACAACGGCCACGCCAGCGGTCAGGCCAACCAAATCCGCGCCAAAGAGTTGGAACGCCCGCTCCCTCGGCGTCGCCGGCTGGGGGTTGTGGAAAAAGACGGCGCCCTCCGTTTCGGTGCGTTTACGTTTTCCGGCCACAGGGGCCTTGGGTGATTGGCGTACGAAGAAGCCGTTCACCTCGAAGAACTCGCGGACCAGACTGTCGTCGAAACCCGCCATGGCCGCAAGGATGCAGCCGGAGGGCTAGGTAGGTCAACCCGCTATGCAATCACAGCGTGAAGCCCACGGGCGCGATCGCCACAGTGAACTCCCCTTTGAGCGACCCCGCCTTCATGGCTGGGACCAACTCGGCCAAAGGCGCCGTGCGGATCGTCTCATGAAGCTTCGTTAATTCACGGCCGATACAGACGACGCGCTCGGGGCCAAGAATCTCCAGCATCTCGTCAGCAAAATCGCTAATCCGGTGGCAGGATTCGTGAAGGACAATGGTTTCGTCCGCCGTCTTCGCACCTTCGAGGAAGCGACGTCTGGCCGCCGTCTTGGGAGCGAGGAAGCCGACAAACCGGAAGGCATTGGTCGGCAGGCCAGAGGCGGAGAGGAGCGTGACGATGGCGCACGGCCCGGGTAGCGGCGTCACGATGAGCTTGCGGCGGCGGCATTCGCGCGTGACGCGGAAGCCGGGGTCGCTGATGCCAGGGGTGCCGGCATCGGTGATAAGGGCAACGACGGCACCGCGCTCGATTTTATCCGCCAGTTCGACAGCAACTTCCTTTTCGTTGTGCTCGTGGTAGGCCAGCATCGGCTTGTTGAGTCCGAGGTGGCGGAGTAGCCCGCCAGTAACACGCGTGTCCTCGCAAGCGACGACATCGCACGCCGCTAGCTCGGCCTTGGCGCGCTCGGTGATGTCGCCGAGGTTGCCCAGCGGAGTAGCGACGACCAATAGCCTGCCGGACGCTCCACGAGGCGACCCGTGTGCGTCTGCGGAGGCCGAAGGCATCTTAGCGGAAACCGTTCCCACCGCCCCCAGCGTTTAGGCCAGGGAGGCCACCCTGCCAGGAGGCGGGTTGGGCTTGGGGTAAAGTCGAATCAATGGGCTTCTCCGTCGTCTCGCAACCGACTAGGCCCATAAGGGCAAGGGCGGCAGCGAGGACATGAAGAAAGCGCATGGACGGCTTAGTTATTCGCGATCTTACCAGTGAAAGGCACCAGGGTCACGACACCACCACGGGTGAACTGGTCGAGCTTCGCACCAGGCAGAATCTGCGCAGTGGAGAGAGCGGCCTGCACGGATTCGACGCGGATCGTGCCGATGTTCTCGTTGTTCACGCGAACGTAGAAACCAGACTGGGGCTTGATACCGTTGAGTTCGCCAACAGAGAAGGAAACGAGGCCCTTGGAAGGATCGATGACCACGATGCGGGTCTTGATGGTTTCTGGACCAAACTCGATTTGAACGGTGTCAGCCTTTTCTTCGAGGAGAGGGTCGCGCGGATAGGGAGGCTTGTTGCCGGTCGTAGCGACGGTCCAGTTATAGAGCTGAACGTATTTCTGGGTCGCCGTGTTGCGGTTTTCCTCAGCCTTGTTGGCCTTGGCGATTTCGCCGTCGAGCTGCTCCTTCGTGAAGAGGGCGGCAATCTTCTCCTTGTCCTTGGCGATTTCTTCCTTGGCGGAGTTGAGTTCGGCCGTGAGAGAATCTTTCTTGCTGTTGGCTTCAGTGAGCTGGCCAGTGAGTTCGTCACGCTTGCGGGTGAGCTCGGCGCGTTCGCCTTCGAGGGTGGTGACGTTGGCGGTGAGGCCTTCGATCTTCTGCTTCTTGTCGGCGACGTCAGCGTTGAGGTCCTTCACGTTGCCTTCGAGCTCGGTGATCTTGGTGCGCTTGGCTTCCAGGAGGCTCTTGGCCTTGGTGTTGATGTCGACCATGCGGAGGTCGAACTGCTTGTTAGCCAAGATTTCGACGTCGGTCGTGGTCCAAACGGTGTTCACCATCGCAGTGTCGACCTTGCCCTTAAGCAGGTAGGCGAAGACACAGGCAGCGATCGCGGCGATGACGCCGACAACGCGGATGACCAGATTTACAGACTTATTCATGGGGATTTTGGGGGAGTAAAGGGGTTAAGAATGACTAAAGGCCGTATTCGCTGGGTCCCCCGATTCCTGTCGTTTAACAGGTCCCGGGTTGGAGGAAACGTGCAGGAGAACTTTGAACACCACTTCCTCCGACCCGACAAGTCCAATTTCCTCGCAGAGCTGGGTTGTGGTTAGCCATTTCCCGGGGGTCTTGGCCAGGCCAGCGAGCGCGCGAGCACGAATCTTCAGGGTTTCTGAGGCAGCTTTCTTGCCGGCTTCGACGCCTGGTTGGTGGTAGGCGTTGATAGACAATAGGTTAGCATATAGTCCGACCGCCCGTTCAAAGAGCGCGATCAGCATGCCAACCGAGTGGGCGTCGATTTTTTGGATGGTGATCGTGAGGTTGGCTCGGCCGCTGCCCGATAAGGCCTCGCGCGAGCCGAGGAGAAAGGCTTGGAGGTAGTCGCCCGAGGTGACGCCGGGTTCGACTTCCGGGGAGGGGCCGCGGCGGTCTTGGAGGACTTCGATAAAGACCGCAAAGAAGTTGTTCACGCCGTCGCGCAGTTGCTGGACGTAGGCGTGTTGGTCGGTGGAGCCTTTGTTGCCATAGACAGTGAGGCCTTGGAAAACCTGGCGACCCGCGAGGTCGTGCTCTTTGCCAAGCGACTCCATGACGAGCTGCTGGAGGTAGCGGGAGAAGAGCAGGAGACGGTCTTTGTAGGGCAGCACGACCATCGCCTTGGTGCCACGGCCTTCGGTGAGATGATGCCATGCCAACGCGAGTTGGGCGGCCGGGTTACGGTCGATCTCCGCTAGGCGTGTGAGCACGTCCATGGCTTTCGCACCTGCCAGTAGTCCATCAATGTCGAGGCCTTGCAACGCAGCGGGGAGGAGCCCGACGGGGCCGAGCTCGCTCGTGCGGCCGCCCACCCAATCCCACATCGGGAAGCGGGCGAGCCATTGCTCGGCGACGGCCACTTTATCGAGCTGGCTGCCTTCGCCGGTGACAGCGACCGCATGGGCCGCAAAAGAAAGCCCCGCCTGCTTCCAGCGCAGGGCAGCTTCAATCTGGCCGTTCCGCGGTTCGGGCGTGCTGCCAGACTTCGAAGTCACCAAGACGAGGGTGGTGCCGAGGCGCTGACCAAGCGCATCAAAGATGCGGTCGATACCGTCGGGGTCCGTGTTGTCGATGAAGTGCACTCGCAGGGTGTCTTGCGCGGTGCCGAGGGCATCGGCCACAAACTGCGGGCCTAAGGCCGAGCCGCCGATGCCGATGCAGAGGAGGTCGGTAAACTTACCAGCGTGACCGCGCACTTCGCCGGCACGCACTTTTTGTGTAAAGGCATGGATGGCTTGGACGGCCGCTTTGATTTCCGCGGTGAGGGTGGCGTTCGGAGCGAGCTCCGGCGCCCGCAGCCAATAGTGCCCGACCATGCGCTTCTCGTCCGGATTCGCGATCGCCCCATTTTCGATCGCCGCCATGTCAGCTAAGGCCGCACGCATCGCCGGTGCCATGCGCTCAGCAAAACCGGCGGGAGCCGGGGCGCGGCTCAGGTCGAGGGAGAAGCCGAGCTCCGGGTAGTGGATGAGCTGACTGCAGTAAGCGGCAAAGGTAGAGGCCATCGCCTCGTTGATGTCCCCTTCGCGGGGGGGAGGCAATCCCGTTCGCCCGCTTACGGACGGAGCGTCAGGACGTGGAGGCCTTTTTTATTGGCCGTCACGATTTCCGCCCGTCCGTCGCTATTGAGGTCCGCCACGGCGAACTGCGTGCCGATGCCAGAGTCATCATCCGCTACGTGCGTCGAGAAGATGATCGTGCCAGCAGCGTCCTTCGCCCATGTCAGGCCGATCACCAGCGGTGCCGCGAGGGGATTGGCATCTCCCTTCGGCCCGTGGGCCCAGAAGCGTTTGCCGGTGAAGAGGACGGGGCGGCCATCGGAAGCTTGTTTGCTCAGCACCAAGGCATGCATTTGTCCCAGCACTAAGCCGCCCAAGGAGTTCGCCGGCTTGTCGTCGAGGATGCGGTGCTCGACGAAAGTGCTTTCGCCCTTCGCACCGCGGCTCTGCTGGAACCACGAAAGGCCGAAACGGTGCGCGTCGAGCGAGGTGAGTACGTCCGCTAAGCCGTCGCCATCGACGTCGGTAACAATCATCTGCGCGCCGCCATTACGTCCCGCCGAAAAGGCGACGGCATGAAAGGTCCAAAGCGTGCCAGCAGGGGCTTTAGGCCCGGGATTTTGCCACCAGCCGTTACGTTCAAGGATATCAGGAAGGCCATCGCCATTCAGGTCGCCCACGCCCAGGCCGTGCGTGAAACGCGCAAACTTTTTAGGGTCGGCCGCACTGATGGCGGTAAATTTCGCAGGCTGCGTGGGATCGGCGGCGAGCTTAACAAAGCCGACGGCGCCCTCGGACATACAGACGAGTTCGGGTTTGCCGTCGCCATCAAGGTCAAGGAGGTGCGGTGATTCGTTGTCAGTCTTGGCCAGAAAGAGGTGGCGCTTCCACGTAGCGTCCGTCTGCGCGCCTGGGTTCTCATACCAATACGTTTCCTTGCCCGGGAAGCCGACGGTGATGACGTCCGGCCGGCCGTCACCATTGAGATCTGCGATCAGTTGTACGAACGATTCTGAGTAGCCGATTGGGTCATAGGGCCGACCCGGGTTGGCCGCCAAAACATGGCGGACGCGGAAGTCGGGGCCTTCGTACCAGTGCGGTCCAGCCACGATGTCCGGCTTGCCGTCGCCGTTAAGGTCGCCGACCGCACAACCTTCGCTGAAGAAGTCCGTGGTCAGGGTGCGCCGCGAGAAGTTGAGTTCGGGTGCGGCGCCGAGGGCGCACGCGCCAACGCATGCGAGGGTGAGCAGGGTGGGGCGAAGCATACGGGCACGGTGCCTGCTTCCTGAGCGGAGGCAAAAACAAAGCAGGCGAGACCGGAGTCTCGCCTGCGAGCACCCCGCATGGACTCGCTTAGTCGGCGTCGGTCACCGCGCCATCGCTGGCGGAGGACACGAGTTTCGCATATTTGGCCAACGTGCCACGCTTTTCTTTGCAAGGGGTGGGCTTCCAAGCCTGCAGGCGACGGGTGATTTCTTCCGTCGGGACGGCGAGGTTAATTTCGTTCTTGAGGGCGTCGATGATGATGGTGTCGCCGTTCTGGACGACAGCGAGCACACCGCCCACGGCGGCTTCCGGGGTGATGTGACCAACCACGAAGCCGTGGCTGCCACCCGAGAAGCGTCCATCGGTGATGAGGGCGATGGTCTTGCCCAAGCCCTTGCCCATGATGGCACTGGTCGGTCCGAGCATCTCGCGCATGCCGGGGCCACCCTTGGGGCCTTCGTTACGGATGACGATGACGTGGCCGTCTTTGACTTCTCCGCTAAGGATACCTTTGAGGGAGTCTTCTTCGGATTCGTAGACGATGGCCTTACCAGTGAAGGCGCTGCCTTCCTTGCCGGTGATCTTGGCGACGGCGCCTTCCGGCGCGAGGTTGCCACGGAGAATGCGCAGGTGGCTGTCAGCCTTGATGGGATTGGAGAAGGGGCGGACAACGTCCTGGTCCGCGGCATAGTTCCCGACGTTCGCTAGGTTTTCCGCCACGGTCTTACCGGTGACCGTCATGCAATCGCCATGCAGAAGGCCCTGATCGAGCAGCATCTTCAGCAGCGGTTGGAGGCCGCCGATACGCACGAAGTGAGCCATGTTGTACTTACCGCTCGGCTTGAGGTCGGCGAGCACGGGGACCTTACGGCCGACGCGTTCGAAATCTTCGAGGGTCAGTTTGATGTGGGCGGTGTGGGCCATCGCGATGAGGTGCAGCACAGCATTCGTCGAGCCGCCGAGGGCGATGACGACGGTGATGGCGTTCTCAAAGGCTTTCTTAGAGAGGATGTCCGAGGGGCGGATATTCTTCTTGAGCAGTTCCAACACGGCTTTGCCGGCGCGTTCGCAGTCGGCGAGTTTGTCCTTGGAGTTCGCGAGCTGGGCAGAGCTGTCGGGCAGGCTGAGGCCGAGGGCTTCGATGGCCGAGGCCATGGTGTTGGCGGTATACATGCCACCACAGGAGCCTTCGCCCGGAATCGAACATTTCTCAATTTCCTTGAGCTCGGCATCGTCAATCTGTTTCCCGGCATGCTTGCCGACAGCTTCGAAGACGGTGACGATATCTGCGGATTGGCCGCGGTGTAGGCCCGGGACGATGGTGCCGCCATAGACGAAGACGGAGGGGCGGTTGAGGCGGGCCATGGCCATCACGCAGCCTGGCATATTCTTGTCGCAACCACCGATAGTGACGAGGCCGTCAAAGCCTTCCGCACCAGCCACTGCCTCGATGGAGTCGGCGATGATCTCGCGGGAAACGAGCGAGTAACGCATCCCCGGCGTGCCCATGGAGATGCCATCTGAGACGGTGATCGTTCCGAAAATCACGCCTTTACCGCCCGCTTGGTCGGCGCCCTTGGAGGCTTCCACGGCCAGCCGGTCGATATGCATGTTGCAGGGGGTCACCATCGACCAAGTCGAGGCCACGCCCACCACCGGCTTATGGAAGTCGGCATCGGTGAAGCCAACGGCCCGGAGCATGGCGCGGCTGGGGGCGCGGTCGGCGCCGTCCACGACGATGGAGGAGTGCTGGCGGGTGCAATCAGGGGAGCTCATGTGGGTGTGAAAAGTCTGCGGTTGTCAGTAGGAGGTACCCCCCTAATAAGTGGGAAGGGCCGACTCTGCCGTCCGCCCCCTTTTCCGACAATCCAATTTTACGCCCTTCTCCCCCGTGGAATTCAACCTTAAGAAAATCATCAAGGCGCTCCTGCTCTCGACCTCCGAGGCGGTCTCCATCAAGGACATCCAAAAGGTCGTCCAGCGCTACCATGCCCAATCGGCCTCCGAGTCGACGGAAGAGCGGCCAGGCGCCGAGCCCGGCAACGCGCCCGCCGCCGTCGCTACTCAACCGGTGCAAGAGGTGATCCAGGATATCATCGATCAGGTGCCGACTTTGCTGACAGCCACGCAGATTCGCGAGGCGGTCGACGCCCTCGAGGTTGAAATGCGCGAGGCCAATGATGCGTCGCGCATCCTACAAGGTCCGGAAGGCTTCCGTCTCGTGATCTCACCCGTCTACGCCGATTGGGTTCGTCTACTTCGTGGTGAGCCCCGCCCACAGCGCCTCAGCCCCGCCGCCCTCGAAACGCTTTCCATCGTCGCCTACCGTCAGCCCGTCACGCGTCCAGAGATGGAAGCCATCCGTGGCGTTTCCGTCGATAGCTCGTTGAACCGTTTGATGGAGCTCGAGTTCGTTGCCGTGACGGGTCGCGCTGATCTCCCGGGCCGTCCCATCCAATACGGGACGACCGACAAGTTTCTCGATTTCACCGGCCTGCGCACGCTGGGTGAGTTACCTGCGTCCGATGTCCTATCGCCCGCGCAGATTTCCGAATGGATTACGCGTGCCACGACACCCGTGGTCGTCGGTGACGCCGAAATGGGCCTGCCCGCCGCCGATACTTCCACCCCCGTCGCACTCGAAAATCCACCGGCTGAGGCCGATTCTTCTGCACCGACCGCATGAGCCTCGACCAACATCGCCGTGAGGTCGACCGTATCGACCGTGAGATGTTACGCCTGCTGGGCGAGCGTCTCGAGGTTGCGCGCGCGATCGGTGAAGCGAAGTTGAAGTCGGGCGCCCCCGTCTACGCCCCCAGCGTGAAGAGCAGGTCCTGAGCGCCCTCGTTGAGGCGGCACCGAATATTCCAGCCTCCGGCGTCCGGTCGATCTTCCGCGAAGTGATCTCCCTTTCCATCGGCGCCCAGATGGCCAAGCCTGTCGCCTACCTCGGACCCGAGGGTTCCTTCACGCAGCAGGCCCAGCTGCGGGCCTTTGGCTCCAGCGTGCCGTCCCTGCCGCTCCGTTCGATTAGCGATATCTTCGCCGCCGTCGAATCGGGCGAGGCTTCCTACGGCGTCGTGCCAGTGGAGAACTCCACCGAGGGCGTCGTGAGCCACTCCCTTGACCTCTTGGCGGAATCCGAACTCAAGGTCGTCGCTCAAGTGACGTTGGCCGTCGAGCAGTGCCTCGTGGGCTTTGGCTCCCTCGACACAGTGACGCGTGTCCTGTCCAAGGATATCGCCCTCGCCCAATGCCGCGGTTGGCTCTCCCGGCATGCGCCTAACGCGACCTTGGTCGAGACCGACAGCACCGCCGCCGCCGTCGAACAGGTGGCCCGCGAGCCCCATGGTGCCGCCGCCGTCGCTTCCGCCACTGCGGCCGAATCCCGCGGTGTCCCGATCCTCGCCCGCGGTATCCAGGATCGCCGCGATAACGCGACGCGGTTCTTCGTCATTGGGCTCACGGCTAACGCCACGGGCGCCAAAGAAGAGGTGACGAGTGTCGTGCTCACGTTGAAGCACGAGCCGGGTGCACTCCAGGCGGCCCTCAGTTCTTTTTCCGACCGTGGTATCAACCTGATTCGCATCGAGTCGCGTCCGAGCCGGCGCCGGGCTTGGGAGTATCTCTTCTTCATCGATTTTCCAGGCCATTGGGACTCGTCTGCCGTCCAAGAGGCCGTCGTTGCGCTCAAGGGTCGTTGCGAAATCGTCAAGTGGCTGGGTAGCTACCCACAGTCCGCCGGATGAGCCGTCGCGCCCTTGGCGGCGTTTTGCTCACGCTCCTCGTGCTGACGTGCGGGGTTGCGCTATGGTCGTGGTGGCGGGCTTGGAACGCCCCTTTGGTCCGCGTGCTCTTCCGCCCAGCTTTCTCGGTGTATGGTATCTCGACGGGCACTCCCGTGCGCGTCCAAGGCGTGGTGGTCGGGCAGGTTTCCGCCATTGGCCTCTTTATAGACGCCGAGCAGCGCCTCCGCCCTGAGGTCGTCTTGAGCCTCGATCCCGATACGTTGGAAGACCGCGGTTTCGCTGACCGTCTGCGCGGTGAACGTCTACAAGAGGAGGTGCAACGTGGTCTCCGTGCCCACCTCGTCGCGGTGAGTCCGGCTTCCGGCATGCTCCAAGTCGAACTTTTCTGGGACGCCCAGGATCCACTCCCAACTGAGCTGGCCCGCGACGAGATTCCCGCCTCCGGGTTTACCAGACAGCGCGCCATCGAGCGGGTGGTGAAGGAACTCGAACGGGCGACGAGCCGCGACTTGGGTTTAATCGCCCAAGAGCTCGAAGCGAACCTCGATAAATATTACACGGATACGAATCCCGACCGCGCCGCGGCTTTCTCCGCTCGACTCGAAGCCTCGACGGCAGGGTTCGCTGAGGCGACCTCCGACGAGAACCTCGGGGCGAAGGCACGCCGTCTGACGGAGAGCTGCGCGGCCTTACGCGCCGCCGCTGCCGACGCCGACCGTCGCCTGGATGGTGAAACTATCGGCCAGCTGCAAGTGCGTCTCGCCGATGCCCGGGCCGCCCTGGAGTCCTTCACGGCTTCGATGGAGGGTTCCGAGGCCAAGCTGAGCGGTACCGCAGCCGAGGTGGCGGATCTATTTAAGGCGGTCTCCGAGGCGGCCCGCACTTGGACTAAGAAAGCGCGTGGTTTGACGACCGAACCCCAGCCTCGCTGAGGGAAGAGGCTTGCGGGGCTGCCGTCCCAAGGGGTAAGCAAAGGTTTTACCCAACCATGGCCGACCCGACCGATAAGATGGAAAACATCATCAACCTGTGCAAACGCCGCGGGTTTGTCTTCCCTTCCTCCGATATTTACGGCGGTTTCAATGGCTTCTTCGACTACGGCCCCCTCGGCGTCGAGCTGAAGAATAACATCAAGCAGGCTTGGTGGCAGGACTTCGTCCACCGGCGCGATGACATCGTCGGCCTGGATTCCTCGATCATCCACCACCCCACGACGTGGAAGGCTTCAGGCCACATCGAAAACTTCACCGATCCGCTGGTCGATTGTAAGGAGTCTAAGATGCGCTACCGTGCCGACCAGCTGTTCTTCGCTCCCGTCCGCGTGGCGGGCGAGACCATCGGTTATATTTCCGTACTCGAAGACGAGACGATGTCGGCCAAGGCCGAAGAGATGGCCAATGAGATGAAGCGCAAGCTGGCCAAGCAGGGCGCCCTCGAGCCGCTTACGCTCAAGGACTATACCGAGGCGAAGCCCGAGGAGCATGCCCTCATCCCGTCGCCCGCCACCGGTAAGCCGGGCTCCCTGACGCCGCCCCGCTCGTTCAACATGATGTTCCAGACGTATGTCGGCGCTATGCAGGACGCTTCCGCAACGGCTTACCTTCGCCCGGAAACGGCGCAGGGTATCTTCATTAACTTTAAGAACGTGGTCGATACCGGCCGCGTGAAGTTGCCGTTCGGCATCGCCCAAATCGGTAA
The DNA here is from genome assembly GCA_003569205.1 of Verrucomicrobiota bacterium. Lineage (GTDB taxonomy): Bacteria > Verrucomicrobiota > Verrucomicrobiia > Opitutales > UBA953 > UBA953. The sequence continues at coordinate 10,457 of BGOK01000019.1, read as the reverse complement.
GGCGTTCCGTAACGAAATCAACCCCCGCAACTTCATCTTCCGCTCCCGCGAGTTCGAGCAGATGGAAATCGAATACTTCATCGCCCCGTCGGCCGATTGGCAGACCGCCCACCAGGGCTGGATCGAGGGTTGCCTCGCTTGGTTCGAGTCCATCGGTATCCCGCGTGCCAAGCTCTCGCTCTACCCGCACCCGACCGAAAAGCTCGCCCACTACTCCAAGGGCACGACGGACATCATGTTTGAGTTCCCCTTCGGAGTGCAGGAACTGCAAGGTGTCGCCGCCCGCGGCGACTTCGACCTCACGCAACACAGCGATGTGTCCGGCACCAAGCTCGATTGGTTCGACGAGGCCGCCAAGGCCCGCTTCATCCCACATGTCATCGAGCCGTCCGTCGGCGTCGACCGCGTGTTCCTCGCCTTACTCACCACGGCCTACCACGAAGATGAGGTCGAAGGCGAAAAGCGTATCGTGCTCCGCTTACCGGCCCGCGTCGCCCCGTTTAAGGCCGCCGTCTTCCCGCTACTGAAGAATAAGCCCGCCCTCGTCGAGCGCGCCGAAGCCCTCTACCGTCGTCTCAAGAAGCGCTTCAACGTCTTCTACGACGAGTCCGGTAACATCGGTCGCCGCTACCGTCGCCAGGATGAGATCGGCACGCCCTTCGGTATCACCATCGACTTCGATACGATCGAGAAGGACGCCGGCGTCACGGTCCGTAACCGCGATACGCTGGAGCAGGTCCGCATGACGGAGGACGAGGTCGTCCGCTTCCTCGACGAGCAGGTTAACGGCTAACCGCCGTCGCGCCCGCGAGTTCTTCCGCCATCCGCGCGATCCGTCGCTTCCCGCACAGGGAGGCGGCGATCGTGAGGTTGCGGAGGCCTTGCGGTAGGTGCGCGAGGAAGTCCGCCCGGCCTTGCTTGCGGCCGAGGAAGGCGTAGGCCCCGCAGGCCTGCAGGAGGCGCTGCGTGGCGGCGATATGCAGGAGGTGCGAGAACTCGTCGAGCGAGCCTTTCCAGTCAGCGACTTCGCGGGCGTGGTCTTCGATCTCGATTCGCCAGAGGTCCATGTCCTTGCAGGTGAGGTAGGGGTCGAAGGCGAGCGAGGCGTAGTCGTAGAACTGGCAACCGAGGCGCGCGCCTTGGAAATCAATCAGCCAAGCTTGGTCTTGGCGGACGAGAATGTTCTGCGATTGGAAGTCGCGGTGCACGAGTACCTGCGGACGGCCGCTCAGTTCTTTGGCGAGCGTGGCCATCTCATTCTGAAGGTCGCGGTCAAGCTTGCGGCCGGCGAGGACGTTGTCCGTGAAGTACTGGCGCTCCCAAGTGTAGAGTTTGTCACCAAAGGGCTCCATCAAGGGCACGCCGGCGGTCTGCACGGCTTCCGCCCCGAGGCGATGGAGGTGACCGAGCTGCTCCAGCGCCGAGGCGACGGCGGGCCAAGGGAAGGTGGGCTGTTGGGAGAGCGACCAGAGGTCGGTGTCACCGAGGTCCTCCATGACGAGCACGCCAGCGTCTGTGTCTTCAGCGAGGACCTGCGGGACGTTGATACCCGCGGCGAAGAGCGCGTGACCGAGGCGTCCATAGCCAAGGTTCTCCGGTCGGGCATCGTCATAGATGCACAGCATGGCAGTGCTGCCGTCGGGCTTCGCCACCCGGTGGAAGCGTCGACCCGAGCCACCTTTGATCGGTGCCTCGCCCGCCGTGAGGGTGTAGCCAAACAGCTTGGCAGCATCGACCGTGGCAATTGCCCCGCGCACTGGCTTTTCGATTTCGGCTTTCACCTGCTGGTACTCTGCAACGGTACCCAAGTCATGCCAATGCGCCGAGGGGTCGAGGTATCCCTGCACCGAGCCCGGCGTGGCTTGGACGCGGGTGAGGAAGTGCTCGACGAGTGAGACGCTCGCCGGCGGCACGCCTGCGGCGAACGCGCGCGTGACGAAACAGATACCGGTGTATTGATACGCTAAGTCGCTCTTGCCGAGGCGATCGCGGAGGTCCGTCACGAAGCCGTCATCCGTGATGCGCACGTTCGTGTTCGGGCCTTTCTCGCGCACAACGAGCGTGGCTTCGGCGCCGTTCGCGGTGTGGTGCGCATAAGCTTCAGCGAGCTGGACGTCTGAGAGGATATCACCGTTCCAGACCACGAGCTGCGTATCTTCGGCCGTCAGGAATTGGGTGATGTTCGCTAAACCGCCGCCGGTTTCGAGCAGCACGGGTTCATGGACGAACCGGATTTCGGCGTCCTGCCAGCGGCCCGTCGGGAAGGCCTGCGTCCAAGCTTCCGGGCAGTGGTGCGTATTGATGAGGAATCGGCGCGTGCCGGCGGCGTAGAGCTTCGCGAGCGCGCGCTCAACCATCGGCTTACCGCCCAAGGGGAGCAGCGGCTTCGGACAATGCTCCGTCAGTGGACGTAGGCGCGTGCCGAGGCCGGCACCGAGGATAAAAGCGGTCTTTGGAAAATCAGGCATGGGAAGGGGGTTGGGCGGAGCAGGCCGGGCAGATGCCGTAAATCTCCATCACATGAGTCAGGTCTGCAAAGCCTTTACCTCGGGCGGCGGCTTCGAGACGGCTGGTGTCGCAGCCGGGTAGGCGTTCGATGCGGCCGCAACGTCGACAGATGACGTGGTGGTGATGATGCCCCGGGGCGACGAGGGCGTAGAGGCTGCGGCCCCGCTCAAGCGGGTGCCGTTGCAGGATGCCGGCTTCGTCCAAGGCCCCGAGACTACGGTAGACGGTCACGAGGTCCAAGGTGCCATCTCCAGCAGCGGCGTGAATTTCCTCGGCGCTCATTGGGCGGGTGGCTTCGGCCAAGATGTTGAGCATGGCTAACCGTGGGGTGGTGACCCGGAGGGAGCGCTCTTTCATCCGCAGGACCGCCGCTTCGACCCGGGGCAGGGGGCTACCCCCGCAACATTGGTCGTCGTGTCGATGTCCCTGGGCCATGGGGTTAGTTTGCTGAGCCTTATGACGTGGCAACACCGAATGGCCACTTGCCAGCCGTCCCGGTCTGGTTTCTCTCGTGTCACGCATGTCCGACCGTCCGGTCCAGTCTGCGGCCCCGCGTGAGCTCGGGCCGACGTCCTACCAAGACTTCGTCTCGGCCGAGGCCTTTCCACTCGAGCTGGGCGGCGAACTGCCTGGCTTGACGCTCCGCTATGAGACCTACGGGAAATTACTCCCCGATAAGTCTAATGCCATCTTAGTGCCGCATGCGCTCAGCGGTGACCACCATTTGGCCGGTCGGTATACCCCCGAAGATCCTAAGGCCGGGTGGTGGGATCATTTCGTCGGTCCCGGTAAGGCCATCGACACGGACCGTTTCTTCGTCATCGGAGTAAATTGTCTCGGGGGCTGTCGTGGCTCGACGGGGCCGCTTTCCATCGACCCCCGCACGGGTCAACGCTTCGGCGGCTATTTTCCCGAGATTACTTTGGGCGACATCGTCCGCGCTCAACGGTTGGTGCTGCACCATCTCGGCATTACGAAACTCCACGCCATCGTCGGCGGTTCCATGGGCGGTATGCAGGCGTTACTGTGGTCCGGCGATTACCCCACTGAGGTGGGCCGCATCGCGATCTTGGCCGCCGGTCTCAGCCAGTCGCCCATGGCCATCGCCCTCAACGCGGCCTCCCGGGCTTGCGTGGAGACCGACCCTAATTTTCGCGGGGGCCATTATACCCCCGGCGAAGGCCCAGACTCCGGTTTGGCCGTCGGCCGGATGATCAGCCATATCAGTTACCTTTCTTCCGCGGCGTTCGATCAGAAGTTCGGTCGGGCCCGCGTGCCCGGCGCTCAGCCCAAGGACCCGGTCTTCTGGCAGGTGGAAAATTACCTGAATCACCAAGGCCAAGCTTTCGTGAAGCGCTTCGACGCCAATAGCTGGCTCCGCATCACCCGGGCCGTCGACCGTTTCGACCTAACCGCCCGGGCCGCCGCTGGCCGTTTGTTCCAGCCAGCCGGCCCCGAAGTCCTGGCGATAGGGTTCTCCAGTGATTGGCTTTACCCGACGAGCGAGCTCCGCATGGTCGTCGCAGCGGCGACGGCGGTGGGCGTTAATGCAGCCTACTTGGAAGTGATGACCGATGCCGGCCACGATGGCTTCCTGCTGCCCGACACGGGCTTGAGCGTCCGTCTGCACGCCTTCCTCGGCTAAGTGTCAGAGCAGCGGCGCTAAGGTCTTCGAGATGGCTTCAAGCATCCGGCCTCTCCATGTTCGGCTCCGACGGTAGAGGTCCTCGGAGTAAGGCGAAGACTCGGCCTCCAGGCTCGCCACGAAACTTTGCACCGCGGTCAAGGCCGCCGGGTCGCGCACAACTGCCGCAATCTCGTAGTTGAGGAAGAGCGAACGCATGTCGAGGTTCGCCGAGCCGATGATGAGGCTTTCGTCGTCGGCGATGAAGAGCTTGGCGTGCAGGACGTCGGGCTTGAAGAAGAGAATTTCGGCCCCGGCTTCCTTGAGCTGGCGTAGATACCAGCGGCGCGCGAAGTCGAGGAGGCGATGGTCGGAGCGGCGCGGGACCAGCACGCGGACGCGCCGTCCTTTGGCGGCAGCGGCAACGAGCAGCCGGAAGAGCGCTTTGTCCGGTACGAAGTAGGGCGTCACGATGGTGATCGAGGCGCGGGCGTTCTCAATCAACGCGACATATTTCTCCCACAAGGGATCGTTCACGCAGTCGGGGCCCGAAGCGATGACTTCAACGTCGACCTCGCCTTGGTGCTCGGGTTGATTGCGGAGGAGGTCCGCAAAGGTCGCGGGATCGGCGTCCGTGGCTTGGCACCAATCGGCGATAAAGACTTGCTCGAGCGCCGCGGCCGCGGGCCCAGCGAGTCGGAACGAGCAGTCGCGGAAGCGCCGGTTGGAGGGCTCACGCCCCATGTAGGCGAGCCCAATGTTCTGCCCGCCGATGATGGCGATCTGGCCGTCGAAGACCGCAATCTTCCGGTGATTACGCCAATTCGCGGAGCCCTTGCCTTGCATGGGCAGGACAGGGTTGAAGCGCGCCACTTGTCCGCCTGCCTTGACCAGCGTGCGCCCAAGGCGCAACGGCGTACCCCAGCTGCCGACGGCATCTACCAATACCCGCACCTCCACGCCTTCCCGTGCGCGGCGTACGAGTAAACTCCTGATTTCACGACCGACGGCGTCCGGGGCGAGGATGTACGTGGAAATATGAATGCGGTGACGGGCGGCGAGAATCTCGGTATGCAAGGCTTCTAAGGTGTCGTGGCCGTGTCTATCGCCCAACATGCGGAAGGAATTGCCCGCCGATGTCACGGGGCCCGCCAGCCGCCGCGCCGCTGCCTTGATCCGTTGCTTCACTTTCGCCAAGGCGCTGTGCTTGCGGCCACCGAAGAGGAAAATCACCGTGGCGGTGATGAGCGGGAAGAAGAGCACCGCCGGCCCCCAGAGCAACGCGTAGCTCAGCGTGACGCGTGCACGGACGACCCGGATAATGACAAACAGGCCAGCCAGTAGACGTAACCCCAGCCACATGTTTTCAGCGTCGAGCGCGAAGGGCAGGGGATTGGTCCAGACCAACATAGCAGCAACGTAGCGGCCATCGCTGGCTTTGGGCACAAAAAAAGACCCCGGTTGCCCGGGGTCTTGTTGGGAGCGTGGTGAACGCTTAGTTGCCAGCCTTGTCGAGCAAGTCGCCGAGGCTGTTGAAGTCGCCGCTGCCCGCGGAGGACGAACCGCCCGTCGACTGCGCCGGAGCACCACCCGTGGACGGGCCCTTGATGCGCTCGTACGAGCTGATTTCGGCCTGCAGACGCTCTGGGTCGTAGTTCGCGGCCTTAATCGAGAGACCGATACGGCGGTCTTCCTTGTCGATTTTGATGACGCGAGCCGTGACTTCTTGGCCGACCTTGACGATGTCCTTGACGTTCTCAACGCGCTGTTCGGCGAGCTGGGAGACGTGCACAAGGCCATCGATTTCGTCGGAGAGTTCGATGAAGGCACCGAAGTTGGCCACCTTGGAGACCTTGCCGTTGACGAGGTCGCCGATGCGGTACTTGCGGTCGATTTCGCTCCAGGGATCCTGCTGGGTCTGCTTGACGCCGAGCGAGATGCGCTGCTGGTCGACATCCACGTCGAGGACGATGGCTTCGACGTCGTCGCCCTTCTTCATGACTTCGGCCGGGTTGTTGATGCGGCGCGTCCAGCTCATGTCGGACACGTGCACCATGCCATCGATACCGTCTTCGAGTTCGACGAAGGCACCGTAGTTGGTGAGGTTGCGCACCTTGCCGCGGACGCGAGCGCCCACTGGGTAGCTGTGGCGAACCTTTTCCCATGGATTGGTTTCGAGCTGGCGGATGCCGAGGGAGATCTTCTGCTCCTCCTTGTTGAAGTTGAGGATAACCGCGTCGACTTCCTGGCCGACCTTAAGGATGTCAGAAGGCTTCTGGACGCGCTTGGTCCAAGAGAGTTCGGAGACGTGGACGAGGCCTTCGACGCCGCCTTCGATCTCGATGAACGCGCCGTAAGCGACGAGGTTGACGACCTTGCCGTGCACCTTGGTGCCGACTGGGTAACGCTTCTCGATGCCTTCCCAAGGGTTGGGCTGGGTCTGCTTGAGGCCGAGGGAGACGCGTTCGCGCTCACGATCGACTTCGACCACCATGACGGTGATTTCTTCACCGACCTTGACGACTTCGCTCGGGTGACCGATGCGGCCCCAGGACATGTCGGTGACGTGGAGGAGGCCGTCGAGACCGTCGAGATCCACGAAGGCACCGTAGTCGGTGATGTTCTTGACGATACCGCGACGGATGACGCCGGGCTTGACCTCTTCGAGGAGCTTGCGGCGGCTTTCGCCACGCTGTTCTTCGATGAGTTCGCGACGGGAGACGACGAGGTTCTTCTTCTCTTTGTTGATCTTGATGATCTTGAAGTCGAAGGTCTGACCGACGAAGCCTTCGAGGTTCTTCGGAGGGTTAACGTCAATCTGCGACGACGGCATGAAGGCGTCGACGCCGACGGAGACGATGAGGCCGCCCTTGACGACGGACTTCACGCGGCCCTGGACAATAGAGCCTTCTTGGCAATTGGCTTCGATGCTTTCCCACTTCCGGATTTGGAGGGCGCGATCGTAGGAGACGGTCGGGGTGCCGTCCTTGTTTTCAAGGCGTTCGAGATAGACTTCGATTTCCATGCCGACCTGGACTTCGGCCATGTCGGGGAATTCGCCTTGCGGGATGAAACCCTCGGACTTGCCGTTGATGTCGACGATGATGTCCTTGTCGCCACGGATTTCCGTAACGGTGGCCTTGATGACCGAGTGTGCTTTGAGCGCGCCGAAATTAGAATCGGCGAGCAGTTTTTCCATGAGGCTCATTGTATTTTGACTGTTTGTCCTGGTCGTCGCAGAGGACGTTTCCAGGGTTTGGTTGTGGGTTTTGGTTTTCCCTCCGGAGATTCCACGGGCAGATGCCAGCGGGCCGAAAGGAGGTCCGAAAGAACCTGCTGAGGAGGGGGGTGGCAAGCCCGATTATCGGGCGACGGCGTCCCAATGGGCCTTGAACTCGGGGTCATCTTTCCAGGCGGGTCGGCCCTGTAAGCCTTGGAGGGCCTTCTTGGCGGGTTCTTTCAGGCCTTTTTTCTCAAAAAAGAGGGCAACCTCCCAAAGGAGGCCGTCATCAGCCTTGTCTAGCACCGCCCAGACTTGGGGATTCCAGACGAGGGGGAGCGCTTGCTCCTGCCGGGCTTGGGCCAAGGCGAAGGCCAGCGGCAGAGAAGGGGTCCGGCGTTGGGCGGCATCGAGGTCGGCCAAGGCCTGGGCGCTTTCGTCCTTCGGGCGGAGCTGGGCGGCCCGGATGACGGCATAGGCCCCGAGTTCGTCAGGCTTCTGCTGGAAGTCCGCCAGTTGCTTCGAGATGTCCCGGGCAAAGGGGCGGTAGAAGGGGTCGCCCAAGATCGTCCCCTGCCAACTGACGGCGGGGTTGGCATACCAAGCGGCTTCGCCCACGGTCATGCCTTGCTGGAGGCCTTGGATGAGAAGGTCAGGCCGCAAAGTAAACGTGAGGTAGGGCTCGTAGACGTTGCCGGAGGTATGCGCCGCGCCTTGCTTCACCAGCCAAGGGGTCCAGCCAGCGCTGTCGAAACGCAGGGTGCCCGCCGAAAAACTATGTAGGTGCAGGGCAATCGCCCCCGGGGCTAACTGGACGGACGGTAAGGCAAAGCGTCCTTCGGCTTTCTGGCTATACCAACCGAGGGTAAAAGGCGGGAGCGTCGGAACGGGCCTTCCCGCCGAACTGTTGCCGCGTGTTCTCGATGTCCGTCGGAAAGCCGAGCTGCTGCGTCAACTCCGCGGCGTTTTTAAACCAAGTATCGCCGTCTGGATAGGGGCCGCCGACGTCTACATAGGCACGACCGCGCAGGCCCTTGAGCCTCCGCTCGCCAGGCGCCTTGCATGGAGCGGAGGACATCGGCGGGGGTGGGCCCATCCAGCCGTGCCGTCCGGATGATTTCCGCCTCGTCCGCTGGGGTTAAGGTTCGTTGCTGAAACCAAGGGTTCGGCTTCGCCCCTTCCGGGTCGAGGTTCACGGTGGCGAGCAACGCAAGTTCGCTGTCCACGCAGGCTTGGTCGCCGCGAATGCCTGGTTTGCCGCCGCCCAGCACCTTGATTCCGCTAGGCTGAATCTTCAGCGGAACGCCATGCATGAGCACAATCCAACTAAGCTTGGGCGCCGCCGTGGGCAGATAATCTTGGCGCCCACGCACGTCTTTGTCGGCGGCGAGTTGCCCAGTTAATAGGCCCGCCGCGAGGAGCTTGCTGCGGAGCGGGTTGAGTAGCGTGTCGCTGTATTGCGACCAGGTGATGGCTTCCTCGGTCGAAAGATCCAGGACGATTAGGTTCTGGTCCGGGATGCCGCGATACCGCATGAAGGTCTTCGCCAGTTCGATGCCCGCGGGGGCTTTGCCGTTGGCGACGACAACCGTCGTAGCCGGCGCCATCTCGGCGCGCATAGCGGACACGCCCGCGAGAATCAGTAGCAGTATGAGGGACCGAACCATACGCCGAACTTAACGCTCTCGGTGCACCGCGAAAGCGTAAACGTCGGTTACTGCTTCGAGCGCACGCGCGTCACGTAAGCAATCACGCCGTCGCCAATGGCCTCGGCGAGCTTCTGGCGGTAGGCGGCGTTGGCGATCTGCGCTCCTTCGGCCCCGGCTGGAGATGAACCCGCCTTCCACCAAGATTCCCGGACAGTTCAAGGGTCGCAGGACCGCAAAGCGCGATCGCCGGACGCCGCGGTCCTCAGCGCCAGTCGCTTTGACCAGCGAGCGTTGCACGTTCCAAGCTAGGAGGAGGTTAAACGTATCAAAGCGGTTGGCAGGCTCAGCGGTGATGTCCGCCCGGGCGGAAGCTTTATTCGTCGAGTACTGTCCCGCTGGGGTGAGGCGAGTAGGTCTCAATCCCCGCGCTGCTGGCATCTCCCTTGGCGCCGCCGTTGTAGTGGAGGCTGACGAAGAGGTCGGCCTTGAGTTATTCGCCGCCGCGGGGCGGTCCTCGAGCTCGACAAAGGTGTCCTTCTCGCGTGTGAGGATAACTTCAAAGCCGCGCTTCTCGAGGAGGAGCTTGATCCGTAAGGCGGTGTCGAGGGTGGCCGCTTTTTCAGTATAACCCAGCGCCGCGCTGACAATACCAGGGTCTTTGCCGCCATGCCCCGGGTCGAGGACAATGCGCTTGGAGCCCGGTAGCTGCGGAGGCAAACGCCAGAGCAATGGGACCAGGACTTTATCATAGTCGCGCCGGGTGACGGTGAGTTTCCCTTTCTTCTCGTCGATGTTGTCTTCGAGGAAGACTTTCACGCCACCGACGAGGACGTGATCGCGGTTCTTCTCCGCATAGAGGTCGGGCCAGCCTTTGGCACTAAAGCGTTCCACCGCCGCGGGGTCACCCTTTTGGGCGACCTCTTGTAACCCGAGCAGGCGCACGGAGTCACCGAGGTAGATGTCTTGAGTAGCCGCACACAGTAGGGCGGTTGCCGCCTAACAGGGCGAACAGGGAAGCGCAGATGCTCAGGCGGCCGCGCACGACCTCACTCCGGATCGTTCTCGCCGTTGTCCACTGCGGAGTCGTCTTCGCCGTCGTCCTCGGCTGGCGACGCGTTGTGGTATTAACTTGCGTCGATTAGCCTGTAAAGGGGTCATGCCCACGACGATGGCTCGTCCGCTGCGCTTGGGCTCGTTGTCGCGCGTGGCGATGTGGATCAAGGCTTCGATCGCACGCTTCATGTCTCGAGACCGATTTCCGGGTGCTCGAGTTCGCGGTAGCGGTACTGCAGGAGAAGCTTCACCTTGTGGCCGTGATACAAGAAGTTTTCGGCGCGGCGGACCTTGATGAAAAGGTCATGCACATCGATCCGCGGGCGGAGTTTGATTTCCTTAACCTTCGTCGCGGTCTTCTGGTGCTTATGCTTCTTCGCTTCTTCGTAGAGGTACTTGCCGT
>BGOK01000018.1 GCA_003569205.1 Verrucomicrobiota bacterium | reverse complement strand
AAAGCGCCGACGAATCTCGGCGGAGGCCTGCAGGGCATTAGCAGACGGACCACCTGCTCACGGGAGGCGGAACCATCGAGGTAGCAAAGAATCAGGGACTCCAGCTCAGCGTTACTCATTCGCGGAATTCATCTCCCATGAGTTGACGCAAGGCTTCGCGGGCGCGGTTGATACGGCTTTTAACGGTACCGATCGAAAGGCCTAGCTCTTCGGCAATTTCCTCGTACGACTGATTGCGGATGTTGCGCATCGTTAGAATACGAGCGTGTGTTCCGGCTTCAATTGTTCCATGCACTCGGCCACTTTTGTCACGAATTCGTTGTGCTCAGCTTCGTGGCCAGGACCTTGGGAACCGTCCGAGAGGATGTCGTGGAGGGTCGCACCGGGATCTTCCCCGAGGTCCGCATCGAGCGACATGGACTGGTCACGCTTGCGCCGACGCCAGTACCAGTAACGATTGCGGGCCAGATTCGTGCCGATTTGGTGAATCCAAGTTGAAAAAGTAGCCGTTCCCCGGAAGGAAGCTAGGACCCGGTGGGCGCGGATAAAGGTATCCTGCGTAATCTCCTCGGCGTCCTGCCTATTGCGAAGCACGAGAAGACCTTGGCGAAGATTCGCCCCTGGTAACGAAGGACCAACTCATTATACGCCCCGAGGTCGCCATTTGCGGGCGCGCTCAAGGGCGGACTGGTCGGCTTCGGTTTTCCATCGTTTAGGGGTGGCTTTAGGGCGGGTAATTCCTGACAATGGTGCTGACATTAGGTTAGATATCAACTGCTGTCTTCAATCCCCAACCCCTTTAGGAACCATGTTCACCTCCAGTAAGAAAAAGACCCCGTTTCGCTGGGTCAACTGCCTGAATGGCCAAAAGGGTTCTGCCGACAGCCTTCCGGCTCGTTTCCCCCTCCCTTCCGCCAACCCCGCCCTCGGTATTTCGGCAGCCGAAGCCGGGCTCCTCCTGGAAGCCACCTCGGCGGCACCCGTCTTGGTGAATGGCACCCTTCTGCGCCCCAAGACAACCATCACCGAAACATCCACGGTCCAACTCGAAGACGGGCTCTTCGTAATTTCGGGGAACGAAGATGACCCCTTCGATTCCGTCCAAACAGGTTCATGGGTCCTGTTCGATGCAACCACGGGCGACTTGCTGGGCGAGCTGCCACCCCAACAACTGCTGGAGTATGCCGCCAACCTCGGCCGTGCGACCGATACACTGGCGTGCACACCCGCCGGCCTCGAAGTCGGCTTTAAACTTTCGCAGATCGCATCGCTCCTCACCGTCCGCGAAGAAGTCGAAGCCAAACCAGTGGCACCGTCCGCCCTCACGGCGGAACAAAACAAAGGCGCCCATCTTTGCCCGGTTTGCTGGACGCGCTTCGACGCAGGGGATGCCTTGAGCGTCGCTATCCACGAAGACCTCCGCGGCGACCCTATCCTGGGGGCCGACGCGCGCCTACGATTCCAACCAACGCGCTTCAACGATCAGGGCCTCGCGCTCGATCCGATGGGCCTAGCCTGCACCGACTTGGCCTGCCCCCACTGTCGCCGCCAACTGCCGCCTGGCTACATGGACATGCCCCATCGCATCCTTTCCGTAATTGGCGCACCGAGTGCGGGGAAATCCTACTACCTCGCGGTCCTGACGCACGTCCTTCAAGACCGATTGCCCGGTGACTTCGGCCTAGCCTTCAAGGATGGTGACCCCAGCGGCAACATGTTGCTCAATCAAATGCGCAACACCCTCTTCTCGGCCGCCACGCCCGAAGATGCCCTGCTCGGCAAGACCGCACTGGAAGGTGCGACTTACGAAAAGCTGCCCCGCCTCGGGCGTATGGTCTCCCTGCCCCGCCCGTTCATCTATTCGCTGGCCCGGCCTTCGGCGAGTCGCGACGAGACGTCGATCGTGCTCTACGATAACGCCGGAGAACACTTCGAACCCGGCATCGATATCCACGACTCGCCAGGGGCGATGCACGTCGCCAACTCGGCCGGGCTACTCTTTCTCTTCGACCCAACCGCCAATGCCCGCTTCAAGGCTAAGTTGATTGGCGTCGATGACCCACAGTTAGCCATCAAAGGCCGGATCGACCAACAGGACAGCATTCTTTCCGAAATGGAGAGCCGCATTAAGCGTGTACTCGGACTAGCCGCCAACGAACGCATCGCGACACCACTGGCCTTCGTGGTCGGTAAATGCGACACTTGGCAGTTCCTCCTGTCCTCTCCGCTCGAGCCTGTGCTGAGCGCCGGCAAACTCAACCTCGAGGCGGTGCGTCGAAACTCTGACCGCGTCCGCACGGTCCTCGTCAGCCTCTGCCCTGGTCTGGTGGCGACGGCCGAATCACTCGCCAGTGAAATCTGCTACTTCGCGGTCACTTCCTTTGGCCACCAGCCAACGGTTCTCGCCGCTGGCCCCAACAAGGGCCGCATCGCCCCCGACCCCCAGCGCCTCGCCCCCGCCCACGTCGAAGAGCCCGTCTACTGGCTCCTCCATCGCTCGTCCCCTGAACTGATTCCCAGCCGCTAACGTTTTCCATGCCCCTGCAACTGATTTTCACCTCCGCCCCCCGCGGACTTGTCGCCGGCCGCTCCGGCTTCTGCACCGTCGCTCGGCATGCCTCACTTTCGGAACGACTCACGCAGCAACTCGAAGCACTGGGTACACCGCACGACGCCGCCGAGGGGGAGACCTTCACCTTCCGTCGGCTCGAAGCTGGCAGCCAAACTTGGTACGTGCTATCGCGTTTCGTCGCTCGCGGGCTCGACTACTCGCAACGCGATAATCGCCTCGCGCACCACGTGGTATTTACCGCCGAGGAAGCCGCTGTCCTCCCGCCGCCCGCGGCAGTCGCACTACGCTGGAACGACTGGAAAGACACTTGGAGCGAAGAGCCGACCTGGCTCAAAGAAGACACCCGCCCACTCCCGCTCGCCAGCCACCCTGTACTCACGCCGGCCGCTGGCTGGCGTGAATTCGCCGGCACCGGCGCTAAGGCCGCGTGGCTAGTCAACGCCTCCGGCGCAGCTTCGGTATCATTACTGAACCCGCCGAGCTCCGCGCAGTTACTCCGCTTACTCGCGGAATCGTCCGCCTTGCTCGGCCGTGCCGCTTGGTCCGCCACGTTTACGACTAACGCCGCCAAAACCGGAGCCGATGGCTTCGATTGGGCCGTGGGGTACGCCTCGGGACGTCCCACCATCGACCTCGCCCAAGCGGCGCAGCTCACCGCCCCCACGGGCGAACTCGCCCGCGTCGCCGCGACTGGCGCAGGCGCGACCGCCCCCGCTTCCGCTGGCCCAACGGCTTCCTCGCCGCGCCGAACCAACTCCGCCAGCGCCCCCGCCACCGCCTCCAACACCGTCACGATTGCAGTCGTGAGCCTCCTCGTGCTCGTCGCCGCCGGCCTCGCCATTGCTTACTTCAGTAAACCGGAAAAGAAGGTCGTCGAGACCACTAAGCCCACCCCACCGCCCATTGACTCGACGGCGGCCGATGAACTCCTCAAGGCCAACCGCGCAATCACCGATGTCGATAGTTTCATGGCCCGTAATGACTTCGTCGCCGCTGGTAAGCTGTGGCTCGAGAGCTGCAAACTTTCACCGACCTTCGCGGCCCGCTACCGGGAGCAATACTTACCGCGCTTGAAGTCGAAGTTCGCGGACACGACCACGGCCAGCCTACTGGGTCGACTCGAAAGCCCGACCGCGACCGCCAACCGCAAAAGCATGCTGGAAATCGCCGAAGACGCGGCTGAAGCGCTCCGCATCGGAATGGCCCTCGAAGTCACTAAAGATGCCGCGTGGGAAGAACTCACTCGCATCCAAGCCCGGGCCCAGATGGTCGGCAACTTAGACGTCCGACCCATCATCCTAACCCAAGGCGAATGGCTGACGGCCGACGTCGGACCAAACTCGCCTTCCACCGCCGAATTCAAACTCAGCATGGCCGCCGCAGAAAAAATCGGCCGATTCATTGACGCCACCGGCGCCAACAAAAACAAGGCAATCAGCGCCCGTATTCGCCTGCTTCCGCTGGAGTCCTTCCACGCCCGCGATGAGAGGACCAAATACCAGCCAGCGGAAATCCGGACCGGCAGCCAAGCCAATTGGATTGAAGCCACGAGTAACTCCGGCCAGCAACCCATCGTCATCGGCGTGGGCTCCCGCCTCAACACGGTCACGCTGAACTTCGCCGACAACTCCGCCTCGCAGCTCCGCGACACTAACCAGTTAATCGAAATCGAGTTGGCCGACGGGTCGCACCAGACCATCGCGCTCATCACCAACGTCAAGGCCCTCCGCCCGCTCAATCTAGGCCTCGCCGCGCTGAAGTCGGACGTCGACACTGGCGTGGTCCACGCGGCCGCCTGGGCGGAACCGATCATCAATTCGTTCATCGCGTCCAACGGCTCACTCGGGCTCTACCCCGCGGGTCATGAGTTCCCTGATCGCGACCTCGCGTCAATCCGTGCAACCAAGTCCCTGCTCGATACCGACCTCGTCCGCCTCGAACGGAAGTCCGGGCCAGGCGCGCCTTCCTACGATGAAGTCAAAGCCCGTCGGAGCGCCTTCACAGCACAAGATTTCGTGAAAGCCGGCGCCCCTTGGAGCCTCCGGACGGTTTCACCACGCGGTGAAGAGGGTCTCCTCCTCGTCGAATTCCGCTAAGCCCGCATGCTGACTGAACGCCTCATCGCCCGTATCCGCGGACAGCTCGAAGTCGGCACGCCCGACCTCGAGGCGCGCTCGCTGGCCGGCGAATACGCGACGCTCTGCCAGCGCACCCGCGAACGGCTGGAGCAATGTGCGGCCCTCATCCGGACCGGCAACGACCACGCCGCTCTCCAAGTCGCCGAATCGGAACCCGACCTCCTCGGCCTCTGTGCGCTCTTAAGTTTCGCTGATTCGGAACGCTGGCAAGCGCTCTGCCGTGAACGCGGCCTGCCGACCGGTTTTCCGCTCGACGACCAGCACATTCTCGCGGTCGAAAGCCTCTACGGCAAAGTGATTGGCGAAAACCATCCGCTCTACCGCGACTACCGGGAGGCCATGCGCCAACGTGACGAAGAAAGCGCGCTGACGGTCCTGCGCTCCATCGCCCGCATCAATCCCGATGATCCGACGGCACGCTCCGAACTGACGCGTCTATCTAGTAAGTTCCTTCGCGAATCGCTGGGTAAGGTCCTGCAGCTGTTCGACCAAGGCTCACCCCGCGAGGCCGTGGAGTTGATGCTTCGAATGGAGCGCTTTGGAGCTCTCCTGCTGACGAACGAGCCACGCTGGGATGACGCCCTCGCGCGGCGCATCGCCCATCTTCGAGACAAAGCCCACGAGCAGATTAGGGACCTCCTCCCCGAAGCGCGCACTGCCCGCGACGCCGACCAATGGGAGGCCTGTGCTAATCACGTAGGCCGAATCCGTACGCTGGAACGAGACCACCTAGTCATCCTCGATGCGACGGACTTAGCGGAGCTGACCACACTTGAAATCTGGGCCGGCGAACTTGCCGCCACGGCGGAAGCCGAAGCCTCCCAACGGGCCGCCCTCGAAACGCTGACGAAAGAATGGGACCTTCTCCGTCAAGAAGCTAGCCGCGGCTCCTCGCCCGCCCTGCTGATTTCACGCCTCAACGCGTGGATTGAAAAGGCAACGCCCCTCGCCGACCGCTTGCCCGAAGGGACCGTTCGCGAAGCCCGCGGCGTCCGCCAACTGACCCGGGCTCGACTCAGCCGTCGCTACGCCATCTTGACGACTTCATGGGTCGTAGGCCTGCTCTGCTTGCTACTCGGCGCCTTCTGGTGGCACTCCCAAGAGGGTAAGGCCCAAGAAGCCGCCGATCGCTTCACGGAAATCCAAGCCCTCGTGGAACGCTGGGACAACGACGGTGCCATGAGCAAACTCGCGAAGCTTAAGGATGACCATCCCGTGTTCATCGCGGGCGAAGAAATCAAGGCGGCCACCGACGAGCTCCGCGGGAAAGCGGTCGCTCAAGCCGAAACGGAACTGCAACTGAAGACCGAGGCCATCTACCTGGAAGAGCGCCGCAAAGAAGGCATCACCCTTGCAAATTTCGCCCCCGTTACCCAACGGGCCAAGGCGTACGTCAGCGAACTCGCAAAGGTTGGTCCCGCCGCCGCGGCTCGCTTGCAAACCATCCTGCCTGACCCAGCCGCCATCCTCGCTACCTGTACCAAAGTCAGCGAAGAAAGCCGTAACGACCTCTTGGCACTCCGCCGGCAACTCAAAGTAGCGCTGGGTGAAGACGAGACCGTCGTCAACCTGCCCCGAGCCAACGATGCCCTGGAAAAGTTACGTGCCCTCCTGACGACCCTGACCGCCGCTGGCCTCAAAGACCTCGACGAGGCCTTCGCCGAAACTGACCGTGCGGCCCTCCGCCTCGAAGCTGACCAGAAATCCGTCAACGCAGTCCGCGGACTGGCAGATTCCGGCGACTTGAAGGCCTACCTCGATGCCTTGGCGGCCGTCGCCGTAACCTCAAAGGAAAATTCCGACCTCCGCAAGCGCGCCAGTTTCATCACCGAACGCGCGGAGGCCCTCCGCAACCTCCCCCGCTCCACCCTCGCCCCCGAGTGGGCGTGATGTGGGATGGCTTGGCGAAGTCCGATGCCAACGGCGTCTTCCAACCCGACGAACTCCTCGCTTCCGAGGATAAGGTCATCCGCGCGCTAGCCGACGACAAGATGACTGCCCGCTTGCGAAAATATAATGTCCGCGAGCATAGCCGCGGGGGCGACCCACGCATCATGCGCCAGGTCTTTATTGCCAGCGAAATCTCCGTGCAGCGCAACCTGATCAGCGGCGGGATGGAGACTGTCCGAACCGCCAAGGAACTCAGCCGAGACGGTACCTTGATCGAGTCATCCTGGAGCTGCCGCGAGTTTAATGGTGCTAACGGGGAAATCACGAAATCCGGGGAGGACCTTTTAGAAGGCCTGGTGATTCCCGAACTCGACTACCTGCGCCAGTTCAGCCGCTTCTACGACCTCAAGGCCGGCAAGATGTCGGAACCCCTCCTACGTAAACTTGACCTCATCCGACGCAGCCCCACCCCGCACCTCGAACTGCGGGCTTACCAGATGCAGGAACTCTTCAAGGTGGCCAGCCAACGACCCGAGGCTTGGGGCCTGCTTTACTCGCCTTCGGCCCAACGCGACGCTGACCAACTCCGCCGCATCACGCAAAATGCGCTGAGCCCTTACGACTTCCTCTTTAAGGATAAGTGGGCCGACGTTCAACTCGAGCTCCGTGCGTTCCTGACGCGCCAGACGGGGGCGACGTACGCCGAGGAAGCACGCTTCTGGCGCCGCACGCTGGGCGACCTGCAATCTAAGAAGCTGATTTTTGTTGGTACCGTGGGCCGCGACGGCAAGCCGGCGCTGCGTGAAGTGCTCAAGAACGGGACACTCTACGGCCTAGATAGCGACGGCAAGCCCGCCCAGCTCTTCCGCGCCGATGCCACGGGCAACCTGACGCGTGTCAACGAACCCGCCCTCCTCTCGCCGCTCCTCCGCCTCTCTGGCACCGTCACCGAATCCGCCCAAGCGGCCGGCATCCCGGCCGGACTCACCCCGCCCGACGGCGGCTGGGAATCTATCCTCCAAGGACGCGACCTCTAAACCATGGCCAAGCCCGACCAATTCCGCCTGCGCTGGAAAGGTGCTGTCACCGGCCCCTTCGCCTTGGCACGTATCAGTGAAATGCTCCGTGCCGGCGAAATTAGCTTAGTGCACAATATTGAGGTCAGCGGATCGTGGGTCACTATTCGTGATTACTTCCGAACAATCGGTCTCAACCGTGGCTCACTGCTCCCACCGATTAGCCCGTTCACTGCGCGCGACGACCAGGACCTACCGCCCCCACCCCCTGGTGCCGCAGGCACCATCCAGGCACCCGCGACAGCCGCATCATCGCCCGCGTCTGCCGCCGGCGAAGCACTGGAGCGCAATGTCCGCGAAGGGTATCTCTGGTGCGGCTCGACGTTCCTCTTCCCGCCGCTCTTCGCGGTCGTCGTGCCGCTCTGGGAAAAGACCGTCGGCACGCTCCCGTCGTCATCTAAATATACGCTTTTCATCTTCGCGACGCTGCTCGGGTGTAGCCTCCCGCTGTGGTTAGTCCAACGGGTGGGCCGTCAAATCAGCCAAGAGGGTCTGGCCGAAATCTCCCAGGCCCAAACCCGCCTCTGCCTCGTTTTAGCAGGTCTAGGTGCGGTTTTTTGGCTTTTTATGTTCTGGTTCCTCGCCAAGCCCGGCCTCTAAGGGACGCAATCGGCTTGACGCACCGCCCCTCTCCCTCTGAAAACACGACCCGGTTTACGGTAGCGTAGCTCAGTTGGTTAGAGCGAGGGACTCATAAGCCCTAGGTCGGCAGTTCAATTCTGCCCGTTACCACCAAACCGAAGTTTTTAGCCCCAAAGTGCCGCTAGCCCGGCCCGG
The DNA here is from genome assembly GCA_003569205.1 of Verrucomicrobiota bacterium. Lineage (GTDB taxonomy): Bacteria > Verrucomicrobiota > Verrucomicrobiia > Opitutales > UBA953 > UBA953. The sequence continues at coordinate 42,660 of BGOK01000018.1, read as the reverse complement.
GATTTCACGGGGCACAAAGCAAAAGACCCTAGCCAAAGACTAGGGTCCTATCGCTAGCAGAGACTCGCGTCTTAAGCCTTCAGGATCGCCGCAACCGGCACGTCGAGACCGTCTTTCCACAAGGACTCCATGCTGTAGCTTTCGCGAACGTCCGGACGGAAGATATGCACTAAGACGTTAAAGCCATCGACCACGGTCCAACCGCTTTCGGACTGAGACTCGCTGGCGCGGGCCGGCGAACCGACCTCGTCCAAGGCCTTCTCGACCTCGATGCGCAAGGCGCGGAGATGCGGGTCGGAGTTACCAGTGGCGATGACCATGTAGTCAGCGACCGAGGAGAGTTGACCGAGTTCAAGGACGCGGATGCCGAGGGCCTTCTTGTCATCGAGGGCCTTCACGACGGCGACGACGAACGACGGGACTTTGGTCGGCACAGCCTTCACAACGGGCACCTTGGGAGTTTCCGAGCGCGTCTTGGCCTTGCTGCCCTTGACCTTAGCGACTGGGCGACGGGCCGGCTTCACCGGGCCACGCGACTTCGCTGGGCCACGCGACTTGGCCGCAGGCTTAGCCGCCGACTTGCCGGCAGGCTTTTTGAAAGGCGTTTTCTTTTTCTTAGGGGCAGGCATGGTCAGGATTTGTAGAGTGAGTGTTCTTCGATGTAGGCGCGGACCGCATTGGGCAAGCCGTTTCCGGCTGGTTCGCCCGCGGCCAACGCGGCCCGAAGCGCGGTCGAGGAGACGCGCACGGGGACTCCTTGAGCACGGTTAGACGGATAAACCCCGCAATCGTAGCCGGCGCGGCCACCGGCAACCCGTCGCGAGAAAGGACGGCAAACTCAACGAGGCGCCCCAGGGTATCGATTTCCTTCCAGCGATCGAGGCGAGCCAACTGGTCTGCGCCGATGATCCAAACCCGACGGGCCTCCGGAAACTCAGCTGCAAGGTCGCGGGCGGTATCGACCGACCAGCAGACGCCTGTTCGGCGGACTTCCCGGTCGTCGACGCGGGCCCACGGACAAGGGGCGAAGGCGAGTTTAGCCATAGCCAAGCGATGCTCAGAGGAAGCTAACGGCGGCACCGCGCGCAAGGGGGCTAGACCTGCAGGAATGACCTTCACTTCATCTAAGCCGAGCTGACGCCAAGCCGCCACCGCCGCAGCGACATGACCGGCGTGTGGCGGGTCGAAGGTTCCGCCAAGAATGCCAAAGGAGGCGGGCATGGCGACATACGGAGGCGAAGGGACGGCGGTGGCAACCTAAAGCAGGCTTGAGCCCGGACGATTACCCGGGAACGATACCGCTATGGCGTCAGCCTCGCGCTTCCTTCCACCGGACCTTACCCCGGGTCAACCCTTCGCAGTCATCGCGGGTAAAGGACGCTACCCCGCCCTCCTCGTCGAGTCCGCCCGAGCCCGCGGCGCTCAAGTCCGGTTAGTGTCCTTCGAAGAGGAAACTGACCCTGCCCTCATCGCTACTTTCGCCCCTGCCGAACACCGGGCGGTGCCCGTCGGCAAACTCGGCCAACTACTCGATTCACTCCAAGCGCTCGGCGTCGCTGGCGCAGTCATGGCCGGCCAGGTGACACCCCGAAAACTGTTCACCGGCATGGTGCCCGACCTTAAGCTAGTCGCTCTCATGGCCGGACTGCGCGAACGCAATGCAGAGTCTATCTTCGGTGCCATCTCTGCGGAGATTGAAAAGACTGGCGTTCGTATGCTCGATGCCCGCGTCTACCTAGATGATCATCTCGCTAGCGAAGGCCCGATGACAGGCTTCTTCGCTTCTGTCTCTGCCGAGGAACGCACCTTCGGGGTGCAGATGGCCCAAGAGATGGCCCGCCTCGACATCGGCCAATCCGTGGTCACAGCCAAGGGCACGGTCATCGCCGTTGAAGCCTTCGAAGGGACCGATAATATGTTGAAGCGTTGTGCCGCCACGGGCGGTAAAGAGATGTTGCTGACGAAGACCACCAAGCACCCTCAAGATTTCCGCTTCGACGTCCCTTGCCTCGGCCTACGTACGCTGGAAAGCATGGTCGAAGGTGGCGTCCGCCGCGCAACCCTCCAGGTCGACGGGGTCATCATGATCGACAAGCCCGCGGTGATTGCCCGCGCCAAGGAACTCGGCCTGTACCTGGAAGGCGTCGCTCTCTCCGCGTGAACGCGCTCGAAGCGGAGATTGCCAAGTTCGTGTCGCAGCGCTTCGCCGACGTCGGCGAAATCACCCTGCTCGAACTTGCGGGCGCAGATGTCTCCGCGACGCTGACACTCCAAGGCCAAGCGGAGCCCGTATCCTTCCGCGTCACTGGACTGAACTGGTCCAGCGATGGGACGACTTTCACGCTCCGTTTTCGCGAAGCGAGCTGCTCACTACCTTGGCTGCACGCCGTGCTACTTCACTGGTGCCAACGCACCCAGTCGACGGTCACGCTCAAGGAGGACCTACGCCTGCTGCCACTGAAGTTCAAGCTACCGCGGTCGGCTTAGCCTTCGAAGAAATTCCAAGCAAGCGCGCTCACCACGACGAGCCAAGCGAGGAGCAGCGCCAAGACCACCGTCAACCACCGGCGGTGGCGTACCCATAAGTCCGGCGCCTGTTGATTCACGTCCGGACCGCCCCGCTGGGTGAGCATGAGACGCAAACGGAGATGCCACGGCGCCCCAACCGACCCAGGTAAATCAGGATGCTGATAACCGCCTTCACGGTAATCCACGCGTTTAAAGAATCTGATGATACGCCCGAACATCTTTTGCACTATACACCCTTCGCCCACGCTTTACAAGCGGGCGGTCAGGGGGTAGTTCCATGGGCGTGAAGGCCACCACCCGGTCCATTCGTGCCCTCAAAGGCACCCGCCCCATCGTCTGCCTCACGGCCTACGATGCCGTCACAGCCCGGATCGCTGACCAAGGCGGCGCCGACCTCATTCTGGTCGGTGACTCCGTTGGCAACACGGTCCTCGGCATGGCCGACACCGTGGGCGTGACGCTCGAGATGATGGTACACCACACGGCCGCGGTCGTCCGGGCCAAACCCGCCGCCCTCGTCATCGCTGACCTACCCTTTGGACTAGCCCACGACAGTTTCCCTAACCTCCTCAAGGCTTGCCGTGCGCTCCTGCAGCAAGGGGGCGCCCAAGGCGTCAAGATTGAAGGCGGGGCTTCGCTCGCCAAACACATCGAAAAACTCGTGGACGCCGGCATCCCAGTGATGGGCCATGTCGGGCTCATGCCCCAGCGTGTCCACGCCACCGGCTATCGTCGCCGTGGCCTGACACCCGCTGACCAAGTCCGCCTCTTCGCCGACGCCCAAGCCGTCGCCGACGCGGGCGCTTTCTCCATCGTCGTAGAATGTGTGGATGCTTCCTTCATGCCAAAATTACCGCCGCGGTCGACGTACCGACCATCGGTATTGGCTCGGGCACGGGTTGCGATGGCCAGATCCTCGTCATTCATGACCTCCTCGGGCTCACCCCCGAACCACCGCCCTTCGTGAAACCACAAGCCCACCTCCACCGCGACGCAGTCGCCGCAGTCCAACGCTGGGCCCGGCAGGTGCGCAAGGAGGCCCGCAATGAACTGCGTCGTCTTCGGTGCCGGCGCCTGGGGAACGGCGATGGCCATTCACCTCGACCGCCAAGGGCACACCGTGACCCTCGTGCCGCGTCGCTTAGAGCAGGCCCTCAAGCTCACCGCTGAACGTGAGAATACCGACTATCTGAAAGGCCATAAACTTTCGCCGTCGCTCCAGATTGGGCTCGAAGCCATTCCTGCATTGATGGACGCCGACGTGGTCTTCCTCGCCTGTCCGTCTAAAGGACTCTCTGAACTCGTGGACCAAATCGGACCGGCCCTCCGTGCCTCCTCGACCCGCATGGTCGTCTCGCTCTGCAAGGGCCTCGACCAAAACACCCTGCGCCGCCCCACCGAAGTGATGGCACTCGGACTCGGCACCATTCCGGTCGCGACCTTAAGCGGACCGAGTAACGCCGACGAGGTCGCCCGCGGTATGCCGACCGCCATGGTCCTCGCCGCCCACCAGGACGATGAGACCCTGCGCGAAGTCCAAGCCGCGCTGAGCGGTCCAACACTCCGGGCCTACACTTCCTCCGACCTCCCCGGCGTCGAGATCGGTGGCACTTTAAAGAACGTCTATGCGGTGGGTGCTGGCCTCTGCGATGGACTCGGGCTCGGCTCTAATGCCAAGGCCGCCTTCCTCACCCGCGCCTTGCAAGAAATGATGCGCGTTGGCGTCGCCGTGGGCGGCCGTCCCGAAACCTTCCTCGGCCTCGGCGGCGTTGGCGACCTCATGGCCACCGCGCACGGAGGCTGGAGCCGCAACCGCTCCTTTGGCGAACAGGTAGCCCAAGACGCCGCAGGTGCCATCACCGCCCTCGAGACTCGTCGCGACTCCGTGGAAGGCTATCGTGCAACCGACACCTTGACCCGCATGGCCAAGGCGAGCCAGCTCAACGCGCCCATCCTTTTTTGTCTGCACCGTATCCTATTCGAAGGCCTCGACGCCCGGGCAGGAGTCACGGCTCTGATGACGCGCGACCTTAAGCCGGAGGCATGAGTGCAAACGGGACGGAGTCTAAACCTTCGCCCATTAGCGGGCTGGGGCTTTTCGCTACGCGCACCTTCGCCGCAGGCGAACGTATTACCGCCTACAGTGGCGTCCTGCTCAACACCCCTCCCGACGTCTGTACCCCAGGACAGCCCACCTACCTGCTGGAAATTAGACCCGGAGTCTGGCTCGATGGCTCGACGCCCGAAAACCCTGCCCGCCACGCCAACCATTCCTGCTTACCCAATTCAGAGCTGATTCTCGATACGGCGGCTGGACACCCGTGGTTGGTCGCCTTCCGCGCCATTGTCGCCAACGAGGAAATCACCTTCGACTATGGTTTTTCGCTAGCCGAGAGCCTCTTTCACCCCTGCAAATGCGGGGCGAAGGACTGTGTCGGGAGAATCATAGCCGCGCCGTTGCGCCCTGCCCTCCGCCGCCACCTGCGTTTTTCCCGCCGAAGGGATTGACCCACGCCGTCGGGAAGGTCAGTTTTCGCAGGTCCATCTTACACTATCCATGAAAAAAGTCGCCCTTACTGACCTCGATCCCCGCCTGCAGAAGCAGATCACCGCGGCCGAGCAGCAACTGAAGACCAACCCACAGTATGCCATCGAAATCCTTTCGGGCATCCTGAGCCGCAATTTGGGTTGCATCGAAGTCCGCCGCACCCTCCGCAAGGCGCAGAAGGTAGTCTTGGGCACCAGAAAGGGTCTCTTTGACGGCATTACCAACGCCATCAGCTCCGGTAGCATCGCCAAGGCGGTCGAAAAGGATCCCGTCGCTGCCATCGCTGAAGCCGAAGCTAAACTCGCCAAGAGCCCCGCCGATGTGAACGCGAATAAGACCATCGCCGCCGCCGCCCTTAAGCTGGAATTCCCCGAACTCGCCGCGTTCGCCTACGAAGAGCTCACCCAAAGCGAACCCAAGCAAGTCCAGCACTACGCCGACCTTTCCAACACGTGGATTAACGCTGGGGAATACGACCTCGCCCTCGCGGCGGCTGACGCCGGTCTTAAACTTTTCCCTGGTAACGGCGACCTCGGAGAGTGCATCCGCAAGGCCTCCGTCAGTAAGACAATGAAGAAGGGCAACTGGGAAGATAAGGGCGACTTCCAGTCCAAGCTGAAGGACAAGGACGAAGCGCTGCGCCTCGAACAATCTTCCCGCAAGGTCACCGACTCCACTACCGCCCTCGAACAGGCCGCCGCGTTGGCCGAAAAGATTCAGGCCCAGCCGGATAGCCTCGACCTCTACCGCGACATCGTCCGCCAGTTTGTCTCCGCCGGCGACCTCGACAGCGCCATCGCCTGGCTCCAGCGCGGACGCCTCACGACCCTCGGTAAGGCCGACTCGTCCCTTGAGCGTCAGGAAATCGACCTCATCACCCAGCGCTATGAGAAGGTCTCCAAAGGCCTCCGCGATCACCTCGCCGCCACGCCGGGCGATGCCGTCGCAGCCGCCGCCCTCGCCGCCAACGATAAGGAACTCACCGAATACCGCATCCAGACGACGGCCAGCCTCGTCGAGCGCTACCCGAACGACTACTCCTTCCGTTTCGAATACGGCTCCTTGCTCTTCGGTGCCGCTCGCCTCGACGAAGCGATCCAGCAGCTGCAGTATGCCCAGCGTAACCCGAAGTTCCGCCAAGCTTCTATCCTTTCAATTGGTAAGTGCTTCGTCGCCAGCGGCAAGTACGACTTAGGTGTCGACCAGCTCCTCCTCGCGAAGTCCGAAGTCCCGGTGATGAATGACCTGAAGAAGGATATCATCTACGAATTGGGTGGTGCCTACGAGAAAATGGGCCGCACCAAGGAAGCCATCGAGGAATATAAGGCCATCTATATGGCCGACTCTGGCTACCGCGACGTCTCGAAGAAGATCAATGACTTCTACGAGAGCCAGAAGAACCCCACGGCCTAAGTCGCCCCGAGCCGTTCCTTCCGCCTTGCGAACGGCCCACCCCGCCCGCTTTACTCCCTTCTGTCCATGGCCCTCACTCCGTTCCAAAGCCACCTCATCGCCGACGTTGGCATCAGCATGGGAGACGAGGGTAAGGGTCGCCTCATCCCGGAGATTGTCCGCGAGCTACAGCTGCTCACGGGCCGTCGGGACGTGGTCGGTACAGTGCTCAAGGTCAACGGCGGTGCTAACTCCGGCCACACGGTTGCCGGCCTAAAGCTCAACCTCCTCCCTGGCGGCGTCGCCGAACACGACGTGGCCTGCCTCGCCCTCGGCGCGGGGGTGGTCGCTGACCCGCGTAAAGCATTATGGGAAGCCTTGCCCCTCGAGAAAATCGGTATCCCCGTCCTTAACCGTCTACTCATCGATGAGCGCTGCATGGTCAGCGACGTCGCCCACCGCATCCTCGACCTCGCCTGGGAAGACTACCGCATCCATACGCTTGGCCAAGAGCCCCGCGGTTCCACGGGTCGTGGCATCACGCCCGCTTACGCTGACGAAGTTGGCCAGATGCAGATTTATTACTCCGAGTTCCTCGGTGCTCAGTCCGCCTACGCCGAGCGTCTCTCCGCCCGCCTTCATCGCGCCGGCGATACGGTCCGCGAGGTCTGCAAGTTATCTCCCGAAAAGTGGGCGGGGCTCTTTGCCAAACTCACCGAAGCGGAACTGCGAGCCAACAAGGGCGCCATCGAGTCGGGCGTCTTCACGGCCGCCGAATTCGACTTCACGCGCTTTGCAGGCAAGGAGCCGTTCACCTTCGATCACGCCGCCGTCCTGTCCGCCTATTGGTCCGCTGGCCAGCAGTTAGCCCACGCCATCGGCGACGTGCGCGACCGCATCCTCGGCGACCTCGCGGCCGACCGCCGTATCATTGGTGAATTCGGCCAAGCCTACTGGCTCGATAAGCGCGCCGGCTTCGCCCCGAACGTCACGGCTTCCCACACCTACACGCCCGAGTTCTTCCAGTCCGCCGGGATTCCCGTTCAAGCAATCCACACAGTCGGTTGCTGTAAGGCCTACGACACGAAGGTCGGTACGCACGTCTTCCTGACGAAGATGGAGGATGCACACCCGCTCCAACAGGCGCTCGCTAAACTAGAATTCGGTACGAGCACCGGCCGCCAACGGATGGTGGGTTGGTCCGACCTCGTCGAGAAGGCCGATGCGCTCCGTTACGGCGGCTATGATGATTTGGTCCTAAACAAACTCGATGCGCTCTCGCCGCATGGCACGTGGCAGGGCGGCGACTTACTGCTCTGCACGGGTTACCGCGACGCGGCCGGCCAAACGGTGATGGGCGTGCCGCGTAACGACGCCGTCCGTCGTGCCCTCAAGCCCATCTACGCCACCCTGCCAGGCTGGACGTCCGACATCTCTTCAATCCGTTCCTTCGCTCTGCTGCCGCCGGAGGCCCGTCGTTACGTGGCCTTTACGATGGCCGAAATCGTGCGTCTCGCCGCCCGCGGTAGCTCGCTCCGTTCCCTGCCCAACCTGCGCTATATTGGCGTCGGCCCGGACCCGGATCAGATTATCTCCGACGTACCCGCGACGGCCGAGCTAATCAAACTGGCCTAAGGCTCTCCAACCCGCTCGTCCCGTATGGACTCCTTGGAACATAACTTCGCCCTCCCGCTCTGGGCCCTCGTCGATCGCTCCAAGATTGAGGTCGGCAAGTCCGATATGCGTGGGCTCGCCAAAGAGCTCGGCCGCTGGCTGACCCATAATTTTGATATCGAGCACAAAGGCGTCGCCATCGAGGAACCGGCTGGCACGTCCGCCGGGGAAGACCCGATGCTCGTCGTGGCCGCGGTACCGCAAGCGCATTGGCCCATCATGATCGCGATTGCGCAGAGCAAGGAGTGTAAACTCTTCCTCGTGCTGCCGAATGAGAAGGGCCTGTTCACGCTCAAGGAGCTGAACATCCCGAAGCTCGAAGGTTAAGACTGCGCGAAGGCTTGGACGGTCTCTAGGTGGAGCTCCGCAATCTGTTCCAAACTTAAACCGCCCCACTTGTAGCCGCCGGCTAAGGCGAAGAGGTGCGGAATCTTCCGGCGCCGCGCCCACTCGGCGACTAGGCGCTCGCGCTTCCGAATGATGTCTTTCGTAATGCCTTTTAGGCCGCCGGCCTTTTCGTAGGTGTCCATGCCCGCGTTGTAGATCAGGCAGTCAACCGGCCCCAAGAAGTGCAAGGCGTCCTCGACCTGTCCGAGATAACTCTGCGGATCGCGGACTTCATGGTAGAAATGACGAGCGGAATTAGTCGGCTCCCAAGAGTCGAAGGAGTTCACCGTGATGTCGGCTAGGTAGACGCGCGGGTCCTCGCCCAGGATGTCAAAGGTGCCGCCTCCCGCGTGCGCATCGAGGTCGAGGATGCCGACGGTCTTGACCTTCTTGAGCGCCTCCAAGGCGGCCAGGGCCAAACCGTTAAACTGGCAAAAGCCATTACCGGAGCGGCGCCGCGCATGGTGCAGTCCACTCGAAAGACTCCCCGACCGACCAGTCCGCAGGGCTTCATTCACGGCATCGCGCATGCCACCCGTCGAGGCGAGAATGCTATTGAGCAAGGGCAACGACCAAGGCCCGACCTCGAGGAAAGCCCCAGTTTCCTCGAAGGTGCGGCGCACATACTCGGGGTCATGAATCAGCTCGAGTTCCTTACGGGTGGCGAGCTTCGGTGCCTGCAGGCGGACCTCACCGGCTTTTCCCGACTCAATCAGCTTGGCGACGAGCTTCGCCTTGGTGACGGTCTCCATCCGCCCTTCGACGACATAGGCGGGGCTGTAGAAGACGGTGAGTGGTGCGGTGGGCATCACTAAGTTCTATTACGAACGCAGAAGGGCGTCAAATCGCCCGCCTGTCATACGGAAACGCACCACAATCAACCCTTCACCTGCCGGACCAGCCGCCGCAAGCCGACCGCCGGTCGGCTACTTCCCGGCGCCCTCTTTATGTGGTTTCAAAGCCTTGCCGCCCGAAACCTTCACTGGGTGCATGGCACGAACCTGCGCTTGAAGCGCGGCCACGGTTTTCGCATGAGCGGGGTCCGTCGCCAAATTTTTCATCTCCTGCGGATCGGTGTCATGGTCATACAGTTCAACGCCATTCGTACCACCCTCCCATTCGGTATAGCGCCAGCGTTCTGTGCGGATGGAATAGCCCTGCAGGCCATTGAGGCCGCCGCGGATGACCTGCGAATGCGCCGGGCGATTCCACGTCGCCACGGGTCAGCCAACAGCGGGCGAAGACTGACGCCTTGCAGGCCTGCCGGTGCCGCCACGCCCGCCAAGTCCGTGAGCGTGGGATAGAGGTCAACGAGCTCAACGGTGCGCGGACTGGCCTTCCCAGCGACGGCCTTGGGAGCCACGATAATGAGCGGAACACGAGTCGACTCTTCGTAGCAGCTCTGCTTCATCCAGAGGCCGTGTTCACCTAAGTGATAACCATGGTCACTCCAGAAGACGATAATGGTGTTATCGGCCAAGCCCAACCGATCCAAGGCATCGACCACTCGACCAATCTGGGCATCGACGAAGGAAATCGTGGCGTGGTAGGCCAACCGGCACTGCCGCGCTTCTTCAGCAGTCACACCCTTATAGGGCCAGGGTTTGGTCGAAGCTAACGCCACGTCAGGCACGGTGGCCTTCCATTCCGCCGTGATCGGCGGCAGGACCTCGTCCTTGAGTTTGTACATATCGAACCACTTCTGTGGGGCGACCCACGGGCAGTGGGGTTTATAGAAACCAACCGCGAGGAAGAAGGGCTTATCTTTGTGCGCCTCCAGCAGTTTGATAGCCTCAGTCGCAACCTTACCATCCGTATGGTCCTCATCCTTCCCGGTCTTGTCCGCCAGGAGGGACATCGAGGAACCCAAACCCGACGTCGGCTTCATGATTAAGATATCACGCTCGAGGGACGTCTTATCGCGGCCGGCAGGATTCACGACTTCCTGCCAGGAGGCCGAGTCATCTAGACCACTCGTGCCGATGTCACCTGGGTTACCGTAGTGGTAGATCTTACCAACGCGGGCCGCGTAGTAGCCGGCCTTTCGGAAGGCCTGCGGCAGCGTCACCACATTCGGCATGCCTTGCCGGAAGTCGTAGTTCAGGTCCATGACCCGGGTCGTATCGGGACGAAGTCCCGTCATCAGCGAGGCCCGGCTCGGCGAGCACCACGGCATCTGACAATAGGCCTTATCAAAACGCACCCCGCGGGCAGCGAGCCGATCGATATTCGGGGACTTGACGAAAGGGTGTCCGTAGCAGGCGAGGTCATTGTTCATGTCGTCGACGGCGATGAACAGGACATTAGGTTTACGGGTGGGGGCGACAGGATCGGCAGCACCCAAAGGGCTTAGGGCGACCAAGAGGCCGAGTAAGTGAAAGGCACGCATCGGAGAAGGCCGCATCTTTAGACAGTCCGCCGGGCATTCAAACCTCTTTCCTTCCTCGCAACTTCTCGGGGAGGCCGTTGTTATATTCTACATATGAACCCCACCCCCCTCGCCTGCTGGCTCCTCACCGCCACCCTGCTCGCTGCCGCTGACGCCCCCCAAGGCGACACCCCGCCGCGGAACCCGCAACCGCAGGTCGAACGCCCCCAGCGTGACCGGGCCAACGCCCAAGGCGGCAACAGCGATAGACCCAGCGTCCAACGCCAAGGCGACCGCACTCCCACCGCCACCCCACTGAGCGGCTGGGTCTACATCCCGCCCCAAGGCGGCCAGAACGGCCCCATCCCTGCCAAGCCTGACTTCATCCCGGGCAACCCCGGCCAAGACCCCGTCGCCCCTGGTCGCACTATCCAGCCCCCATTCGGCAAGGGGCAAGGGGCTCCCATCGAGCCGGGTCGAGTCGCCAATGCTCAGCCTCAGAATCAGGTCCAGCGTCGCACCAACGCCTTGACGCCTGACGAACAGCACAAGCTCCAAGCGACCATGGAAAAGCTGAAGGACAATGCCGACCTTAAGGAAGCCCGCGAAGTGGCCCTCAAGGCCCGCAAGTCTGCCGAGGAAGCCACGCGCAAGGAACATGAGTTGACCCAAGACGCCGCCCTTAAGCTCGATCCTTCGCTCGCACCACTTTTCGAGAAAATGCACAAAGCGGTCGCAGTCCAGAATCAGCCGCAGGTCCGCCGTGGTGAACAGACCCCGGCCCGTCGTGAAGAGCCTGCCCGCTAAGCCTAGACTGGTTCGATGAAGACCTCCCTACTGGGCCTCCTCATGGCGAGCACGCTGCTCGCCCAGGCTCCGGCGGGGGACGCCTTGTTTCGACGCTATGACCGCAACGGCGACGGCACGGTCACGCCCGCGGAATTACCGATACCGAAGATCTTCGAGAAATTCGACGTTAATCAAGATGGTGGCATCACCCTCGAAGAATACCGCAAGGTGTCCGGCCAGGGCGCCGCGGTGCCGGCCGATGAACTCGCCGCGCTCAAAGCACCCGGCCCACTCATTCAGAAACCAGGCGACCTAGGAGTTGGCCGCCTCATCCCCGACGCAACGTTCACCGACCTTCAAGGGCAAAGCCATCGGCTATCGTCCTACAAAGCGTCTAAGGGAGTCGTCCTAGCCATGACCAGCAGCACGTGTCCGGTCAGTAAGCGCTACCTACCCAGTCTCGTTTCACTGGAGGCGCAACTTCAGGCCCAAGGGCTCACGCTGATTCTAGTCAATCCTTACGCCAGCGAGACGACCGATGCCATCCGCGCGCAATTGAAGTCCGCAGGTTACCGCGGGCTCTACGTGCACGACAAAGACCTCACCCTGTCCCGCACCCTGGGCGCCCGCACGACCACGGAAGTATTCCTACTCGATGCCACGCGCACCCTACTCTACTGCGGCGCCCTCGACGACCAATACGGCACGAACTACAACCGCGAAACCCCGCGCCGCACTTACCTCAAGGATGCGATCGTCGACTTCCTCGCCGGACGCGCCGTAACTACCGCCGCCACCTCCGCCCCGGGCTGCGAGCTCGACCTCGGACCGAAACCAACGGCCGCTCCGACCAAGGTCACCTACTACGGGGACGTCGCCCGTATCCTCCAACAGAACTGCGTGTCCTGCCACCACGGCGGTGGCATCGCACCCTTTGCGCTAGATAGCCTCATCGGGGTCAAAGACCGCACCAAGGTCATCCGCCGCGTGGTCTCGCAGGGCCTCATGCCACCCTGGTTCGCTGCCCCCGAAGCACCCGGCAAGCCCAACCCCTGGGCTAACGACTGCTCACTCAGCGAACGCGACAAGACCGACCTGCTCGCCTGGATCGACTCTTCCGACCGGCCGTTGGGCAATCCCGCCGACGCCCCGCGTCGCCTGACCTACCCGTCGGAATGGTCCATCGGTCAGCCAGACCTCATCATCCCCCTAAGCAAGGCCTATGACATCAAGGCTACCGGCTACCTGCCTTACCAGCGCGATGTGGTGCAGACCACACTAACGGAAGACAAGTGGGTCGCAGCCTTCGAAATTCTTCCGTCCGCCCGCGAGGTCGTCCACCACGTGATTGTGACGGTGCACGAGAAGAACGAAAAGGTCGCCGACCACGAGAGCTACTGGGCCGCCTACGTCCCGGGCAACGGCTCCTATGTTTTCCCAGAGGGGTTTGCGCGCAAGCTGCCCGCCGGCGCTAAAGTGAACTTTCAAATCCACTACACGCCCAACGGCACCGCCACCAAGGAACGGCTTCGCCTCGGCCTGATCTACGCCAAGTCTCCACCAAAGTACGAAATACGCACTGTCGCCGTACCGAATGTGTTCCTGAAGATTCCGCCGGGCGCCGCCAACCACGTGGAGACCATCACCCGCCCGGTGCCCGTCGATCTCGCGGTCACGAGCCTGCTCGCCCACATGCACGTCCGCGGCAAGGCGTTCAAGTTCGAGCTAACGACACCCGATGGCAAAACTGAGACATTACTCGACCTGCCAAACTACGATTTTAACTGGCAGCTCCGCTACGACTTCAAGCAACCACGGATCCTCCCCCGCGGGAGCACGGTCCGCATCACGGCAGTCTTTGATAATAGCGCTGACAATAAGTCCAACCCAGATCCCACCAAGCTGGTGCGCTGGGGCCCGCAGACTTACGACGAGATGATGATCGGCTACTTCGAATACTTCGTGCCAATCAACCGCTAGGCTAGCGCGACGGCGGAGCGCTATCGGCAGGTGAAGCACGACCTATGCCCCAGTAGCGCTCTATCATGTCGTACCCAACTGGGTCGTAGGCCTTAAGCTCGGACCGATTCGCGGGCGGGTAGTTGCAGCCGACAAAGTACATGGCCGAGAGTTCCGCGAAGTATTCCAATTGGTTCTGCGCGGCGTAGCGGAGGGTCTTGATGTTCTTCGCATCGGCAGCGACGTCGCTCTTATACAGGCCCGCCTTCATGGCGGCAGCCCAGGCATCGTAGATACCCGGCTCCTTTTCCTTCCAGTGCAAGAAGTGCCACGCATGGGCAAGTTCGTGCACGAGGCCTTTCACCGACCACAGCGGATCAAGGTAATTATAATTATAGGCACTGAAGATGAGGACGCTGTTCGACATCCGCTCATCGAGGTTGGGCGAATACTTCGGCGCACCGGGTCGGAAATACTGGAAGCTCGAGTTCCGACCGCCCCCGGTGGCCTTGGGGCCGTAGAGCAGGAAAATCTTCACCCCTTGGAGTGCCTTGACCGCCGGAGATGGCAAAGCCTGGGCGACTTCGCCGAGCTTGGCTTCAAGTTTAGCGATCACCTGCTGGGCGGTGGCGGGGTCTTCATCGATCAACTGCTTCTCCACAAAGACGTTCCACCCAGCCAACACGCGCTCGCTGTATTTGCGCGGGGGATGGTTGAGGTCGAACGCCGGTAACTCGATAGCCTTGGGCGTGACGCGGGCCTGAACAGGGGCCTCGTCGGCCGCCGATAAGGCGACCGAAGCGACCACCAAGGCTAACAGCATACGCTTCAGGGTCATCGGATAGGCACGGACCGGAAGGTCAGCGCGGGGAGTCCGTTCGCACCCATCACCAAGCGGTCCTGGCTCCAGCTCTTGCTGTCAAGGTAGCTCAACACGCTCCCACTATTCGGCAGACTACCGCTTAAACGCAGAGTCAGAGTGGATCCCTGCGCGGAACCACCGACGACTTTAACCATAAGAGGTTGGGCCGCGAACTCCGGGCTGACTTCGAACGAAAACTCCGCGGCTAATTCGTCACGCCACACGACGGGCTGGTCAAAGGTTAGAACGACCGTGTCCTGTTTGTCGCCGACGCGTTGCACCGAAAGAATATTCGGGGCCGACACCGGCTGGACGTGCTTCACGCCATAATGGTCGCGTTCGATGAGCGGCGTCATGAGCTTGGCAAACTCGGCGTAGCCCCCCGCCGGGAAGTGGCAACCGCCCGGTGGACGGATGCCCAGCGTGGGCATGACGTCGAGGTAAGTGTAGGCGCTCTTCAGCTTACGTTGTTCTTCGCGGAGGTAATTGTCCGAACCATTAACACCCATGGAGCAGGACTTCGGCCAAATCTGGAAGAGGTGCAGGCGCTGCGCGTTCGGGTAATCTTGGCGCCACGAACCGGCCATCTGGTCGAAATACTTCCGGTAGTGCACGAAACCATAAGTACCATCGGGGCCATCGGCACCTTGGTCGTTCTCTCCTTGATGCCAAAGAATGCCGCGGATGCCGTGGTCGAGTCCGGCAGCGCGCACACGCCAAAGTAACCGTCCGTAGATGGTGGCCGCGTTCGTCGGGTCGGCGCCGTCTCGTTGATGCGTATCGATGCGGGTGCCGCCGACGGCCCCGTTGATTAGGCAGATAGGGACCTGCTGCGATTCAACGAGTCGACGTCCGAGTTCCATCCCCCAGAAACCGATTTCCAAACGGCCACCACGCGCCCGGGCTTCCGCTGGACCCCATACTTTCTGACGAGAACCATTGGGGCTGCCATCGGTTGCACCGAAGGTCCGCACCCACGGGTTGGGCTGAAGGGGATTTTCCTTTCCGAAGTCATTGGCGACGGCATTAGACTGTCCTTGAATGATGAAGGCATCCCCGCAAACGAGGTCGGTGGCCGCGTGCACGGGCTTACCGTCGGCGAGGAGTTCCACACGGTAGCGGATGAGGCCAGCCTTGAGCGTCTGCACGAAGCGGTAGCCCTTCCCTTCCTGCGGTGCCTGCGTGACTTCAGCGACAAGCTTATCGTCTGCGTACAGTTTAAGCGTCAGCTTCTGCGCCGGCACAGCCAAGGTACCCTTACAATAGAGCTTGCCCAGGCCATCGCCCTCGCGGGCATAGAATTGACCATCCATCGGTAACTCCTCGGCCGGCTCCGGACGAGCGACCCAAGAATCCAACGACTGCTCAGCGACTTGAATTTCCGCGCCCACCTGCTCTCCACCCGCCCGCTGCGAGCCAAAGAAAGCTAAGATTTTCAAACGTCCGGCGCCCATCGCACGCTTAAGAATCAGCGTATCGCCATCGACCTCGGAGATGACCGGCGCACCGCTAACTTCCCAACGGTAGGTGCGCTTGCCATCTTTCAGGGCCTTCAACTGCTCACCGTTCACGACATCCAGCTTAAGGCGGAGCTCGGTCCGTCCGTCCCATGTCTTCGGTACAGCCAACTTCAGCACTGGCTCGGGGAAGACGCGCTTCCAAGTTACCTCGACGGATTTCTGAATGACGCCTTGTGGCATGACAGCCGAGAAGCGGCATGTTCCACGAAATTCCGTTTTTCCAGGGGGTAACAAGTCCACCGCCTCACTGAAGCCCATACGGCCGGCAATGACCTGTCCCTGCGCCCCAGTCCAACTGACCGACAAGGCTCCCGGCAGGTTGGCCTTGTAGGTCACGGCTTCCCCTTGATTTAGGACCAGGCGATCCGCAGACAGGGTCACCTCTCCACCTTGCATGACGACATGTCCGACCAAGCTCTGGTTCTTCACTTGGTTCGCATACTCGAGCTGCACCCATTCCGGCGAACGCGCGACCGAGGAGACCCGCACCTCGTCCATTTCACCCTCGTAGCTATAGACATCATACCAACCGCCAATCCAGAGGCGGGCGGGAGACTTAATATTGAGCGTCGGGCTGGCCTTGCCGTCCAGTTTGCCATTCAGGTAAATTCGACCGTCGTTCTTATCGTAGGTATGCGTGACGTAATGCCACTCGTCGGGCGCTAGGTTCGACGGGCCATCGACATCGGAGAAATTACTGTCGACGTGCAGGTGCTGGGGGGCGCGTAGCTGGAAGCGCACCTTGCTGCCACGTCCGCCAGCCTCATTGCCCCAAGAAATGATGGTCGTATTGCTCCGGGTAGGCTTAATCCAGGCCGAGGTGGTATGGCTGGAGGCGTCCGTCGGATAACTGGTGATCTTATCGCCACTGAAGATACCTTCCTTGCCGGCGAACGAGCGCGCCTCGCCAATCAGCCCAGGAACGGGCTTCGTGCCGACAACTTTAGACGGCAACGTACCAACCTCGTCCTTCACCTCTTGACCCAGATGCCAGACGCTGAGGTAGCCATTGTCGCGCGCGAAAACCTTCGAGCCATCGGAGACGGGCTTCGCTTGGGCATTACCCCAGTACAGTTTGAGTTCCTGACGGGCCGCACCACGGATCTCCGGAACGCGCACCCACACGACCGCTTCACCAGCGACCTTATCCCACGATTCAATTTGCAACGACAAGGTGCGGCCAGCGGCATCAGTCACGCGCAGGTCCTCGCCCTTGGCCTGCACCGCTCCGAACGGAAACGTGTCCCCATGGAGACGCAGCAACACCGGGAACTCACGCACCACCGCCGTGGCCGGGAGATCGGCGCCTTCCTTATCGGTCAACAACCAGACGCTACCGCGGCCAGACCAAGCGGAGAAGTCTTCGGCCTGGAGGGGCAGGAACGGGCTGAGACAGGCAGCCAATAGGATGCAAAGGAGACGCATAAGAGTGGGGTGACCCCAAGATGGAATATCCGCCACAGGCCGCAATAGCTTTGCACGGACGGCTTTATAGGGCAAAGATTTCCCCCTACCGCCCCTGCGATTGCCGTCGGCTCACCCTTGCAGCCTACCAAGGGGGCAATAAATTCCCTCTGTCCGTCCTCCGCCATGAAAACCTTCCGCCGGCTATCGATTGCCCAGCAGACTGCCCAGCATCTGCGGGATGGTATCCGCCAAGGGCGCTGGAAGGGCCGCCTGCCTGGAGTCGTCCGGTTGTCGCAGGAACTCGGGGTCTCGACCCATACCCTCCGCGCCTCCCTGCGTCTCATCGAAAAGGAGGGTCTGGTTGAACTGAGTCAGGACAAACGTTCCCGGCACGTCGCGGCCAAAGCCCCTCGCGCCAAAGACACCTTCCGTATTGGCCTCCTGCTCAATGAACCCTTGGCCGACGAGAACGCCAAGGTGCAGCAGCTCGTCCAGGAAATCCGCCACCGGCTCGAGAAATCCGGTCTCAACGTCTTCTTCTCCACCGAGACATTGAAGTCGCTCCACCACGACCGTGCCCGCGTCGCGCGCTATATCCTAAGCGAGGAAGCCAATGCTTGGATTGTCTTCGGTGGCTCGAAGCCCGTGATTGAATGGTTTGCCGAACAGCCCTTCCCTGCCCTCGCCATCTTCGGTCGCTCTAACGAAGTCCCCATCGCCAGCGTCGCGCCCGATATGGCGACCGCGGCAAGGGCGGCGACCAAGCACCTGCTTCAGCTCGGCCACCGACGCATCGTGAACCTCTGCCGCAAGCCTCGTCGCTTACCCCAGCCCGGCCAACCTGAACAAGCTTTCCTGGACGAGTTAAAGGCCGCAGGCGTGGCCGCAGGCGACTTTAACCTGCCGGACTGGACGGAGACCCCCCAAGGACTCCACGACCTCCTATCGTCGCTCTTCCGCGTGACGCCGCCGACGGCCCTGATCATCAATGAGGTGCCACTCTACATGGCAGTGCAGCAATTCCTTGCACAAAAACAACTACGGGTGCCGGAGGATGTCTCGCTCATTGCTGACAACGCCGACCCCACCTTTGCCTGGTTCCTCCCAAGCGTCGCACATATCAGCTGGTCTCCTGAACCGATTGTCCGACGGACCTTGCGTTGGGCAACGTCCGCCCAGCGCGGCCGGGCTGACCGCAGTCAGATTCGCTACCCGGCGGAATTCATCACGGGCGGCACTACGGCCAAAGCACGCTAATCAGCGGGCCTGCAGTTTAATCTGCTTCACGGCGAGGCCTCGCTGTGACGGCACCGCGAATCGCAGAACCTGGGGCCCAGCCGCCAACTCGACTTCGACCGGAGGCGTCTCCGCCCAGAGGCCCAAGGAATTGGGAATGGCCAAGGTAGCGAGTTTACGACCATCGACTAACAAGTCCACCGCTTGGCCGGTGTTCGGCGTCGCGGCCTGCAGAACGACCAGATACTTGCCGGCCTTGCTTACCTCGAGCGGATACTCGGCCCACGTGTTGGGAGCGTTCTTCTCAAAATACACCTGACGGCCGCCCCCCGTGCTTTCATGCACGCGAGCACCCCCTAATTTGCTGAAGGCTGTCGCGGGAATGGCTACGATACCCGCCCCCACGCGGCTCGCGGCGGCCTTGTTCGCCAAGGGGGCCGCTGGTTTGGTCGCAGGCTCGCGTTCGGCTTCGGCGGCATTGTCGCCTTCGCCGAACACGGGCTTGGCGAGACGGAGATCCTTCATCTGGGTAGTTAAGAGGGCCTTCAAGCTCGTCAGTTTCTCCGCACTGACGGAACCAGTGACGGCCGCCGCCAACCAACGCAGGCGCTCCGTCCGGGTGAACTCAGCGCTCCGCGACCGTGAGGCAATTGCTTGGAGGAAATCGGTCCCGCTCAACCCATAGATGCGGGACTTCTCCCAGCCAGCGCCGTAATCGACCTTCCAGATATTACCAGGCTGAGGCTGGGTCTCTGGGTACGCCGTCTTAAACGCCACACAGGCGTGGCCAGGCTGACCTACCCCGACCGCCGGTATGCCGAAGGCTTGGCACACCATGACGCCCCAAGAGGAACGCGGGCCACACTTGCCGCCACCATTCAGGACGTCCTTATAGTCGCCATAGGGATGCGGTGAGTTGCCGTACTTCACTTCGCTAACGGTCTTCACGACCTGCTCTTTAGCCCGAAGATCAGGGCGCCATGTATTCACAACCTGACGCGTCCACGCCAAGTCCGCATCCGAAGCCGGCGAAGAAACGACCTGCATATACTCCCAGACGGAGTGATGGACGAAACTAGGATAGAGTTCCTTCGCTAGGTAGGCCTGCTTGAAATGCTGGTAACGTTTCGTGGGGCTCGGAGGCGGCACCTGCTGACCAGCGCCGTGATTACCCTGGCCCGGAGGCAACAGGGCCGTGGCGATCGCCAACCTTAGAAACAACCCCTCACGCGACTCCGGGTCGGCATTCCAAAGCTGCGACCACAGTGCCAAGGTCTCCGCCTTAATCAGCGCTTTATCTTCATCGCGCTGCGTTAAGCCCAACGGCGTCGCGCCTTCCAAGAAGAGGTGGAGTGCTGACGGATTATCCCAGAGCCAAACCAGGAAAGCCTCTTGTGCTCGGTCTTTACGGAAATCCTGCAAAGCCGGCGTGCCGACCTTACGCAACAGCTGGTAGCGCAAAAGGGTCAAACCGACTCCTGCTTCCGATTCAAATTCCCGGAGGTCTGCCGAACCCTGTATCGCTAAGGTCGACACTCGCCCCGTTAGCACGGCTTGGAGCTTCGGCTGTTCCGTGACGAAATCAGCGGGCAACCCTGCGGCTCGTAAAACACCCGAAAAGGCAAGGAAGAGAAGCAGGATGGATCGCATAAGGAGAAAGTTTAGCCGCAGCCGCAACTGCCGGTGCCGCAACCGCGCTTGGCGAGGAGGCGTTGCTCGATAGCGAGCGAGGTCGGGGTAATGGATAGCCCGCCCAAGGCCGTGCAGCGGAGCTCACGCGGCATCTGCGCGGAGACTCGCTTGGCGGTGGCGATGACTTCATCGAACGGAATGACCTGGTCGAAGCCAGATAGGGCCATGTTAGCACAGGAGAGCGCATTGGCGGCGGCCATAACGTTCTTCCCGAGGCACGGGGCCTCGACTCGGTTAGCAATCGGGTCACAGATTAAGCCAATCATGCTCTGCATGGCCATGGAAGCCGCAGCGCAGGCCTGCGGGGTATCACCGCCGGACAAAGTCACAAGCGCAGCGCCCGCCATGGCCGCAGCGGAACCGCCTTCAGCCTGACAGCCACCGACTTCCGCGGCAAAGGTCCAAGCGGTCGCAATAAAGACGCCGATGAGACCAGCGGCGAGTAAGGCACGAGCGACGTCTTCGTCGCTCTGCTTCCGATCTTCAGCGAGGGCAATCACGATGCCAGGCAAGGCCGCGCAGGCACCAGCAGTCGGCATGGCGATGATAACGCCCATGCTGCTCTTCACTTCCATCATGGCCGTGACATACAGAATTCCTCGGTTCAACGAGCCCGCATCGAGTAAGCGGCCTGCCGCTAGCTCGCGAGCGAACCCGCCCGACTGGAAACCAAGGACGCGGTCTTCGTAATGCGTGCCGGCCAGGCCTTGGGCGATGGAGCGACGGAGGATGCACACCAAGGCGACCATCTTTGCGACGACTTCCGCTTCGGTCAGGCCACCACGCGCAGCCTCATAGGCGACGGCATGCTTCCAGAGCGGTGCGGGGGCCTTGGCATGCACAGCGAGGAGTTCGGCGCAGGTGCTAAAAGGAACGTGACTAGCGCGACTGGAGAGGACCGGCAGGACGGGCGAGAGACGACGGAGCGCACGCAACTGACCCTTCGCCAGCATCGCCGCTAACGGGGCTTCGGCAAGTGGTCGCAGGTCAGCCAAGATAGCTAAAGACCCAGAGCCGACCGCTTGGCAACGAATCGTGTCCGCAATCACTGGTGCCAAGGCATCCGCTAAAGCGGATGACGAAAGATCCGACCAGGCGAGTACGACATGCGCATCGCCGTGCAAAGAAACCGGCACGCCGTCGATCTCGACGACTTCCATCATACCACCGCCGGTGGAGATGGCCTTAAGGAAGTGCGTGCCGCGATTGTTCTTCAACGTCAGGCGATAGGTATTGGGATGCTCATCACGGACGTCGACTGTCTCAATACGCACCTTCACCCCGCCCTCTTGGATAATGCGCATGGAGTCGGGCAGACGATCGTCGTCCGCTTCCCAGCCCAGCAAGCCGCCGAACAGGCCCATATCAGACCCTTGGGTGTCATGCGTCGTTGGCAAAGAGCCATGCACATCGAATTCGACCAAGACCTCGGCAATCTCGCCGCCCATGAGGTCACGGCCTAAACGGCCGATACGCAGGGCCGCCGCACAATGCGAACTAGAGGGACCGCGCATCACGGGTCCGATGACATCATTGAAGATACTGACGAGCATGGAGAGGGGGACGATCGCAGTGGACCGAGACTCCACGATGACTACGACCACCCCGGGTCAAACCCTCAAGGGCTCAGCGCCCGACGTCGGGAAAGTCGGTAAAAAGCCCGTCTACCTTGGCCTCCTGCATCAGGAAGCGGTGGTAATCCTTACCGTCAGTGAAGCCCTTGGGCAAAGCCTCGATCCTAAACGTATAAGGGTGGACCTTAAGCCCGACTGCCTGGGCGCGTGCGACCAGACCAGTTGGCTTGCGACCCTCGGCAATAGCGGAAAGCGCCGGACCGATGCCATCGACAACCTTGGCAATCCCCTTCAAGCCATCATCGGTGTCGATGAGCGGCGTCTTGCCTCCGCTGAGAAAGACTAGCCGACCTTTCCAGCCCAGCTCGTTCCGCAAGCGTTGGAGCTCGGTATATTCGAAGCACTGCACGTAACAGAGGTCACTCTTAGTCGCATAACCATACCGAGCCAAGACCGCCAACATGGCCTTCGATAGATCCTGCCCTTCCTGCCGATGCCAGCCGGCCAGTTTTACTTCTGGGTAGATACCAACCTTCCGTCCAGTACTCTTGTTGAGACCTTGGATAAAGATGATTTCCTCTTCGAAAGTATTAATCCGGAACTCACCGACACCAGCGGGGAAACGTCCGGGATACACGGCCTTGCCAGTCTTGGGATTAAAGCGTTCCAGCACGCGTAACTGACGAATCTCTGCCAAGGTGAAATCGATGGCGTAGAAACTACCGTTCGCGCGCTGCCGACCCGGGAAGCGGCTAGCGACATCGGTCGTGCTATCCAGCGTGACGTCATGCTGCACAATCGGCACCCCATCCTTGGTTAGGACGAGGTCTTGCTCGAGGTAGTCGGCCCCTTGCGCATACGCCAAAGCCTTGGCGGCTAAAGTATGCTCGGGGAGATAGCCACTCGCACCGCGGTGGGCGATGACGATCGGCGAGGGCTCGGCACCGTGTAGGACCGCACAGCTGGCCCAAAGAATGGCGAGGGCTGCTTTCATTTGACGAATACCTGTAGGGCCTTGGCCTCCGCCTCGGTCAGTTTACCGCGATAGGAGACGGCGACATCCTTGGGTTGGTAGATGGTCTTATACATGACTAGTGCGGCGAGGTAAGTACCGTTGAAATCTGGGTGAGAATTATCGGCGACGTGCAGGCGGTAGGGTTGCTTAGACTGATAGTTACGTTCCCACGCATCGCCCACCGGGGCAACGAGCGCGTCGTTGGCCTTGGCGACATTGCCATACCAAAGACGGAGGCGGGCCTGCATCTCAGTTGGGTCCTTGCCGGCAGCCGTATTGCCGTCCTTACCCTTACTACTCCATAAATCGGGATGGCGGGCCCAGGTCTGGTAAAAGACAATCCGCACTTGCGGGCTTTTAGCCCGAATACGCTGACAGAGAGCTGCGGCGCTCTCGACGAAATCGGTGCGAATAGCGGGACTGTCCTCTGCGAGGGCCGGCTCTTGGCTCTGCCCCTGCAGGACGACGATGTCCCACTTACCTTCATCAATCAAAGCCAGGCTCTTGGGCTGGACGGTGAGGTGTTGCTTCAAAGTTTGGCCACCAGGCGTCGCCGATTTAATCACGGGAACCTTGTAGCCGGCGCTCTTGACGACCTCGGCAAAGACATCCGGTAACTTATTAACTGAAGTATAGCTGTTGCCGATAAAGAGCACCCGCTCGGGCTCACCTGCATAGGCCGCTAATAACGATAAGCAGAGTAAACCGAGCCAGCCTAGGAGGCGTTGCATGCCTTCCAGTGACTGCAAGTCACCCCGATGAGTCAACCCTGCCCTTGCTTCCGTTCAAGATGTCACCAGCCTGCCTAAATGCGTCTTTCTGCGCTCCTTCTAGTCTCAGGCCTGTCCTTTGCTTGCGGCGTCGACGCCGAGCCAGTCAAAGGCCCAGCACCCACCGAGGTCGCCCGCTTCCCTGCAAACGAAGCTGTCCAAGGAGTAACCGTGGACTCCGAATTCGTGTATGTAATCGCTGACCACGCGCTCGGCAAATACCGGAAGGCCGACGGCACGAAAGTCGCCGCATGGACGGCCCCGAAGGACTCCAAGATTAAGCACCTCAACGCTGGGGTAGTGATTGGTGGCAAACTCTACTGCGCCCACTCCAATTTCCCGCTGAAGCCTGACGAGAGTAGCGTGGAGATCTTTGATGCGGCGACGTTACAGCCAATCGGTAGACACGTCTTCACCAATCCGCCGGGCTCGCTGACTTGGGCGCTCCCTTATCAAGGCGGTTGGTTAACCTGCTTCGCGCACTACTCGCTTCTGAGTGATAATGCCCTCAGCCGTATCGTGCAGTTTGATCAAGACTGGAAGGAGCGACGACGCTGGTCTTTTCCCGCGGAAATCCTCAAGCGCTTTGCTCGCTCGAGTTCTTCGGGCGCTTGCCTCGTCGGCGGTGAACAGCTCCTAGTCAGCGGACACGATGCCCGTGAACTTTATGCCCTAGCCTTACCCGCAGCGGGCGGCGAAGCCCGTTGGGAGGCGACCTGGGGCTTCTTAACCGCCGGCCAGGCCTTCGATGAGGACCGCACGGCGGGCGGCAAAGACAAGGGGTTCGTGCTCTACTCGATCGAACGAAAGACCAAGGAAGTCGTCGGCGCACGCTACCCCGCCCCCGCTCGCTAAGCCGCATGCGGCTTGTCAGCCCGACCGACGCCCGCTAACTCCTAACCATGTTTCCCCTTTCCGGACTCGCTGACGAAGCGGCCGATGGCATCGACAGCCAAATTGCCGCCCACCGCGAACTAGGCTGGTCCGCCCTCGAACTGCGACTCCTGAACGGTAAACAATGCTCCAGCGCAGCGGTGACTGACGACGAGTTTGCCCGTGCGATGGACGCCATCGAGCACGCCCGGATGCGGGTGAGCGGCTTCGCCTCCGCCATTGGCAACTGGAGTCGCCCCATCAACGGGGACTTCGCCCTCGACCTCGCTGACCTTCGCGTGCTCATCCCACGCATGCACCGCGCACAAACGCGCTTCGTCCGCACGATGGGCTGGATGCAAGCTGGCACCTCCGACCAAGTATGGCGTGATGAAGGCATCCGCCGCACCCGTGAGCTGGCCAAGCTCGCCGCCGACGCCGACATCGTGCTCCTGCACGAAAACTGCGAAGGCTGGGGCGGCACATCGCCGGACAACGCCCGTGCCTTCATGGAATCGGTCGACCACCCGAACGTCCGGTACCTCTTCGACATCGGGAATACCGTCTCTTACGGCCTCCCGACCCTACCCTTCTACGAGGCCGTGAAGCCCTTCATCGCCTACGTCCACGTCAAGGACGCGCGCCGTAACCCGGCCGGCGGCAAGAGCAACGCCTTCACCTACCCCGGACAAGGTGATGCCTCGGTCCGCGAGATCCTCGCCGACCTCTTGCACAATGGCTACACGGCCGGCGTGTCCATCGAACCGCATGTAGCCAGCATCGTCCACCTCGGCGAAGGCACCAAGGCCTCGCCCGAGGAACGCTTCGCATCGTATGTGAAGTATGGCCGTGAGCTGGAGTCGTTACTGCAGTCGCTCGGCTAAAGCTTACTTGGCCGGCGTCGCTGCCCAGATCTTCAGGTCATCGATGCAGCCATCCTTACCCGCCACGCCAAATTCGAAGCGCGACTTGGTAGCGTGGGCGATGCCCGAGGACTTAAGGTAGGCGACGGGGGTGCCGTCCACGGTCATACGCATTTCTTCGCCGACGGTCTCAACGACCACGGTAAACCACTTGCCCTGCTCTAGCGCCAGCTTGACCGGGAAGGTCGCCTGACGGCCCACGAGCAGCTTGGCGACCTCGGCTTTCTTGGCGGGATCCTTCTTCATCGCGTAGATGTCGTTACGCATATTGCCGTCTTTCTCGTCAATAATAACGGCGGAGAACGACTTGTCCTTCGGATTAAAGCGTAGCTGAGCACGGCAAATGTGGCCGTAGTGGCAGCCCGTATACTTACGGTCGTCGAGCTCGACATCGATCATCGTCGCGCCGTCGAAGCGGACCTTTAGTTCTACGATGCTATCCTTGGTGGGGACATCCAAACCATGTACGGCGGCGTGCGCGGTGACCGCGGGCTTACCATCCGTAGCCGGGATGGCCTTGTCGCGCGTCTGGGTGCCCTTAAGCACGCCGTCCACCACGGCAAACGTCGGCACTACCTTAACCCAGCGCTTATCGGGTGCGCCTTTCCCTTCGAAGTCATCGGAGAAGAGCAACTCGCCCTTCTTCGCAATGGACTCCGCAGGAATAGCGGGGGCAGCTGGCTTAGGCGCGTCGGCCGCAAAAGCGGCCAAGGGAGCGAGGGCGAGAACGAGCAGAGATTTCATTGGAGGGCGGGAGCACTTAGCGACCGAGGAGTTGGAACTCCTGGATCGCCCAAGGCTGATTATTCTGAGCGTCGGCGATCGTGACCTTAAGGAACTTTACGGGCGTCTCCTTGGCGAAGTAAGTCTCGGAAAGACCTGGCAGTCCGCGCGTACTGCCGAGAGCAATCCACTTCTTGCCGTCGACCGATCCTTCCACCTTGTAGGACTTAGGCGAGGCACTGGGACGGGCGGAATCGTCGAGACGGAGACCCGAGACAGTCTTGGCTTCCGGTAGTTCGACCTGATACCACATGCCCTTCTTCTGATTGGCCTTGGTCTCCCAGCGGGTCTTCATGTCGCCATCGCACCCCTTCTGGGCGAGTTCGAGTTCATCGCTAGCGGTGACCTTCCACTCCGCGACAGGCTTCACCACCTTGGGTAAAGCCGCCGCCAGTGACTCGACGGTCCAAGGCTGCGTCACCGTAGCAACTTCCTTGCGTACGCGGGCGACGTCGGCGACCGAAATGACTGCGCCACGATTGCCAAAGGAGTTGCGGACATAGGTCGCGACGTCCGCGATCCACTTATCGTCGTACATCGGCATCGGAACCATCTGGGAGTCGTAGGTCTTCCCCGCGACCGGACCAGTCAGGCCGTTGAGAAGGACGCGGATGATGGCATCGCGGTGACTGCGGACGTTCGTGGAATTCGCCAAAGGCGGCGCAATGGTCATGCCAGGCTTAGGCCCGTCCATGGGCATGCCCTTCCCGTCGTAGCCGTGGCAAGCGAAGCAGAGTTCACGATAGATAGCCTGACCACGGACCAGCTGGTCATTTTCTTCTTTGGAGTAATCCCGACCGCCGACGGTATCATTACCAATGAGCACCACAGCACCGAGTTCCTTCACCCCTTGGAGGTGGAGGTCATGAGGGTCTGTTGGATGAACTTGGGGCTGTCGGGCCAAGCCTTAACCTCGTTCGAGCCAAGAAGCTTCGCCGTCATAAGGAGCTGGAGCACCACCGTGGCGTCCTTGTCGGCGGCGAGCTTACGAAACTCGGCAATCAGGGTTATGTCGCCCGCCCGGACGAGGCTCTCGCCGGCGCGGAGGCCCTGCGCACGGAGACGAGCATCGGCGTCCGTTAGAAAAGCAGCCACGACCTTAGCGTCGAGCGCGCCGAGGCCTTCGAGGGTCCAAAGTGCATGGATACGGCCGAGGGCGTCCTTCCCCTTCAGGGCAAGTTCCGTGAGTGCGGGGACGACGGACCGGTCACCCTTCACAACCAGGAGCTTCTGGGCGGTATCGCGCCACCAGCCGATCGGGCTGCTGAGGTGCGCCACCAACTGGGCCGGCGTCTCCTCAAGCATGCGCGGCTGCGGACCAGGCTTAAAGTCATCGTGGACGAGTCGCCAAATGCGGCCATAACCAGCGACCTTATCCAACGAGTACTGCTGGACGACCTTGCGAAGGTAACTGCCTTCGCGCACCCAGTTGCCTTCCTGGATAATGCCGCGGTACATATCGACGAGGTAGAGGCAGCCGTCGGGACCGACAGTCATGTTCACGATACGGAAGTTGGGGTCAGAGGAACGGATGAACTCAGATTGACCATGGGGATTTGAAATCCGCGTGATGCCATCGTCGACGGCGACCTTCGCACGACGGACTAGGCGGCCAACCGGCTCGGAGATAAGCACATCGCCACGGAAGTCCGCAGGGTAGCGATCGGTACGCACGACTTCCTGTCCGCAGGAAGCGGTGAAGTGGTTAAGCTTTTTATCCGGCAAGGTCCGACCGGCACCACCTTGGTGATCGGCGAGGCCGATGAGCGGCCAGACCTGCATGAAGTCCGTGGGGAACTGTCCCTTAATGTCATACGCGCCGTAAAGAATCGGCGTCTGAAAATGCCAGAGACCCTTCTCACCGCCGGCATTACTCCACCAAATCTTACCCATATCGTCCTGGGCAAGGCCCCACTGACCGCCGCCATTGGGAATCGCTTGTTTCAACGGAGGCTGCGCCCCATTCCAGCGAAGGCGGTAGGCATTGTAGGTCTGGTAGAGGTTATTGTCCAAGGCCCAGATCAGGCCGCTTTGCTGGTGCTCAAGGTTACCACCCTTAGGACCGCCCTGGAACCAAAGCTGCTTGGAATCGGCCACGCCCGTTCCCTTGGTATCGCGGTAGACAAAGATGTCCTGCGTATCGGTCTCGTTAATAAGGACCCGGTCGTCGAGCGGCAGGACCATACGCGGTAAGATGAGCTTGTCGCGGTAGATCATGTGCTTGTCGAAGCGGCCGTCGCGCTTGGTGCTTTCATGACGTGAAACGACGCTGATGGGGTCATGCTCGTTCTTGCCGTCGATCTCCTGCATGTAGGTGCGAAGCTCGGCGACATACATCCGGCCATTCCCGTCGAAGGTGACGTTGACGGGTTCACGGACGCCATCGCGCTCACTCAAGACGAGCTCAAGGCGATAACCCTTGGGCAGTTGAATGGTAGCGAGCTCCTGCTCCGGGGTGAGCGCCTTGACTGCCGGCTGCGGGGTGAAGTCAGGGACGTAGGGCGGCTGGTCGGCCGCGACCGCAAGAGCGCAGGCCGCTAAAAGAAAGAGGGACTTATTCATAAAAATTGCGAGGGCTTAGAAGCCCTGCCCCTTGACCAGCGTACGCAGGATAAAGACGTCGCGGTTAGAGGTGACGAAGAGGGTCTTGCCGTCTTCCCCCCAAGCGAGGTTCGCCGTGGGCTGGTGGAAAAGAATCGAGCCGAGGTGTTTACCTTCGGGCGAGAGGATGAGCACGCCACCCGGACCAGTAGTCCAGAGGTTGCCGCGTTCATCGACCTTCATACCATCGCAACCACCGGGGCGGCCTGCTTTCTTAAGGGGTTGGGCAAGGAACACGTCGCGCAGGCCAGAGCCGTCCAAGGCGCAGGCCATGACGCGCGGGTTCGCACCATCGGAGACGGCGAGGTAAAGGGTCTTCTGATCGTTGCTGAGGGCGATGCCGTTCGGCCACTGAACTTCCTTGGTCACGAGCGAGACCTTTCCATCAGTCGCGAGCTTATAGACACCATGAAAACCTTGCTCGGTCTTCTGGCCCTTCGGCAGGCCGTAGGGCGGGTCGGTGAAGAAGATGGAGCCATCCGTGGCGACGACGAGGTCATTGGGGCTATTGAACTTCTTGCCATCAAACGCGGTGGCGAGGGGCTTGAATTTACCGTCGCCGACGAACTGACCAACGCGCCGGGCTCCATGCTGGCAGAGCAAGAGGTTGGCCTTGGCATCCACCGCGAGACCGTTGGAACCTTGGAGATCAGAGGGCTCATCCGTGCCGCTCGGCTTCAGGAACACTGTTGGGGCGGTATCACCGCGCTTCCAAGCATAGGCGGTGTTCTTAGGAACGTCGGAAAAGATGAAGCGGTCCTTAAACCAGACCGGACCTTCGGACCAACTATAGCCGGTGCCGACTTTTTCGATCTTCACATCCGACGCAATCAAGGCATCCAACGCGGGGTCGAGCTTTTCGATACGCGGGGCGGGGACTTCAGCGGCAAAAGCGACGGAAGCGAACAGTAGGAACGGGGCGATGGTTTTCATGAGAGGGATGTCTAATCGATTATTTCTTTTCGATTTTCAGGTAGTCGAGTCCGAACATATTCAGCGGCGTGGCCACGGGGTTCGGAGTCAGGATTTTGACCTCGAGCTTATGCTCGCCGGCCGTGAGTTCATGACGCCCGCCATCGAGTTCACCGGTGGTGACGACTTCCTTGGGGTTATAGAGGTCAAGGCCACGGTCGGTCAGGAGCTTACCATCAAGGCGGAGCTCAAAGCGGCCATAGTCATGGGCCTTGGTGCAGACGAAGGTCAGTTGGTAGAGACCCTTGTCCGTAATGGGGAGCGCGAGGGTGAGCGTGTCGCCTGGCTTGCCGCCGGTCCAAAAGAGGTGGTCGTTGCCGCTCCAGCGGCTGGCCTTAAACGATGTCATTGATTGGCCGGAAGTGCGGCCACCGGTGACGCCGCGGACCTTAAGGGCTTCCCCTTCGAGCGCCCCGTCGATCTTCCAAACGCCGGTAACACGCGGTGCCAAGGGCGCCTTGCCGTCCGGCGACTGCAGGTAGGCTACGAGGTCGACAACCTGCTGCGGCTGCAAGGCATCGAAGAGGCCTTCAGGCATCAGGGACACGGCAAGCATTTCACGTGCGGCGACCTCGGACTTCGCCACGGTCAGCTTCACGCCACCAGGCATGACGGTGTTAAACACATCGGCGGTCTCGGACTGGACAAGGCCGCTCACGGTGTTGCCGTTCTTGAGTTTAAAAACGTTGAGCTGATAGTCCTTCCCAATGAGGGCATTGGGATCGAGGACGTTCTCAAGGAGGTAATCGAGGTTCGCACGGTTCGAACCCGTCAGGCTCGGTCCGACGAGGCTACCTTCACCGAAGAGCTGGTGGCAGAGACCACACGACTGCTGGTAGAGTGCCTTGCCAGCCACTAGGTCTGCGCGGCGCAAGGGCTTTGACTTCAGAAGGTCGACATACTTCGCCTTCAGCTTGGCGTAATCTGCTTTGGTAGCGTTAACCGCACCGACCACCTGGGCAAGGAGTGCATCGACCTTGGTGTCCTGCATCGACTTGAGCTGACGGATAGCGACAGGCGAAAGCACGCCCTTATCAAGAGCGCCGGCCGCGACGGCTTCCAGCGTACGCACAGCAACGGTCGGGTTGGCGATGAGAGCCGGTAGCGCATCCGAACGCTCCACGGCGGAGAACGCCTTGAAGCCGCTGATTAAGGCCGGCACGGTCGACTCATTACCCAAGGTCGCCAAGGCTTGGATGACCTGACGGCGCAGCGGGCCGCTGACGGAGGCGTCCACGAGACAAGCATGAAGCACCGGAGCGGCGGCGCGGTCGCGGGACTGGACGAGAATGGACAGCGCACGCTGGCGAGCCGGCGCAGGTGCCTTAGCGGCGGCCAGCTGGCTCCGGAAATAATCGCGACTGGACTCATCTCCCGCCAGGGCATCGAGTTCGTTCACCAACGAGAGGAGTTGCGGAGAAGCCTGGGCACGTAAGGCCCTCGCTTGAGCGGGCCATTCCGCGGGAGCCTTGAAGGTCCCACCCTGTCTCACGCCTGCAACGAGGCCTTCGAGCAGGCGCTCACGCAAGGCTGGGTCAGCCTGCTGAGCGGCCAGACCCAAGAGACGTTCGCGACCAGCAGCGTCGGCAGATAGGCGGCGATAAATGAACTCGGTGATCTTCGGAATCTTGGAAGCCTGGACGAGTGCCATGCCTTGGGCAGCGTCGGACCCCACCAGCGGCTCGATGCCATACCAGAGGAGTAACGGGAGGTTGTGGTCCGTCGCATCTTCGGCACGGGCGAGTAAGGGAGCGGCGACGGCCGCACGGGCAGCGAGCGGCAAGCGACCCAAGGCTGAGGCCAACTCACGACGAACAACCGGTGATTCCTCCTGAGCCGCTAGCTCAGCAAGGCGAGGTCCGATATTACGGGTACGCTCAGACATCAGGCGCACAAACCATGCACGGAGGTGCTCATCCTTGGCGGTCATCCCGACATCAAGGAGGTCAACCTTCTCGCGGACGCGGTCACCTTCGAAGGCTGGAAAGACACCCGCGGAAGCCAGCACCCACAATGCACGAAGGCGGCGGAGCGGTTCGGCCTTGAGCGAGCGGACCGTCGTCTCGGCGGTCAGTAACGCGCTGGCCGTACCGAAGTCGGCTTCCACGCCATGGCGCATCTCGACCGCACGTTCGGCAAGGACCTTGCGGGCCTGACGGACGAAGAACTCATTCGGGTCGTCCAACGCAATCGTAAGGAGCTCCTGGCTCTTCAGTGCCGTGAGATCACGAGCGCGGGACTTAGCCGCGCCGTAGCTGACGCGATAGATGCGGCCGTTAGCACGATCCCAAATCTCCTGGTTATTATTGTGGCAAGTCTGCTTATCAGTCCAATCGGACACATACAAAGCCCCGTCTGGACCGACGCGTTGCGTGACCGGAATGAACCACGCGTCGTTACTCCGCATTAAGTCTGCGGCATGATGACCGACATAGCCGCTGCCTTTGGCTTCGACGGAGTCGCTCACCACGCGGTGGCCGTGAAGGTTACCAAAGAGCAGAAGGCCTTGATACTCGGCCGGGAAGTTATCGCCATTGTAGATGGCCAGTCCGCAGTGTGCATGGCCGCCACCAGCCTCATCGGTGCTTTGTGGCTGAACGACGCCACGCTCAACCGGACGGTACAAGACCGAGCCCGTAAAGTGGGCGTGATCAGCGATGGTCTTGATGTCGTCATAGGTATGTGGATCAAAGTGCTGGCCGGCCTGCCGCTGGTAGCGCCCACCGGGGAAGACGTGATAAAGGTGCGGAATGACGCAGGCGGTGATGAACATCTCGCCGTGTTTATTATAGTCGAGACCCCAGGGGTTACTCGTGCCTTCGGCGAAGATCTCGAATTCCTTGGTCAACGGGTGCAAGCGCCACACACCGGCATTGATGCGCTTGCGCTCGGAATCGGGTGCACCGGGCTTGCCAACGTTGGAATGGGTGAAGACGCCGTGGCAGCCATAGAGCCAACCATCGGGACCCCACGTAAAACTATTCAGCGTCTCGTGGGTGTCTTGCATCGCCCAGCCATCGAGGACCACCCATGGCTTACCTGGCTTGTCCTGCGCATCCTTCGGAATGAAGAGCAGTTCGGGAGCGGCCCCAATCCAGACACCACCATGACCGACCTCGATACCGCTCACGAGATCAAGGCCTTCGTAGAAGACTGTCGACTTGCCGTAAGAACCGTCGCCCAACGGGTCTTCTAAGATGATGATACGGTCCTTGCCTTTACCGTCACCGCGCTTGCGTGGGTAAGACATCCCTTCGACGACCCAGAGACGGCCCTTCTCGTCGAAGCACATTGCAATTGGCTGGACCACCCGCGGTTCGGCGGCGACGAGCGTCACCTGGAAACCCTTCGGCAGGGACATCGCCTTCAACGCCTCGGCCGGGGTGGACCCTTGGCGGTAATCCTTAAAAGGCACGCGGACCTCGGGTCCAGCCGGGCTGGCGGCAAAGGCAGAAATGGCGGCGATAGCCGCGCCGAGGAAAACGGAGCGCATGGGGGTACGGGGGTCTGTCACCAGACAACCCCCTCGGTTCCATATTTCAATTAAAACTAGCGGCTCACTCATGGCATTCGGCTTGGCATGGCCTATTCTAAGCCTATCTAGAAAAGCCCATGAAGAAGCCCCTCTCCCTCCTTGCCCTGGTTCTGGCCGCTACCTGCGCCCACGCCGCCGAGGTCAAGCTCGTCGAACAGGCCGACAAGAAGCAAGTCGACGTCCTCGTCGATGGCCAGCCGTTCACGTCCTACGTCTTCTGGGCCGACCAGAAGAAGCCTCTCCTCTCCCCGCTGCGCACCGCCAGCGGTAACATCTTCACCCGCGGCTTCCCGCTCGAGAAGGTCGCCGGCGAGCGCACCGACCACCCACACCACATTTCGTCGTGGTTCAACTACGGGAACGTCAACGGTACCGACTTCTGGAACTCGCCCCCCGAAGGCTACTCGCGCGACAGCAAGATGCCTTACGGCAACATTAAGCATAAGGCCATCCTTGCCATGAAGAGCGGCGAAGGTGTCGCCTCGCTCAAGGTATCGTCCGACTGGATTCTCGCCGACGGTTCCAAGGTGCTGCAGCAGGACGAGACCCTCGTCTTTCGTGCCGCCAAGGACCTGCGCATCATCGACCGCATCGTCACGCTAACTGCCCAAGACAAGCCTGCCGTCTTCCAGGATTCCAAGGAAGGCGTGATCGCCATCCGCGTCACCCGCTCGCTCGAAGAGCCCTCGACGAAGGCCGAAATCTTCACCGACGACGCCGGTAAGCCCACCGCGGTCGCTAAGCTCGACAATACGGGCGTCAACGGCATCTACCTCAGCAGCGAAGGTAAGGTCGGCGAAAAGGAAACTTGGAGCACGCGCGCCAAGTGGATGACACTCTCTGGTAACGTGAAGGGTGAAGCCGTCTGCATCGGCATCTTCGACCACCCCAAGAACAGCACCTTCCCGACTTACTGGCACAACCGCGGGTACGGTCTCTTCGCAGCGAACCCCTTCGGCGCCAAGGAATTCACCAAGGGCAAGACCACGCTCAACTTCACCATCCAGCCAGGTAAGTCCGAGACCTTCCGCTTCCGCATCCTCATCCACAGCGGCAAGCTGACCAAGGAAGAGACCGAAGCCCAGTACCAGCAGTGGCTGAAGGATCAGGTGGAGTAAGAGCGGAAGACAAAGGGGATTGGGGATTCGGTTGTGCGGCAGCCAAAGGCCGCTAAGCATTTTCCACCCCAGTCCCCTTTTTGCTTTTAAGGTGTCCATCCCCTTCCCCTATCCCCCTTTCCCCTATCCCCTTCCCCAATGCCACTCCGCTTCCTCCTCCTCCTCCTTTGCGCCGCGGTCGCATGCGCCGCTGAACCGCGCAAGCCGAACTTAATCTTCATCCTCAGTGATGACCTCGCGCAGGGCGACCTCGGGTGCTACGGCCAAAAACTCATCCAGACGCCCAACCTCGACCGGATGGCCAAGGAAGGCACCCGCTTTACACAGGGCTACTGCGGGACAACGGTCTGCGCACCGAGCCGCACGTCATTGATGCTCGGCCAGCACACCGGTCACAGCCCCATCCGGGCCAACCGCGAACTCAAGGCCGAGGGCCAGCTGCCGATTCCCGCCGAATCCATCACGGTCGCAAAGGCACTCAAGGGTAATGGCTACGCCACGGCCTGCATGGGCAAGTGGGGCATGGGGATGTTTGATACCACGGGCAGCCCCTTGAAGAATGGCTTCGACCACTTCTTCGGCTACAACTGCCAACGCCACGCGCATAGCTACTTCCCAACCTACCTCTACCGCGACGACCAACGCTTCGAACTCCCTGGTAACGACGGTAAAGGCGTGGGCAAGACGTACGCCCAGGATCTCATTCAGCAGGACGTCGAGTCCTGGATTCGCGTACAGAAGGATAAGCCGTTCTTCCTCTTCTACGCCATCACCCTACCCCACGGTCGCCACGAGATCGACGATTTCGGTATCTACAAAGACAAGCCCTGGACCCCTGCGCAGAAAGCCTACGCGGCGCAGGTCACGCGCCTCGACTCGGACGTCGGCCGTGTGCTCAAACTACTGAAGGAACTAGGACTCGACGAAAATACCATGGTGATGATTGCGGGGGACAATGGCTCGTCATTCGCCCCCAACTCTGAAATCGGCAAACTTTTTGACCAAGCCTCCAACGGCCTGCGGGGATTCAAGCGCGGGCTCTACGAAGGCGCCCTCCGTCAAGCTGCCCTCGCCCGCTGGCCGGGCAAGGTCCCCTCCGGCCGCGTGAGCGACGAGCCTTGGGCTTCTTGGGATTACCTACCAACGACCTTGGAGCTCTCTGGCACGACGGCACCCGCTGGCCTGAAGACCGATGGCATCTCGCTGGCGTCGTTCCTGCAAGGCGGCCCGGCCCCGAAGCGTGACTACTTTTACTGGGAACTCCACGAGGGGCAATCCATCCAAGCCGCCCGCTGGGGCGACTGGAAGGCCGTCCGCAATGGGCCTGCCGCCAAGGTGGAAATCTACGACCTCAAGGTCGACGCGAACGAGAAGAGCGACCTTGCGGACAAACGCCCGGAGCTCGTGGAGAAGGCGCTAGCGATTTTCAAGGACGCCCACGTCGACCACCCCGAGTGGCCAATGCGCTCTCAGAAACAGATGCAGGACGTGAACAAAGCCCGCAAGAAGGACTCCAAGTAAACCCATGAAACTCCGCCAGCTCGGCCCTTCCGACCTTCACCTGACGCCGGTTGGCCTCGGCACTTGGGCCATGGGCGGCGGCGATTGGAAATTTGGCTGGGGTCCGCAGGATGACGCGCTCTCCATCCGCACGATTCACGAGGCGCTCGACCTCGGCATCAACTGGCTCGATACCGCCCCCGTCTACGGCCTCGGTCACTGCGAAGACGTCGTGGGCCGCGCGCTCAAAGAACTCAAGGGACGACGTCCCATCATTTCTACGAAATGCGAACGTTGCTGGGAACCCGACGGTACCATCGTACCACGCCTCAAGCGTGCCAGCATCCACCGCGAGATCGAAGATAGCCTTCGCCGCCTCGGCGTCGACGTCATCGACATGTACCAGATTCACTGGCCGCAGCCTGATGAGGACATTGAGGAAGGCTGGTCGGCCATCGCCGAACTAGTGAAGGCCGGCAAGGTCCGCTGGGCGGGCGTGAGCAACTTCAGCGTCGCGCAGCTCAAGCGTCTCCAATCCATCCATCCGGTCGCCTTCCTGCAGCCGCCGTATAGCATGATTAACCGCGGTATCGAAGCGGAGATTATCCCTTACTGCGAAGCGCAGAACATCGGCATCATCCCGTACAGCCCGATGCAGAAAGGACTCCTCAGCGGCAAAGTCACCCGGGCTTGGGTCGATGCCCTGCCCGCCACCGACCACCGTCGCGGCGACCCCCAATTCAACGAGCCCCTGCTGTCCAAGAACATCGCGCTAAACGATGTCCTTCGTGAGGTCGCGACGCGCCTCGGCACCACACCCGCCGAACTCGCCATCGCCTGGGTCCTCCGCCAACCGCGCATCACCTCGGCCATCGTCGGCGCCCGCAAGCCCGGCCAGATCACCGAGACTATCGGCGGCGGCCACCTCGAGATTCCGGCGGACACACTGGCGGAAATTACGAAGGCTCTGGGGTAAGGTAGGGGCGCGACTGCGTCGCGTCCGTTCGCCGGCAGACGGAAAACACTCACCCGGTCGGCTATTCTCAACTCGGTTCGTTCAACGGACGCGACGCAGTCGCGCCCCTACCCAATCATTCCCCCATCACCTATCCCCCATCACCTCCCTGAGGCTTAATCTTCCCTTAACCCTCCATACCCTATAATAATCCGTATGAGTCCCGCCGTCCGCCTCCTGGCTCTGCTCGCTGCTGCCTACGCCGTCCCTACACTTCAAGCGCACATTCCGCCAGTCGATGCGAAGTATCGTGAGGCTGTGACCGCAACGCTTGTCGCTCCATCCGCGAAGCTCTACCTAAACTTCACGACCCTCGCCGCTGGCACAACCAACGGTACTCCCCCAGCCTTGGCCGCGCCGTTCCAAGCCTTCGCCCCGAAAGTCGGCGTGCGCTGGGACGAGAAGTATCTCTACGTTGAAGCCAAGGGCTTACCCGACCACCCGCTGATGGCTGGCATCAAGTCCTGGCAGCAACAAGTACCGATTCCACAGACCTATGCGGGCGATAAGGCCTGGCGGATTCCGCTCCACCCCGTGCCCGCCAAGGAACCGATGTCCGCCAAGACGCACTTCATGCGCGGTGCCATCGCACTTGCCGCCAACGGTATCCCGATTTTTAACGCACTGAATAACCGTGGTGACGACGCTAAGAAGTTTGGCGAGCTCGATGACTTCGGTGGCCACTGCGGTAAAGCCGACGATTACCATTACCACGATGCCCCGGTCTTTCTCGAGAAGACGCTCGGCAAGGGCAAGCCTATCGCCGTGGCGCTCGATGGGTATGCAATCTATGGTTACAATGAGCCCGACGGCTCCGCGCCTGGTAAACTCGACGAGTTTGGTGGCCACGAGACCAAGGCCCTCGGCTACCACTACCACGCACAGAAAGTGTATCCTTACATCAATGGAGGCTTTCATGGTGAAGTCACCGAAGTCGGTGGCCAGGTCGACCCGCAACCATCCGCCAGTCACGTCCGCAAAGAAGGCTCGGCCTATTCGCAGTCGCCCCTGCGCGGCGCGTTGATCAAGGACTTCACCCCCTCACCTGACGGCAAGACCTTCGAACTGCGCTACACGCTCAACGGCAAGGCCCTCAGCGTAAAGTACGTCGCTAACGAAGACGGTACGTGGACTTTTACTTACAGCCGTCCTGACGGCACCCCGGTCGTCGAGACCTATAAACCCAATGAGCGCGGACCTGGCGGCGGTGGCGCCAAGGGTGAAGGTAAGGGCGGCAAAGGTGGCAAGGGTGGCAAGCGCCCGCCGAATGAATCCGAGGGCGCCAAGGGCGAGACAGGTGACCTCGGCGAGCAGGCACAACCTGGAAATCCCGAAGCTAACCGGCCCAAGAGCGACCGGCCCAAAGGTGGTAAGGGCGGCAAAGGCGATCCTTCCGGCCTCATTAAGCCCTCCCCCACTGACGCTCTGAAGTTGAACGTCTACGCCGACAACTGGTTCATCCTTTTCATCAATGGAAAGCTCCGCGTCGTCGACCCCATCGAGTATATGCCGCACAACGTCGTCTCGGTCGACATCATGCCCGAGTACCCGATGACCATCGCCGTCATGGCCATGGACAACGCCGACCCCAAGACCGGCCTCGAATACGGTAACCGCATGGGGGACGCCGGTTTGATTATCAAATTCTCCGACGGCACCGTCACGAATGCGAAGTGGAAAGCAAAGAGCTTTTTCAAGGGCCCTCTGAACCGCGACATCGCCAGCCCCAAGGTTCAGCACGACCCGATTCCCGCCAACTGGTACGCCGTCGACTTCGACGATTCCAGCTGGGCCCAGGCCACCGAGTTCACCGAGGAACGCGTGAGCCCGAAGGAATCTTTCACCAAGGCCAAGGAGAACTTTGCCGGCGCCCAGTTCATCTGGACCGCAGACCTCGACCTCGATAACACCGTCCTCTTCCGCACTAAAGTCGAAGCCCCCGCAGGCTATAAGCAGCGCTGGACGGCCAAGCCCGAGGTCGACATGACTACGGTGACTAAGCAGTTATTGAACAAGTAATCTAGGCTTCGGCGACCCCCTCGGCTCGAGAAAGTCTGGGGAAGTTCCTTTATTGGAGGGAAATGGCGGTTAAATCGTCAGCCAAGCGGGGAACATTGCCCTTGGCAGGGAGTCGGAAAAACCACACCTTGACCCATCCCCGTCCTTTCCACCGCCCATCTGGGCTGGTGGTCTCTGGCTTCCGCTTCCCTTTCATCCAATACACCCACATGCGTCCGTTGCTTACCCTCCTCCTTGCCATGCTCGGCTTCGCCGGCGTGCAGGCCCAAACCCTCGAGCTAAAGAAAGGCGATAACGTCGCCATCGTCGGCGGCGGCCTCGCTGACCGTCAACAGCACTACGGCCACCTCGAAGCGCTGATCCACAAGGCCAATGCCGACAAGGATCTCGTCGTACGCAACCTCGGCTTCTCTGGCGACGAAGTAAACACCCGTCACCGCTCGGACGAAGTGCCTGCCCTCGAGCTCTTCCTCAATATGAAGCCTGGTGCGCTCGCCACGAAGTCCGGCAACACCGCCATCACCTACCACTTCGGCACCGACTTCCATGCCAACGTGATGCTCGCCTATTGGGGCTTCAATGAAAGCTTCCGCGGTCCTGAAGGCCTCGTCGCCTTCAAGGCCAATATCGACGAGTGGGTGAAGAAGCAACTGGCTGCCGACTACGGCAAGGGCAAGGTCCGCCTCGTCCTCCTCTCCCCAATTGCCCACGAAGACCTCAAGTCGGCCAATTTCGACCCGGCCATCGTCGCCCGCAATAACAAGAACCTCGCTGCCTACACCGCCGCTCTCGGCGAAGTCGCCAAGGCCAACCAAGTTCAGTTCGTAGACCTCTTCACCCCTTCGCAGAAGCTCTTCGCTGCCGCCAAGTCCCGCTGACGATCAACGGGATTCACCTGAACGACGCCGGCGACGAAGCCCTCGCCGCTGTGCAGTTCCAAGCCCTCTTCGGTAAGGCTGCCCCGTCCATCAACGCCGCGCTCCTCGCTGCCGTTAACGAGAAGTCCACCCAGTGGCACCACCGCTACCGCACGGTCGACCAGTTTAACATCTACGGTCAACGCTCCCGCATCAAGTACGAGGGCATCGACAACGCCACCGTCATCGGCCGTGAGCTCGCCAACCGCGATATCAAGACCGCCAACCGCGACCAGGCCATCTGGGCTGCTGCCAACGGCAAGAACCTCATCGTCAAGGACGACAACCTCCTGCCCGACATCACCGTCCCGCCGAACCGCAAGGAGCCGGTCCCCTACCTCTCCGGCGAAGAGCAACTCAAGCACCTGACCCTCCCTGAGGGCTGCAAGGTCGA
Source organism: Verrucomicrobiota bacterium (assembly GCA_003569205.1). Classification (GTDB taxonomy): domain Bacteria; phylum Verrucomicrobiota; class Verrucomicrobiia; order Opitutales; family UBA953; genus UBA953. The sequence goes on along the minus strand of BGOK01000018.1, from coordinate 2,288 downwards.
GTTCATCGCCGACGAGACGACGGTCCCTGAGCTCATCAACCCGGTCCAGATGAACTTCGACGCCAAGGGTCGCCTCTGGCTCGCCGTCTGGCCGAACTACCCCGAGACCTCCCCGACCACTAAGAACTTCGACAAGCTCCTCGTCCTCGACCTCGACCCGAAGACTGGCAAGGTCGCCAAGTCGCACGTCTTCCTCGACGGCCTCAACTGCCCAACCGGCTTCCAGTTCTATAAGGACGGCGTCATCCTCATCCAATCGCCCGACATGTGGTTTGCGCGCGACACCTCCGGTAAGATGGAAAAAGCCGATTCGATTGTAAAGATTCTGACGGGCATGGACGCGGCCGACTCCCACCACGAGACGAACTCCATCTGCTATGAACCAGGTGGTGCGATGTACTCTCCGACGGCGTGTTCCACCGCACCCAAGTCGAAACCTTCGACAAGGGCGCAATCCGCAACACCAACGGCGCTATCTACCGCTTCGAGCCGATGACCTACAAGTTCTCGCGCTACGTCCCCTACGGCTTCGCCAACCCGCACGGTCGCGTCTTCGACTACTGGGGCAACGACATCATCACGGATGCCACCGGTAACTCTAACTACTTCGGTCCCGGCTTCTCCGGCCACCTCGACAGCGGTTCGCACTCCGGCTACCACCAGATGTGGAGCCGACCGTCGCGCCCCTGCCCGGGAACGGCCATCCTCAGCAGCCGCCACTTCCCTGAAGACTGGCAGGGCACGTTCCTCAACACGAACGTGATCACCTACCAAGGTATCTTCCGCGCGAAGCTCACCGAAGAAGGCTCCGGCATCAAGGGCACGACCATCGAACCAGGCCTAATCAAGACCGACAACACCAAGGCAGGCAACTTCCGCCCCTCCGGTGTGGCCGTCGCTCCCGATGGCTCGCTATACGTCATGGACTGGTCGCAGATGCTGATTGGTCACCTCCAGCACCACCTGCGTGACCCGAACCGCGACCACCAGCACGGCCGCCTCTACCGCATCACCTTCCCTGGTCGTCCGTTGCTGACGCCTAAGAAAATCTTTGGTGAATCCATCACGAACCTGCTCGAGCTCCTCAAGGAACACGAAGATAATGTCCGCCAGCGCGCCAAGGTTGAGTTGCACAAGTACGACAGCGCCGAAGTCATCGCCGCCACCCAGAAGTGGGTGAAGCAGTTTGACCCCTCCAAGAAGGCAGACGCCCACCACATCCTCGAAGCCCTTTGGGTCCACCAGTGGCACAACGCGGTAAACCTCGACCTCATCAAGGCCCTCCTGAAGTCCCCCGAGCATAATGCCCGCGCCCAGGCTGTCCGCGTCGTCTGCTACCAACGCGACCGTATCCCTGATGCTATCGGGATTGTCGAAGCCGCCATCAAGGATGAACACCCACGCGTCCGCCTCGAAGCCGTCCGCGCCCTCAGCTTCTTTAACGGCGCTGACACCAAGCGCGCCATCGCTGCCGCCCTCGTGGTCAAAGAAGAGAAGGACCAGAATATCGCTTACTGCTTCCGCGAAACGATGAAGCAGTTATCGTCCCTGCCAGAAGGCAAGGAATTCAACATGGCTACCATCAAGAAGCCTTCCGAAACGGTCTACGGCCCGACGGATAAGAAGATTTCCAAGGCCGACAAGAAGCTCTACGACCTCGGCAAGGAAGTATACTTCCGTGAGGCAATCTGCGTCACCTGCCACCAGGCCGATGGTAAGGGCATCGAGAGTTACCCAGACAAGACCAAGCCGACTTTCGGCACCTACCCGTCCCTGGCTCGCATGACTGGTTACCCGACGAACCCTTGGATTCGACGGTGAACCGGACCGGGCCATCAAACTCATCATAACGGCATGTACGGCAAGATGACCATGCATGGTAAGCAGTACGGTGACGTCGCTGCTGGCCAGGCTGCCATGACACCGCTCGGCCAGATGCTGAAGGACGAGGAAATCGCTGGTGTCCTTACCTATGTCCGCCAGTCCTGGGGCAATAACCTGCCGCCCGTCTCGGCCGCTCAGGTGAAGAAGGTCCGCGACGCGAACAAGGCCCGCACGTCCATGTACACGCCGGAAGAGATCCTCAAGGAACACCCGTTCCCCGCGGGCAAGTAAGTCCCCACGGACTTCCCGACCAAGGGCGTGCTTCGGCACGCCCTTTTTGTTGTGCGATTGCACCGCGCCCGCCGCGCGTTAGCGTCAACCCATGAAGTTACTCTCCGTGCTTGCCTCGCTAATCGCTGCGATCCTCACGGGGAACGCCGCCGAAAGCACCCCCACCCCGCCGC
>BGOK01000017.1 GCA_003569205.1 Verrucomicrobiota bacterium | reverse complement strand
TGCGCATCATCCAGGTGGCGGGCGGATGCGCCAAAGCCTTGCGTAACGTCGGACCCAAAGCTTCCGCCCCACCCTGCCCCACCCACGCACGAACCCGATATTACGGACCGCGATGGGTTGCTGGTTGGTCGCATCTTCGTGCCAGGGAATCGCCCCAGCGGATAAAGCCGCGAGGAGCTCGGCCTTCGTCAGCCGCGCCCCGATCAGCGGTCGCCAATGGACGTGACCAGCGCGGAAAGCCTGCCATTCCCGCGGAGCCGCCAAGCCGGCTAGGCCAGCCCCGCGCGCCAAGCGCATGAGCATGGTTTCCACGACGTCATCCAAATGATGGGCGGTAGCGATTACCCGCAGCCCTGCGCCGTACGTTGTTGTGAAAAGAAGTCCAGGCGGGCCGCACGCAGCTCGGCTTCGGAGGCGAGCCCGACTGCACCCCGCTCACCGACGACGCAAGGGACGTCCAGGGCCGCACACAGAGCCTGCACGAAGCGCGCATCGCCCTACGCGGCTTCGCCACGCACACGGTGGTTGAAGTGAAGGACGCGCAACCGTGGCCGCAGAGTTTCGTCAGCCCACAAGGCCAGCAAGAGGTAGACGGAATCAGCGCCACCCGACACGGCTACCCAATACGTTCCGTCGGTAAAAGTCCGCCCAGCGCTAAACGCGGCCAGGCCGCAACGGTTGCGCGCAGAGCAGGGGAGGGAGGGAAGAGCCGGGCTCACGAAACAAACATAGCCGACCACCCTGCCCTGCCAACCTAAAGCGACCTTAGAACGACAAGGTTTCCTTACCGTACCAGCGACGCAAGGCCTCGGGGACGCGCACGGTGCCGTCGGGCTGCAGGTTGTTCTCGAGGATCGCCGCCAGAACGCGCGGCAAGCCGAGGCCAGAGCCGTTGAGGGTGTGGACGAACTCGGGTTTCCCATCCTTGGACGGAAGCGGATGCCCGCACGGCGGGCCTGGAAGTCGGTGAAGTTGGAGCAACTCGAAACCTCGAGCCAGCGCTTCTGGCCGCCAGCCCAGACTTCGAGGTCGTATTGCTTGCTGTGCGAGAAACCGATGTCGCCCGCGCAGATCAAAAGCACGCGGTAAGGGAGATTCAGTTTCTGCAGCAAGCGCTCGGCGTCACCGCGGAGGAGCTCGAGTTCAGCAAAGGATTGGTCGGGGTGGACCCACTTCACGAGTTCGACCTTATCGAACTGGTGCAGGCGATTGAGGCCACGCACGTGCGCACCCCAGCTACCAGCTTCGCGACGGAAGCACGGCGTGTAACCGCAACGCTTCATCGGCAAGGAGGCCTCATCGAGGATCTCATCGCGGAAGAAATTCGTCACCGGCACCTCCGCCGTCGGGATCATATAGAAATCATCCGTCTGCGCATGATACATCTGGCCTTCTTTGTCCGGCAGCTGGCCGGTGGCGGTCGCGCTGGCGGCGTTCACCATCAAGGGGCGTGTGACTTCGGTGTAGCCGTTGCTGCCAGCCTCCTCGAGGAAGTATTGGATGAGCGCGCGAACGAGGCGGGCCATGTCGCCGACGTAGAACGGAAAGCCTGCGCCGGTGACCTTCACGCCGCGCTCGAAATCGATGGCCTTATTAAACCAAGCGATATCCCAGTGCGCCTTAGCAGCGGCGGAGACCAGCTGGGCGGGGTCGCCCCAGGTAGCGACGACCTGATTGTCGGCTTCGGTGCGGCCTTCGGGCACAGAATCGTGAGGAATATTCGGGACGGAAAGGGCGACGGCCTTCATCTGCTCCTCGACTTCGGAAACTTTCTTCTCGAGCTCCTTCACCTTGGCGGAGGCCGTCTTCATCTCGACCACCTTAGCCTGGAACTCAGGCGAGCCCTTCGGCAAAGCGGCCATCTCTTTGTTCGCGGCGTTCTGGGCGGAACGGGCGACTTCGAATTCGGCCACCGCATGGCGGCGGGCTTCATCGGCGGCCAAAACGGCGTCGAGGTCGACTTGGAATTTCTTCCGGGCGATGCCCTTGCGGACGAGGTCGATGTTTTCGCGAAGGAACTTAGGATCCAGCATGGACCGACTTTGCCCAATTCACCCGCCCAAGGGCAACGGGGAAGTCATCGGCGTAGATAAATTCGTCCCGCCAAGTAGCGGGCCAGCCAAGCCGCCTGCTCCCGGTCTGTACTGGTTCCAATCGTGAGTGAGCCGCCCTGCCGTAATTTCAAGACGCACGCGTAGCTGGTGGTATAATTACCTTTGCGGCGCCTAGTCTCCTCTACACCTCGGCCGAAACGACGTCCATCCACGCCGCCGACTTCGTCCAATAAAGCCCAAGCCCACCCTTCCGGATACGCAGGAGCCCATCTTGGCCGGACTCGACGATGACCCGGCCAAAGGTCGACATGAAGGCGACACCGAAAAGGATGACGGAGCCAGCTAGGAACGGGAGGCCGAAAAGCGACATCAGCCAACTAAACTCCCCGGACTTGATCTGCGGGCCGTAAATACCGCCCAGCGACCCGCCGGCCCAGACCAACATAAACGGCCAAAGAATCAGCGCGACCCAACTCGCGGTCGAGAGCACGACCTGGAAACCCGTCAGGTTGTCCGTCAACTGGAGGCCCTTAGGCGGGGTCTCCGACGATGCTGGGTGCTGCGCTAAAGGCTTCGCCGCACGGCAGGCGTCGACGGTCGCGGTGCGTTCACAAAGACGGCAATAAGCTAAGTCTCCCGCAGGGGTAATTTCCGTTGGCAAAATCGGCAGGCCACACGCAGGGCAGTGAATCGTCACGACGCCAAACTACCCTTCCAATCCCGTCGGGCAAGCCTCGTGACCGCCACCAAAGAAACAGCCCACCAAGCCGAAGCCGGTGGGCTGCCCAACGATACGATCCAGGGAAAATTAAATGCGAACGGCGGACGGAGCGAAGACCTCTTCCGCACGGAAGAAGCGACGAATCTCGGCGGCGGCGGCTTCGGGGCTATCCGAAGCGTGGCAAATATTACGCATCATCTCGGTGCCGAAATCGCCACGGATCGTCCCCTTCGGGGCGACCTTAGAGTTCGTCGGGCCCAAGAGTTCGCGGACGCGGGTGATGACGTTATCGCCGCTGAGGACAGCGATGATGACCGGACGGGAGGACATGAAGGCCTCGATTTCCGGGTAGAAGGGCTTGTCAGCGACGTGGGCGTAGTGCTCACGGAGCTGGGCCGAGGTCAACTGGGCCAACTTGCAGGCTTGGACGTTGAAGCCGGCGGCTTCAAAGCGAGCCAAGACGGTCCCGCAAAGGCGGAGGTCCATGCAGTCGGGCTTTAAAATGATGAGGGTCTGTTCCATAGCGTTACCCTCAGTGAGAGGGGTTGTTCAGTCTTTAGATTTTCGGCCGCTTTGACAAGCCTGAAAGCCTAAAAACCGCCAATTTACCCCCATTTAACCCCTATAAATAAGGCAAATGGCCTGAACCGCTAGGCCCTTACCCTGCCCTAAGGCGTCCATCCCCTCGTTCGTGGTCGCCTTAATACCCACCTGGGAGGCCTCGATTCCAAGGATACCCGCCACGCTGGCGCGAATCTCTGGGACATACGCCATGATTTTCGGACGCTCGCCGATGAGTACCAAATCCACGTTGCCGACCTTCCAACCCAAGGCAGTTGCCTCGGCTACCGCCCGTCGGGCGATGATCGCTGAATCCATTCCAGCAAGGGTGGCATCGTTGTTGGGGAAATAGTGCCCGATGTCACGCAGGCCAGCCGCGCCCAAAATCGCGTCCGCCACGGCATGCAGCAAGACATCGGCATCAGAATGGCCGTCCGGACCGACGTCCGAGGGAATCTTCACCCCACCCAAGATACAGGGGCGACCGGCCACCAAGGGGTGGATGTCGTAACCGAGGCCGACGCGGAAAGGTGGCTGGGACATGCCTTCTTCTAGGCCAAGTTTTGGGGAAAGGGAAGCCCTCGCACAAAAACCCTTGAAAGGCGGACTCTGCTGGACAGCGTAAGGGCTTCAACCTGTTAGGCGCGGTAGCCAAGTGGTAAGGCCGGGCTCTGCAAAAGCCCCATGCGTCGGTTCAATTCCGACCCGCGCCTCCAATTTAAAACAAACAGGGCGTCCCTCCCGGGACGCCCTGTTATCTTTGTCTATCTACTAGTTTTAGCGAACCGTCTTACTGAGGTTGGCGACGCCGTTAACCTTCGAGTTCACCCGCAGGCGCAGGCCGTTGAGACGAATGAAGCCGGTGGCGTCGTCCTGATTATAGGCCTTGGTCGGATCCGCCTCCATCGTGGCGATGTGCGGGTTGTAGAGCGAACGCGGGCTCTTCCGGCCGGCGACGTACGTACCGCCCTTGTAGAGCTTCACCCGGACCGTGCCGGTGACGTTGCGCTGCGACTCCGTGATGAGGGCCTGAAGCGCGAGGCGCTCGGGGGCATACCAGAAGCCGTTGTAGACGAGGGTCGCGTAGCGCGGGACGAGCGAGTCGCGCAGGTGCATGACTTCGCGGTCCATGGTGAGCGACTCGATCTGGCGGTGGGCGAAGTGCAGGATGGTGCCGCCCGGGGTCTCATAGACGCCGCGGCTCTTCATGCCGACAAAACGGTTCTCGACCATGTCAACGCGGCCAACGCCATGACGGCCGCCGAGCTTATTGAGCGTACGCATGACGCCGAGGGGATCGAGCTTCTTGCCGTTGACGGCGATGCAATCGCCTTGGCTAAACTCGAGTTCGACGTACTCGGGCTTGTTCGGAGCATCTTCGGGCGAAACCGAGAGCTTGAACATCGCCTTATTGGCGGGCGCAAACGCATCCATCCAAGGGTCTTCGAGAATGCCGGCTTCGTAGGAGATGTGCAGGAGATTACGGTCCGAGGAGTAAGGCTTCTTGGCGCTAGCCTCGACGGGGATTTTATGGTCAGCGCAATAGGCGATCATCTCGGCGCGGCCCGGGAAGTCCTTGCGGAAGGCCTCGTTGCGCCAAGGTGCGATGATTTCTAGGTCAGGGGCCAGGGCGGCACAGGTGAGTTCGAAGCGGACTTGGTCATTGCCCTTACCGGTGGCGCCGTGGGCGATGGCGGTCGCGCCTTCCTTACGGGCGATCTCGACCATGCGCTTAGCGATGAGCGGCCGCGCGATGGAGGTGCCGAGGTAGTACTGGCCTTCGTAGATGGCGCCAGCCTGCATCATCGGGTAGATGAAGTCGCGGGCGAATTCGGCCTGGAGGTCATCGATATACAGCTTGGAGGCACCCGTCTTCATGGCCTTCTGCTTAAGGCCCTTCAGTTCGTCTTCTTGGCCGATGTCGGCGCAGAACGCGATCATCTCGGCGTTATGCTTGTCCTTGATCCAAGAAAGGAGGACGGAGGTGTCGAGGCCGCCGGAATAGGCGAGGACGATTTTCTTCTGCTTGCTCATGTTGTATAGGGAAAGGAATTAACCGCGGTGGGCGGCGAGGTGTGCGAGGATGGCCTTCTGCACGTGCAGGCGGTTCTCGGCTTGGTCAAAGATGATGCTCTGCGGGCTCGCTAAGACCTCGGCGGAGACCTCTTCGCCCGGGTGTGCCGGAAGGCAGTGCATGAAATAGGCACTGGGCTTAGCGAGGGCCATCAGCTGCGCGTTGACCTGATAAGGCTGCATGAGCTTCAGGCGTTCGGCCTTCTCGGCCTCCATGCCCATGCTCACCCAGACATCCGTATAGACCATGTCGGCACCACGAACGGCCGCGGCGGCGTCGGTCGTGAAGGTAAAGGTTTCCTTGAGGCCATCGGCCTTGAGCTGAGCGCGAATCTCCGGACGTGGCTCGTAGCCGGCGGGACCAGCCAGAGCGATTTCCACGCCGAGGGCGGCGCCACCGAGCACAAAAGAGTTCGCCATGTTGCAGGCGGTGTCACCGAGGAACGCGACCTTCTTGCCCTTCAGTGAAGCAGCATACTGTTCCGGACGACCGGGCGCATAGCGTTCGGCGAGCGTGAACATGTCCGTCATAAACTGACAGGGATGCAGGAAGTCCGACAAGGCATTGACGATCGGCATCGTGCCACAACGGGCAAACTCCTCGAGGAGGGCGTGCTCGTGGCAACGAATGACCATGCCGTGCAGGTAGCGCGACAGGACCTTGGCGGTGTCGGCCACGGTTTCGCCCCGCGAGAGCTGCAGGTCATCGGCATTGAGCATGACCGGCTGGCCACCGAGCTCATGGACGCCGACCTGAAAGGAAACACGCGTCCGGGTACTCTTCTTGAAAAACATCAAACCCCACGACTGGCGGGCTAGGTCCGAGGGAGTCGTCCGACCACGGCCAGCCTTCAGCGCGGCTGCTTCGGCGAACACCGTCGCAGTTTCAGCGGCGGAAAGGTCGGTCTCCTTCAGGAAGTGACGCATCTCGGAAAGCGTTTAAAGATAGGTGGGGAAACCCGTTTGGACAGCGGAAAATAGGTGACGAAAGGGCTTAAGCGACCTTCCAGTCGCGTAACACCTTCGTCAGGACCGCCACGGACTCCGCCAACTCCGCCTCCGTCGCCACCAAGGCGGGCAATAAACGGACGGCGACACCACCCGCAGGCGCAGTCAGTAGACCAGCTTCGCGGAGGGCGGCAACAACGGGGACTGGATCAATGGTCAGGATAACGCCGACCATATAGCCAGTACCACGGACCTCTTTGACGAGGTCGGGCCGTAAGGCTACCAAGCCGCGCAGGGCGGCATGCCAAGCCGGGGACTGCGCGGTGACCTTGGCGAGGAGCTTTTCCGACTCGATGACTTCCAGGACGGCCAAGCCAGCGGTGGCGGCCAGGGCACCGCCGCCGAAGGTCGTCCCATGGGAGCCGGCCTGAAAGAGGTCGTCGTGCGGAGGAGCCATCCAGATGGCGCCCATAGGGAAACCGCCACCAAGGCCCTTCGCCATGGCGATGGCATCGGGCTTCACACCCGCACGTTCAAAGGCAAAAAAATCACCAGTCCGGCCGATGCCGCACTGGATTTCGTCAATCAGCAGCAGAACGTTCCGTTCGGTGCAAAGTTTACGCAGACCCTGCAGGAACTCGGTCGTCGCCGGGAAGACGCCGCCCTCCCCTTGAATGGATTCGACCAGCACCGCCGCGGTAGTCTGGGCGTCGATGGCCTTGTCCCACGCAGCTAAGTCATTAAGCGGCGCGGCGGTGAAACCAGACAGCAACGGACGGAAGCCTTTTTGGATCTTCTCCTGCGGCGTGGCAGACATGCCGCCAAAAGTGCGTCCATGGAAAGCCTTCTCCGCGACGACGACACCGATGCAGGTGCCTTCGGTGCCAGACTTCCGGAGGCCATGGAGACGTGCGAGCTTCAGGAGGCCTTCATTGGACTCGGCACCACTATTACAGAAGATGACCCGCCCTGGGCCGCAATAATGGCTCAGCGCGGCGGCCAGACGACCTTGTGGCTCATTGCGGTAGAGATTACTGACGTGGACGAGCTTCGCGGCCTGCTCGCTCACGCGCTGGACCCAAACCGGGTGGGCATGGCCCAAAGCGTTGACCGCAATGCCCGTGGCAAAATCTAGATAGCGCTTACCGGCGGCGTCCCAGACGCGCGACCCCTCGCCCCGTACCAAGGTGACGGGCGGAGCCCCATAATTCCGGGCCAGATACTGCTCGTAGAGCGCGGCGGTTGGGTCTGCGGATTCTGCACTCATCAGCCGTGGACGATTTCGGTCCCGATGCCCTTGTCGGTGAATACTTCCAGCAACAGGGCGTGCGGGACGCGGCCATCGATGAAGTGCACGCGGCGGACGCCTTCCTTGAGGGCCTTCACGGCACTATCGACCTTGGGAATCATCCCGCCAGCAATGACACCCTTACGCTTGAGCTCGTCGACTTCGCTCACCTTGAGGGTCGTGATCAGTGAAGAAGGGTCCTGCGGGTCAGCTAACAGGCCAGGGACGTCGCTCATGAAAATCAGGCGGCGAGCCCGGAGCGAATTGGCCACCGCGGCCGCAGCGACGTCGGCGTTGGTGTTATACGCCTGATCATCGGCGTCCAAGGCGATGGGCGAAACCACCGGCAAATGGCCATCGGCCAGCGCCTTCTTAATGAGCTTCGTCTTCACGAACTTGATGTCACCGACGAAGCCGATGTCGCAAGGCTTCCCCTGCTCGTCTGTGCCCATGAGCTTCTCGCACAGGTTAACGTGGTTACCGGGCATACCGAGCGGATTGGCGCCACGGGCCTTAAGCGATTCGCAAATCTGGCCGTTGATCTCAACGTTGAGGGTCTCCTCAACGATCTTCACGGTGGCGGCGTCGGTGACGCGCATGCCGCCACGGAACTCGGACTTGATACCGGCTTTATCCATGGCGCGGGTGATGGCCTTGCCACCGCCGTGCACGACGACGACCTGGATGCCGACAGCCGCGAGAAAAGCGATATCTGTGGCGACGCGGTCGCGACCCTCGGGATTGGGGTCATCCATGAAGCTGCCGCCGTACTTCACCACGAAGGTGGAGCCACGGAACTTTTGGATATACGGGAGGGCTTCGAGAAGGACCTCGGATTTATTATGCGCGGCTTGCGTGCTCATCAGACGGATGGCAAGTGTCAGCGGACTGGCGGGGCGAGCAAACGGAAAATAACCCTTACTCGCTCTTGTTATAGTTCACGTAACCGTCCGTGAGGTCCGAAGCCAGCAGACGGAACTGCGCATCTCCTAGGTGCAGGTCTAAACGCACCCGGAACTGGCGGGCCTTCACGACTTCCTTCCACTTCGGCTTATTCTCAGGCACCGGGCGGCCACCCATGACGGCGGGGACGTCCTCGTAATGGATATCCAGCTTGGTCTCATCAAGGCCCGTACGGGCATAACCAGCCGCATCAGCCAAGCGGCCCCAGTTCGGGTCTTCCCCGAACCAAGAGGACTTCACGAGGAGCGAGTTGCCGATCGCGCGAGCAATCTTCTCGGCGTCGGCCCGGTTGCGAGCCCCCGAAACCTCGACGGACACGACCTTCGTGATCTTTTCGCCATCACCGACAATCTTCTCGGCGAGGGAAAAGCAGACGCGGTCCAGGGCTTCTTGAAACAGGCGATTGAGTTCGGCGGGGGCGCCGGGACCGACCTGCACCTGGGCGACGCCCGAGGCGAGGAGGATGACGGTGTCGTTGGTGGACATGTCGCCATCGACGCTCACGCAGTTGAACGACTGATCCGACGAGGCCTTGAGGGCTGTCTTAAGAAAAGCAGGCTCAGCGGCGGCGTCGGTACAGACGAACGCCAACATCGTGGCCATATTGGGCTCAATCATCCCGGCGCCCTTGGCGAAGCCGGCGATGGTGACCGTCTGGCCCTGCCAGGTGAAACGTGCGGTACAGGTCTTCGGACGCGTATCAGAAGTCAGGATGGCATTGGCGGCGCGCACGCCTTCGACCGAATCGCGCGAGAGACGCGCAGCCGCAGCGGTAGCCCCAGCGGCGACCTTTGCCATCGGCAGTAGTTCGCCAATTCGGCCGGTCGAACAAACCAGAAAAGCTTCGCCCGCATGGCCAGCGGCCTCGGCGCCGAGCTGAGCCATCCGGACGGCATCCGCGTCGCCTTGGCTCGACGTGCACGCATTAGCGTTGCCGCTGTTGGCAATCACGCCGCGGACGCGGCCCTGCGAAGAGAGCAACGTGGCCTGCGAGATGCGGACGGGACCAGCCTTGACGTCGTTCGTGGTGAACACGCCAGCGGCGGCACACAGTTGGTCGGCGACGATGAGTGCGAGGTCGAGGCGGTCTTGGCCCTTGTTGCGGATATCGCAGCTGGCAGCGCCGACGCGGAAGCCGGGGACGTCCGAGACACCCGGAGAATCGTTCGTGAATTCGATGGACATGGAAAACTTAGCGGAGACCGGCGGTCTCGGACCAACCCATCATGAGGTTGAGGGCCTGGACGGCCTGGCCGCCTGCACCCTTCAGGAGGTTGTCGATCACCGAGGTGATAATGAGGTTGCCCGTGCGCGCGTCGGCGACGACGGACATCGCTACGCGGTTCGTATTGGCCACATGGGCGGTGTCCGGGAAGTCGCCCGACTTCAGCACGGAAACGAAAGGCCGGCCCGCGTAGACCTGCTGCCAGACGGCTTCGACCTGGTCGGCGGTGACGCCCGCGGCGGGCACGACAATGGTCGTGGCGATACCGCGGTGCATCGGCGCGAGGTGGGGATTGAACTGCACGATGACCGGCTGACCAGCGGCGACGCCGAACTGTTCTTCGATCTCGGCGATGTGGCGGTGACCAGGAATACCGTAAGCCTTGATGGAGCTATCCCGCTCGCAGAAAAGGTAACCGACGTCGGCCTTCTTGCCAGCCCCAGAAACGCCGCTATAGGAATTAATAATCAAGCGGCCGGGCTCGGGCTTCACGAGGCCAGCCCGCAAGAGCGGCACGAGCGGCACTTGAATACTCGTCGGGTAGCAACCCGGGCAGGCGATGAGTTGCGCCTGCTTCCACGTATCGTCGAGCTGGAGTTCGGGCACGACATAACGAGCCGCGGCGGCGAGGGCGGGCGCCGGATGGTCGTGGCCATAGTATTTTTTGTAGAGCCCGAGGTCGCGGAGGCGGAAGTCAGCGGAAAGGTCGAGCACCCGCTTGCCAGCGGCGATGAGTGGCTGGGCGTATTCTGCGGCGACACCATGGGGCAACGCCAAGAACCAGACCGCCACATCGGAGGCCGCACATTCTGCGGGGGAGGACGCCGAGAAGAGTAAGCCGGCGTCAACGATCCCGCGTAGGCGTGGAATCTCGTCGGCCACGGCCTTACCGGCCAAGGTGCGGGAGCAGACAGCCGTGAGTTGGACGTGCGGGTGGCGGGCAAGGACGCGGACGAGCTCTTCCCCGGTGTACCCGGAGGCGCCGACGATGCCGACTTTAGTCAGAGGCTGCGACATAACGGTATTATCAGATGATTAGACGACGTTTGGGTGCTTGGACACAGAAAACTGGGCAACAAAAAGGCCCCGGAGTCCGGGGCCTGATGTTTTCCTGTCTCTCGGCGGTTTAGCGCTTGGAGAACTGGAAGCGCTTGCGGGCACCAGGACGACCGGGCTTCTTACGTTCGCGCATACGACCGTCGCGGGTCAGCAGGCCTTCCTTCTTGAGGGGGGCGCGGAGCTCGGGGTTCATCTTCTGGATCGCACGAGCGAGGCCATGGGAGATGGCACCGGCTTGGCCGTTAGGGCCGCCGCCGATGACGAGGACGATGACGTCGACCTGGCCTTCGAGGCCGGCGGTGCGAATCGGGGCCGTGGCGGACTTAACGAGGGCCTCGGTGTAGAGGTACTCTTCCAGGGGCTTACCGTTGATGGAGATGGAGCCGGTACCGGTCGTGAGACGGATACGAGCCGAGGCGGTCTTGCGACGGCCGACGGCAGTGATGGCGGTGGACTTGGTGGCGCTCATTTAGAAAGAAATTAGGCGATTAGACCTTCTTGAACTCAGGGAACGGCACCGGGTTGGAGGCGGCGTGCTCGTGCTTGTCGCCGGCGAAGACGCGCAGCTTGGTCAGCATATCGTTAGCGAGGCGGTTCTTAGGGAGCATGCCCTTGACGGCATGGGTGACCAAGAACTCGGGGCGACGCTCGCGCATGGCAGCGGCGGTGCGGCGGTAGGCGGTACCGACCCAACCGGTGTAGAACATGTACGTCTTATCCGTTTCCTTGGAACCGGTGAGGCGCACCTTGTCGGCGTTGATCACGATGACGTAGTCACCCGTGTCGACGTGGGGGGTGTAGGTGGGCTTGTGGCGGCCGCGGAGGACATTGGCGATTTTGACGGCGAGACGGCCGAGGACCTGATCCTTGGCGTCGATGACGTACCAGGTCTTGTCCTTGAGCTGCACGTTCTTGGCTAGCGTGGTCTTCATAAAGAGGGAAAGTCGGAAAATGAGAAGTCACCCCCCTCCGTCAACACCCGAATATGGGATTTGAGGGGAAAGTGCCCCCCCAGGGGTGGTCTGGGGCTTAAAACAAGAAAGGCGCGACCTGCGTCGCGCCTTTCGGGGGAAAGCCCTAAGCTCGGGGCTTAGAACTTGAAGTTAGCGTAAGCCTTGAGCCAGACGGTCTTGCCGGCGGTCGCAGTCTGGCCGTCGGTGTTGTAGGCCCAGTTGACGCCGAGACCCACCTTAGCACCGGTGCCGATGGCACGGGTCACATCGGCGGAAGCGCCGACGTAGATGTAGGAGTTGGCAATGTCGTGGGAGGAAGCCTTGGAGTCAGCGAGACCGACGTAAGCCTTGGTTTCGAGGTCGAAGCCCGGGATACCGAGACTCTTACCTTCGTAGTCCTTGGAACCAGCCACCACGAGGTTGGTCTGCTTGAGGTCCGTATTGTAGTAGAGGAACGCAGAGGCGCGGACGAAGGAACCAGGTTTCTGGGCGACGCCGACGTACAGCTCGCGGCTATTGTCGATGCGGGTGAAGCCTTGAGGAACGAGGGTCGCTACTGTGGTCGAGTTGCTCGTGCGGGACACGCCGAATTCAACCGTGCCGACGCCATTGAGGTCGGTGCGACCACCGATGTTGAGCGTGCGCTCGAAATTGTCGGCGTTGAAGTAGCTGACGTAAGCAGAGACGCCGGCAAAGCCGGGGACGGCGGACTCGACGCTGACGGTGGACTGGATCAGGCCATCGGTGCTGGAGCGCTCCTTACCACGGAAGACGTTCTTAGCTTCCCAAGAGAAGCGGCCGCTGACGGAGATGTCAGAGGAAGGAACGGCAACGACGACTGGAGTCGGGGCGGTTTGGGCGTGAGCGATACCCGCGGTGAAAACAGCGAGGGCGAGGGCGGTGAGGGTGTTCTTCATAGTTTGGTCAGGAGTCCTTTTTGTAGCCTAAAAATAAGCGATGGCAAGCCCCTTTCGGAGCCTGCCATCGCTGGTAAAAACCTTAACTATAGAAACCCAGAAGTTACATCGCCGCAATGATCGCGTCACCAAACTCGGAACATTTAATTTCCGTCGCTCCCTGCATCTGGCGGGCAAAGTCGTAGGTCACCCGGCCGCCACCAATGGCGCCGTTGAGCCCCTTCAGGACGAGGTCAGCGGCCTCGGTCCAACCCATGTAGCGGAGCATCATCTCACCCGAGAGGACGACCGAGCCGGGGTTCACGACATCCTTGTTGGCATACTTCGGGGCCGTGCCGTGGGTCGCCTCAAAGATCGCGTGGCCGGTGAGGTAGTTAATATTACCGCCTGGAGCGATACCGATGCCGCCGACCTGGGCCGCCAAGGCGTCGGAGAGGTAGTCGCCGTTCAGGTTAAGCGTCGCGATGACGTCGAAGTCGGTCGGGCGCGTGAGGATCTGCTGGAGGGTGATATCGGCAATGGCGTCCTTGATGATGAGGCCAGCGCCCGGCAGCCCTTCCGGGATTTTGCACCATGGGCCGCCGTCGATTTCGACCGCGCCGAACTCGCTCTTGGCGAGGTCGTAACCCCACTTCATGAAGGCCCCTTCGGTGTACTTCATGATGTTACCCTTGTGGACCAAGGTGAGCGACTTGCGCTTATTCTCGATGGCGTACTGGAGGGCCGAGCGGATGAGACGCTCGGAACCTGGGCGGGACACGGGCTTGATGCCGATGCCGACCGTGGCCGGCTGCTCCGCCCCGAAGCGGAATCTTCGTGAATTCCTTAGGGAAGTTGGTCTTAATGAACTCCAACGTCTTAAGCGCGACTTCGGAGCCCGCTTCAAAGTCGATGCCAGCGTAGATGTCTTCGGTGTTCTCACGGAAGATGACCATGTTGACCTTGCCGGGATTCTTGACGGGCGAAGGCACGCCGACAAACCACTGCACCGGGCGAAGGCAAACGTAGAGGTCAAGCTGCTGACGCAGGGCGACGTTCAGGGAGCGGATGCCGCCGCCAGTCGGGGTCGTCAAAGGGCCCTTAATGCCGACGAGGTAATCGCGGAAGGCGGTGAGGGTCTCCTCTGGGAGCCAGTTCTGCGTCTTATTGTAAGACTTCTCACCGGCAAGGACTTCGAGCCATTGAATCTGGCGCTGGCCGGCATACGCCTTAGCCACGGCCGCATCGAGGACGCGGACGGAAGCACGCCAGATATCAGGACCCGTGCCGTCCCCTTCAATGAAGGGAATAATGGGGCGGTCGGGGACCGTGAGTTTGCCGTGGGCGATGGTGATGCGGCCGGCGTTGGCAGGAGGGGTGCTCATTGGGAAGGGTTAGCAGGGGAAACAAAGACTGCGCAGGGGCGTTTTCAAGCCAACACCACCTGCGACCCCTAGAAACAGAAAAGGACCCTCTTTCGAGGGTCCTTGTGTTACCGGGGGTACCGGCGGCCATCCGTCACGAAGGACGGAAAGACTAGGAAGAATTACTTCTTCTTAGCTTTGGTGGCCTTCTTGGCGCTCTTCTTAGCAGCAGCCTTTTTCTTTGCCATAGTTTTTTCCTTATTTTGGATCGTTGTTGGGTTAGAGGGCAGCGCCTGAAGCGCCACCCTGACGATTCGCCCTACACTTACCCTGGCGTTGCGCGCCTGACGGGTGATACGAGTGCGGAGCTCCGACGGTACGCGGAAAGAAACCTGGCGAGAGCGAGTAGGCTCTAGGGCAGGACGGGCATCATCATAGCAGTCGAGTGCATGACGGATGACTTCACTGAGAGTGGCGAGACCGGTCCGGTGCTGAAAGGCGACCGCATCAGAATGGAGCTTCGGGGGAAGCGACACGGTGATCAGGCTTTCGCTGGGGGTTTCGGTTCGGTTCGTCACGTTGCGGTTAACTCTGGGTTAAGGTGTAGGCATTTATCACAACTGCGCAAGAGGAATTTTTGTAATCGACGACGAATGACTTTTGGCGCTCACGGTTTCGCTGCCGACGAAATCGTAAACGCGAATTCACTACAGCGACTTTAACTCGTGTTCATCGTAGCGAGATTGACGCACGTATATTTCGCACGTAGAAGAATCACATGCACAACGAAGCCCCGGGCGAATGGAAAAAAATTGCGATCTTGGCGCTGAGCTGCGGAGTTTTGGGTCTCGCGGCGCTCGCTTGCGGTCACTTTTTGGTACCACCGAGCGAGTGGGCCTGGTGCGCTCCCGCACTCCTCGCGCTCGCCTGCCTCGCCGGTGGTTGGGATGCAGCGGTCGACGCCTGGGCGGCGCTCCGTGAGCGCCGCATCGACGTCCACTTGCTGATGTTGCTCGCCGCCGGCGGTGCCTGGATCGTCGGCCACCCAGAGGAAGGCGTCCTCCTCCTTTTCCTCTTCAGCACCGCGGGCGCTATCGAGCATTATGCGATGGATCGCACCCGCGGAGCGATCGACGCCCTGCTCGATAAAGCCCCTAAACAGGCCCGTTTACTGGGTTCTGACGGCAAAGAGAGCGTCGTGGCAGTCGCCGCCCTGCAACCAGGTCAAATCGTCCTCGTGCTTCCTGGTGAACTAGTTCCAGCCGATGGGATCGTCACTGAAGGTGAGAGTGGTATCGATGAATCCAACCTAACCGGCGAAGCCAAGCCAGTGGACAAAGGACCTGGCTCTAGCGTCTCCAGCGGAACGCTGAATAGCTGGGGTCGGCTCGTCGTCCGCGTGACCAAGGCCGAAAAGGATAGTGCCCTCCACCGCATTGTGGCTCTCATCCGCGAGGCGCAAGAGAGCAAGGCCCCTGCGCAACGTGCCATCGACCGCTGGGGCGATACCTACGCCATCTTCACCTTGACCGCTTCGGCCGCCTTCTTCGGCCTGCAACTGCTCCTGGGGCGCCCGGCGTTGGGCACCGAAGACTCTGCCCTCTACCGTGCCATGACGTTGCTGGTCGTACTCAGCCCCTGTGCCTTAGTACTCTCCGTGCCCTCCGCGGTCCTGGCCGCCATCGCCAACGGCGCCCGCCATGGGATTCTCTTTCGCGGTGGCGCTGCGGTGGAACGCCTCGCCGACGTCGACTGCGTCTGTTTCGACAAGACCGGCACTTTGACCGCCGGCGAACCCGCCGTCGCGGCCTTGGAGGTCTTCCCTGCCAACGCTGACCGCCGACGGGCGCTCAATGCCCTGCTCTCTATCGAGGCCAACTCGACCCATCCCTTCGCCGTAGGCATCGTCAAAGCCTGCCAAGCCGAAGGCGCGACCAGCCAAGCCGTCACCGGACTCTCCAACTCGCCTGGCCAAGGCATCGCTGGCACCGTCGAGGGCACCCGCTGGAGTGTGGGCTCCTGTGAATTCGTCGGTGGGCACGACCTGCCGGGCGCCCCAGTTGCCGCCGGCGCCATCGTGAGCGAGGTCTGGGCTTCCGATGGCTCCGTGCAGGTCCGGGCGACGCTCGTCGACGCCATCCGCCCGGCCAGTGCCCCTACCCTCGCCGCCCTCCATCAACAAGGTATTCGCACGGTCATGTTGACGGGGGATCGCGAAGAAGCGGCCGTCGTCGCCGCCCAACAGGTCGGCATCCAAAGTTACCGGGCGGGCCTCACGCCTGATGCCAAGATGCAGGCCATCCGTAAGCTATCGACCGAAGGCCATGTGGTCGCGATGGTCGGGGATGGCGTCAATGACGCCCCGAGCCTCGCCGCGGCCGACGTGGCCATCGGCATGGGGGGACGCGGGAGCGACGCCGCCCTCGAGTCTAGCGATGTCGTCCTGACCGATGACCGTATCGAACGCTTGCTGACGGCCATCGACCTGAGCCAAGCCGCCCGGACGGCTATCCGCGTGAATATTGCGATCTCCGTGGGCGCCGCCTTCACGATGGCCGCCATCGTCATCTTCAAGGGTGCCCCGCTCACCCTCGGCGTCGCCGTCCATGAAGGCAGCACGGTAATCGTGTGCCTCAATGGACTGCGGTTGCTCGCCCACCGGGCCCGCCGGGGCGTCTGACGCCCCCGACAGCCGACGGCTTAGCGGAAGTCGTTCCCAGCCTCGTCCATCAGCTTGAACGTCTCCACGTGGAACGCGGCGTCATGCTTGAATAGAAGGCGGACATTACAGGATTTCTCGAGGTCGATGAAGAAATCCTTATCCTCGAGCTTGATGCGGTCGAGGTTGATGGGGTGCAGGACAATGCGGATGACAATCTCGCCCGAGGCCTTGCGCTCAGTGCGGAGTCGACGGATGAGGCCCAGGAGCTTGCGCTGAACCTCGACCGAGACCGTGCGCGGGTTCTTAACGATACCGCGACCTTGGCAATGCGGGCACGCGGTGTACATCGAGGTCGTGTTCGACTCGGTGTGACGCTGGCGGGTCATTTGCAGCACGCCGAGCTGTGAAATCGGCAAGATCTGGTGCTTCGCGCGATCATTCTCCATCGCCTCGCGCAAGGTATCGAAGACCTTCTTGCGGTCCTTGGCGTTCTTCATGTCGATCGTGTCGATCATGATGAGGCCGCCGAGGTTGCGGAGCTGGATTTGACGGGCGGCCTCTGTCACGGCCTCCAAGTTAGCCTGCGTGATAAAGCTGCCGTCCTTCCCTTCCTTGCCCCGGTGGGAGCCGGTGTTGACGTCGATGGCCGTGAGGGCCTCGGTCTCGTCGATGACGATTTCGCCACCGCTCGGGAGCGGGACGCGCCGCTGGAAGAGCTGCTCAATCTGACGCTCGATATTGTAGCGCTCAAAAACCGGGATGGGGTCGCTGTAGAGTTCCACGCGCGAACGGGAACGCGGGGAAATCTCCCCCACGAGTTCCTGGACCAGTTTGAAGTCGCCTGGGTTATCGACGAGGATGCGGTCGACCTCTTCCGTGAGGAAGTCGCGGACGGTGCGCTCAATGAGGCCAGGCTCTTGGTACAGGAGCACTGGCTTACGGTCGGGAGCGTTAATCTTCTCGACGATGGCCTGCCAGCGCTTGAGCAGCATGTGCAGGTCACGCACGAACCAGCGGGCCTGCTTGCCTTCACCGGCGGTGCGGATGATGACGCCCATGCCTTCCGGAATGGTCAACGAACGAAGGATGTCCTTCAGGCGGTCGCGCTCGGCATTGTCTTCGATTTTACGGGAAACGCCACAAGCACCACTGAACGGCATCAGGACGACGTAGCGGCCCGGCAAGGCGATGTTCGTCGTCGAGCGAGGGCCCTTGGTACCGATCTGATCCTTAACGACCTGAATGACGATGTCGGAGCCAGCGGGGAAGAGCTGGGGGATGTCCTTGGCTTGGTAGCGGGCCTTGCGCTGCTTCTGCTCGGCGGATTCGTTATCGCGGATGAATTCGACCTGCGAATCGTTCGCCGCCGGGAGCATATCCCAGTAGTGCAGGAAGGCGTTCTTCGGCTGACCGATATCCACGAAGGCGGCCTTCAAGCCGGACTCCAGATTCTGCACGCGGCCCTTGAAGATTGCGCCGACCATGCGGTTCTCGCCCTTGTGCTCGATCTCGAACTTGTCGAGGACGCCATTCGTCAGCAGCGCGACGCGTTTCTCTAAAGTCTCGGCGTTGATGACGAGCTCGCGGTACGTGTTGCGATCCTTGGAGAAGTGCTTAACAATCCGCTGTAGCAACGGGAGCTCCTTGCGCCGGCGGGCGGCCTCTTCGGCGAGCTTCTGCTGATCCACCCCAGTCGTCGGCGGCGTGCCTTCTTCGGGGGAATCTTCTAGGTGATCTTCGGGTTCAGTATTTTCGGACATCTCGGAATTAGGCCGTTAGGCCGGTTGCCGGAGAGCCTTCATGTTCGCCGCCACCAGCCGAATGCCGGTGGACGCTCTGGACTAAGCCAAGGAGCAGGAAGCAGCTGAGCACGAAAGACCCCCCGTAGCTGAGGAAAGGTAGTGGAACGCCCGTCACGGGCATCAAATCGATATTCATCCCTAGGTTGATCACGACGTGCGTGCCCATGATGGCGGCGGCGCCGAGAGCCAACAGCGAACCAAAACGGTCGGCGGCGCGAACCGCGGTGCGAACCACGCGCCAAAAAAGCAAGGCGAAGGCGGAGAGCACCATGAAGCCACCCGCGAAACCAATCTCTTCGGCCATGCCTGAAAAGATGAAATCGTTATGCGCCGCCGCTTCCGGGAGATAGCCGAAACGGGCCTGCGTTCCCTTGCCGATGCCCTGACCAGTCAAGCCACCGCGCCCCACCGCAATGACGGCCTGCTTGACGTTCCAGGTGGCACCGAGGCCCTTAGGATCGACGACCGCGGGGGCGACAAAAGACATCAAGCGCTCGCGCTGATAATCCTTAAGGAGGAAAAACCACGCCGTGGCTTCATGCTTACCACGGACGGCTTTAGCGGGATCGCGGTCCTCGGGATTTGCCTTGGAATATTCCGACACTTTACCGGAGTATTCGACGAGGTCGACCGCAACAACTGCCACCAACAGGAGAGATGCTAACCCCGCCACCATGAAGAACCTGAAACTCAGGCCGGCAACGAAAAGGAGGGCAAATGACAGCGGCAGGTAGATGAGAGCCGACCCTAGGTCAGGTTGCACAAAAATCAAGCCAAAGGGCAGTAGCGCGGCCCCGGCAACCTTAAGGACGGTTAGCCAGGTCGCCCGAAAAGAACCGATGGGATCCCGCGCCAATAAGGCCGCGATGAAAACCAGGGCGGAAACCTTGGCGAACTCGGATGGCTGGATAGAAAAAGCCCCGAAATCCATCCAGCGCCTAGCCCCATTGATACTCCGAATAAAACTGCCGAAGTCTTCCTTGAGCAACGCGCACGCCGCCACCGGCAAGAGCAGTAAAATCCCCAGGATATAGATCCGGCGGGCATGGACCCGAAGTTGCCGATAATCGAGGGAAGAAACGACCCAGTAGGCAATCCACCCGATAATTATAAAAATGGCCTGAGACCGAGCATAGGACGACTGCCGGTAGCTCCCAGCGGAGTCGATCGCGACAACCCCCAAAGTGCTTAAAAGGGCAATCAAGAGGACCTGCGTCCAGTCGGTCCGCCATGAGAAATTGGCAAATTTGTCCCACCAGAGGGAGGCCGTGGAGCCTTCTTCATGGTTACGGAGTGACATACCATCCAAACAACCGCCAAAAACCCAAGGTGCAAGGCGAACCTCCCGAAAGGGCTTGCGGACAAGGGGCTGGTCGCAAGGGTAACGGGTCGTGGGCTTCCCGCCCGCACCGCAACCATGGCCGAGGCCGCCGACCAAAGTATCCTTGCCGCAGTGGCCTTCTCTTCGGGAGCCATTGTCGCCTACGCGGTCGCCAAATGGCGCGAATCGACCCTCGGTGCCCTCCGGGAGGATCGCTTGAAGAATGAAATTGAACTGGCCCGCCGCGAAGCGACGGTCGAGGCCGCCGAACTGCACGCGCAAGCTCAAGACGAGCAACGCGAGGCCCATCGGGTTCTCGCGGAAGCGAAAGCGGAAGCTCAAGCGGCGGAAACCCTTAAGGCCGACAGCCTCCGGCAGCGCGACTTCCTCTCCCGGGAAGCGCTCCGACTTTCCGGGCTGACGCCGGAAGATGCTAAGCGCCAAGCGATGGCCGACCTGCAGAAGCAATACGAGACCGAGGCCCGCCGCCTGCGCCACGAGATGCTCGACCGACCGGAACAGGACGTCGCGGACGAAGCCCGCCGCATCTTACTCGCGGCCATGCAGCGCTTGACGACGCAGACGACGCAAGATGCGACCGCGGTGTCCGTTGGTATCCCTTCCGAGGACATGAAGGGTCGCCTCATCGGCCGCGAGGGTCGGAATATTCGCACCTTCGAACAAGCGACGGGCGCAACGCTGATGATCGACGAAACCCCTGGTATGGTGCTGGTTTCGTGCTTCGACCCCGTCCGCCGCGAGATTGCACGCATCGCCCTCGACCGCATCATCAAGAACGGGAATGTCGCCCCGAGCCTCATTGAAGATTTAGTCCGCAAAGCCGCCGACGAAGTCGTCCGCCATGCCCAACGCCTCGGCCGTGACGCCGTCCGCGACCTCGGCCTGCCGCCGATGGATGGACGCATCGAAGAGTTACTCGGACGCCTCCACTTCCGACTGTCCTCCAACCAGAACACGCTCTCCCATTCGATCGAGGTCGCCCAGCTCTGCGCCGTCTTAGCTGGCGAACTAGGGCTCGACCCCATTCCCGCCAAGCGCGCGGGGCTCCTGCATGATTTAGGTAAAGCCATGGAAGCGGAAGACGGCGGGAGCCATGCCCTCATCGGCGCCGCCCTGCTCCGCCGACTCGGCGAAGAGCCGCGCGTGGTCAATGCGGTCGCTGCCCACCACCGCGAGGTTGAAGCCGAAAGCCTCTACGCACCGTTAGTGATGATCGCCGATGCCGCCTCGGGCTCACGCCCCGGCGCCCGCTCGTCGACGCTCGAGGGTTACGTCCAGCGGGTAAAGAACCTGGAGGCCCTGGCCCTCGGCTTCGAAGGTATCCGGGAGGCCTATGCCTTCCAGTCCGGCCGTGAACTCCGGGTCATTGTCGACCCCGGTCAGGTCGATGACTTTGGAGCGACCGAACTACTCCGCCGCCTCCGTAGTGCCATCGAGGAAAAGCTATCCTACCAAGGGACGGTCAAAATCATCCTCATTCGGGAACAGCGGTTCACGGACGAAGCCCGCTAAAGCAGTAATTTCCTGCCCCAGATGAGTTTAGGGTCAAATAAGTGAACATAGTTTCACTATTTTAGGCCACCGGGGGACTTTCTTATTGTTAACTAGAAAGGGATGTTTTATTCACAACGATTCCGAGACACCCGTCTCGGCTACTAACCGGACCTCCCCGCCTTCCTTCGAAGCGACGGGTATTTACCGGAGACCCGGCCTTTCTGCCACAACGGCGGAAACGGCCTTCACCAGGCGACCGAACATCCGGTCGCCACACCAAGAGAAACCATGAGCCAAGAAAACCCCGGGCAGGACGACACGTCCACCCACACCCCCGCCCCTACGGCGGAACAGAACACGACCCCCGCCGCCCCGGCGCCTCGTATCACCGAATCCAAGCTGGAATCCGCTCACGCGGAGCTTCCTCCCCTTTCCGTGATTGGCGCCTCCAGCGAACCCGCCGCTAAACCTGGCACCATCGTCGCGCCGAAGCAATTCGGCCGTCGTGGCGTCCCGCAGAACGTCGCCCCTAGCGGCAAGGCCGAGAACGCTCGCCCGTCCATCGGCGTGATCGCGAATCCTGCTGAAGTCACCGAGAACCTCTCGGGCGAACTCTCTAAGCAGCCGGCTCAGAACCAGCCGCCGCGCGAACGTCGCGAACCTCGGGCCGAAGGCGACCGCCCTCGCCGCGAAGAGCGTCCCCGTCGTGAAGACCGTCCGGAAGGCGCCGCTGCCGAAGAAGGCCGCCAGCCTGGTATCCCTAGCGACCGTCAACGCCGCGAACCCCGTGAACCGCGCCCCGAAGGTGCCCCTGGCCCGCGCCGCGAACCGCGTGAACCACGTGCCGAAGGTGACCGCCCACGTGCGGAAGGTGATCGTCCGCGTGCGGAAGGTGACCGCCCACGCCGCGAAGATCGTCCGCGTCGCGAAGATCGCCCGCGTATCCAAATTGAACCCGTCGTCATCCCCGTGCAGGCACCGATTGGTTTCTGGGCTTCGCTGAAGCGCAAGCTCGCGACCTTGTTCGGTATCCCGACCAAGGCCGTCTTTGTACCAACCACCGGCGGCGAACAAGCCCGTGGCGAACACCGTGGTAACCGTGGTGGCTTCCGTGGCGAACAGCGCGGTGACCGCGGCGGTGACCGTGGTGGCGACCGTGGTGGTGACCGCGGTGGCCGTGGTCGTGGCGACCGTGGTGGCCGTGGTGGCGATCGCGGCGGCCGTGGCCGTGGCGGCGATTTCCGCGGAGGTCAAGGCGACCGCCGAGGACCTCGCGAAGGCTAAACGAAACGGGGGCGCTTAACGGCGCCCCCGCTCTTTTTCAGCACCATGCTCGAAGTCGCACGCATCATCGGAGGTCACCGCTTAAGCGGGACCATCCAGGCCGCCGGCGCTAAGAACGCCGCCCTGCCCTTGCTGGCAGCATCCTTGCTCACGTCCGAAGCGGTGACGCTGCACAATGTGCCCGACCTCAGCGATGTGCGCTTCATGGCGGAGATTCTTCGCCACCAAGGGGCAACCGTGACGAACCCAGCGCCAGGCACTTGGGTCATTCACGCGCAAGAGATTAACCACCGCACGCCCTACGACCTCGTGCGTAAGATGCGGGCCTCAGTCTGCTTGCTCGGCGCCCTCGTGGGTCGTCTGCACCAAGCGGAAATGGCCATCCCCGGCGGGTGCGTCATCGGCCCGCGCCCCATCGACCTTCACCTGAAAGGACTCGAAGCGCTCGGCTGCGTCGTCACGGTCGAAGGCGGCGTAGTTTCCGTTGATGCCACCCGCGCCCGCGGGAGCCTCGTCTTTATGGGCGGCCCCATGGGTAGCACGGTTCTCGGGACAGCAAACCTCGTGATGGCGGCGTCGCTGACGCCGGGCGAAACGCGCATCGAATGCGCCGCGCGCGAGCCCGAAGTGGTCGACCTCTGCGAGCTGCTACTCAAGATGGGTGCAGACATTCGCGGCCACGGCACCGAGGTCATCACCATCACAGGCGTCGAACGTCTGCGGGGCACCGAGCACACCGTCATCCCCGACCGCATTGAAACGGGTACCTACCTCGTCGCGGGCGCCATCACTGGCGGAGACGTCACGGTCACCGGCGCCGAAGCCTCCCACCTCGGGGCGTTCTTGGATAAATTACGTGCTGCCGGCGTCGGCGTCGAAACAGGCCCAGGATTCATCCGCGCGTTCGGCCGCCCGACGCGTGCGGTCGACATCATCACCGAGCCCTATCCAGGCTTCCCGACCGACCTGCAAGCGCAGTTCATGGCCTTGCAACTGCTGGTCGACGGACGCAGCACCGTCACGGAAACAGTCTACCCACACCGCTTCATGCACGCGGCTGAACTCCAACGCATGGGCGCTGAAATCGCCATCGATGGCGCCACCGCCGCGGTCTACGGCGACCGCCCGCTATCCGGCGCGCCCGTGATGGCCTCCGACCTCCGAGCCTCCGCCGCCCTCATCCTCGCCGCGCTGACCGCCAAGGGGGAAACCTGGGTGCAACGGCTCTACCACCTCGACCGCGGGTACGAACGCTTCGAGGAACGCCTCCGCTCACTCGGCGCCGACATTGAACGACTCCCCGCTTCCGCGATGCCGAAAGGCTTCGCCGAGGACTGAGGGTTGCCATCGCTCCCCGACTCGACACGTTACCGCCATGGCCCGCGCGCAGGATGATGCAGAATCGACCCAACCCGCCGCCGGCAAGGCCGCGGTGAGCGCGCCCAACCGCCCGCTCGATCAAGCACTGCGCCCCCCTTCCCTCGCCGATTTCGTTGGCCAACCCCGCACAGTGGAACGCCTCCGCGTGATGGTCGGGGCTGCCCGCCGCGAAGGGCGCACGCTCGACCATATCTTGCTCCACGGCCCGCCAGGCCTCGGCAAGACGACCCTGGCCATGATCCTCGCTGAAGAAATGGGCCGGCCCATTCGCGTGACTTCTGGACCCGTCGTCGAAAAAGCCTCCGACCTCGCTGGCCTACTCACGAGCCTGCAAGAGGGCGAGCTACTCTTCATCGACGAGATTCATCGGATTCCGAAGACGGTCGAAGAGTTCCTCTACTCCGCGATGGAGGACTTCCGCATCGATATCATGATCGACCAAGGGCCTAACGCCCGCAGCGTGCGTCTCGACCTACCGAAGTTCACGTTGGTCGGTGCCACCACGCGCACTGGCCTGCTGACCGCCCCGTTACGCAGCCGCTTCACCCTGCAGACGCGCCTGGATTACTACACCCGCGAACAGCTCCTGACGATTGTCGCCCGTAATGCGAAGTTGCTCAACCTTGACCTCGATCAAGGAGGCGCCGAAGAAGTCGCCCGCCGCGCCCGCGGCACGCCCCGTATCGTTAATAACCTACTGCGCTTCACGCGCGACTACGCACTCGAACGCGCCGCCGGTAAGGCCGATGCCGCCGTCACCGCCGCCGCCCTCGAGCTACTCGAGATCGACCAACATGGACTCGACGATATGGATCACCGTTTCCTCCGCGCCATGGCCCAGAAACATAACGGCGGCCCAGTGGGACTGAGCAGCATCGGGGCTTCCATCGGCGAAGACGCCCACACGCTCGAAGAGGTCCATGAACCGTTCCTCGTGCAGGAAGGCTATGTGACCCGCACCCCCCAAGGGCGCGTTCTCTCGGATAAAGGCTGGCTGGCCGCTGGCCTGACCCCGCCAAGCCGAGACGGGACCGCACTCTGACGCTGGACATCGACGGATTCCGTCCGTTAGGTTCGCTTCCACTCTTATGGCAAAACGTTGGGTCATCAAACTCGGTTCTGGTCTGCTCACCCGCAAGGACGGCAAGGTCGATCGCGTCCAGATTGGTCGCATCGCCGACCAAGTCGCCGGCCTGATGAAGAAGGGCATCGAGGTCGTCGTGGTCTCCTCCGGTGCCGTCTCCGCCGGGATGACGGCCATGAACCTGGAGAAGCGCCCGAAGGACGCCCGCGAGCTGCAAGCCTGCGCCACGGTCGGCCAACCCGAGTTGATGTCTGTCTACGGTCGACACTTCGCCCGCCATGGGCTGCTTGGCTCGCAGATGCTCCTGACATATTGGGACCTCGATAGCCGTGCCTGCACGCGTAATGCCCGCGCCACCCTCGACCTCCTCCTCAAGCGCAAGCGGTTCGTCCCGATCATCAACGAGAACGACGCCATCGCGGACGAAGAAATCCGCGTGGGCGACAACGATCGACTCTCCGCACACGTTGCCGCACTCGTCGGCGCCGACTTGCTCATCATCCTCTCGGGGGTCGATGGACTCATGACGAAATCCGACGGCACGGGTGACCGAATCCCGAAGGTCACGAAGATCGATGACGCCATCCGCGGACTCGCGGGCGGCGCTGGCTCCGAACGTAACGTGGGCGGTATGGTGACAAAATTACAGGCCGCGGAAATCGCCGCCGAAGGGGGCGTGGACACCATCATCGCGCACGGCCGTAAAGCCAACGTCCTTCTGGAAATCGCCGGCGGCAAGAAACTCGGGACGCGCTTCTCCCTGCGATGAGCGACCTGCTGCAGCGCGTGACGGCTCTGGCCCGGGCGGCCAAGGCAGCTTCGCGCGCCGTGGCCCTCTCTTCGACGACGACCCGCGATCAAGCCCTGCGCGCCGCCGCCCAAGCCCTCCGCGCCGCTGAGCCCGCCATCCTCGCGGCCAACGCGCAAGACCTCGCCGCCGCCCAAGCCAAAGGCCTAACGGCGGCGATGACCGACCGCCTTCGCCTCGACCACGGTCGCCTCGAAGCGATTGCCGTCGCCTGCGAAGACGTGGCCAAGCTAACCGACCCTGTCGGTGAAGTCACCGAAGCGTGGGACCGCCCGAACGGGCTGAAGATTATCCGTCGCCGCGTGCCCATCGGGCTCGTCGCCATCATCTTTGAATCGCGCCCCAACGTCACCGTCGACGCCGCCGCGCTGTGCCTGAAGTCTGGCAATGCCTGTATCCTGCGTGGTGGCAGTGAGGCACTCCACACCAACCTAGCACTCGCTCAAGCCTTCGCGGCGGGACTCGCGGCAGCGGGCCTGCCGACGGAAGCCGTCACGCTGCTACCTTTCACGGACCGTGAAGCTGTTCCGGCCCTCGGCTCCCTCCGCGGGATCGTCGACATCATCGT
Organism: Verrucomicrobiota bacterium; assembly: GCA_003569205.1. GTDB lineage: Bacteria > Verrucomicrobiota > Verrucomicrobiia > Opitutales > UBA953 > UBA953. The sequence goes on along the minus strand of BGOK01000017.1, from coordinate 28,211 downwards.
CCCGCGGGGCGGCCCTGGCCTGATCGAGGCAGTGGTGAATTCCGCGAAGGTCCCCGTCATCAAGCACGATGCGGGTATCTGTCACGTCTACGTCCACGCCGCCGCCGACTTAGCCATGGCGGAAGCCATCATCGTCAACGCGAAGTGCCAGCGCCCGAGCGCCTGCAATGCCGCCGAGACCTTACTCGTCGATGCCGCGGTCGCGGCCAGCTTCTTACCCATCGTCGGCCGCGCAATGGCAACGCAGCAGACCGAAATCCGCGGGTGCCCCCGCACGTGTGCACTCATCCCCACGGCCAGTCCTGCCACCGAGGCAGATTTCCGGACCGAACACTTGGCACTCGTCCTGAACGTCAAAGTCGTCACCAGCTTAGCCGAGGCGGTCACGCACATCGAGACCTGTGGCTCGCACCATTCGGACGCCATCATCACGGCCGACGAAACCGTCGCCCGCTCCTTCCTAGCCCAAATCGACAGTGCCTGCGTCTACTGGAACGCCAGCACCCGGTTCACCGATGGCGGCGAGTTTGGCTTTGGCGCCGAAGTCGGCATTAGCACGGACCGCCTACATGCCCGCGGGCCAATGGGAATCAGGGAATTAACGACCTGGAAGTTCGAAGTCGTGGGTACTGGCCAAATTCGGGGATAATTGCCGAGGTTTTCCGTTTGACAGCCGGGGGGTCAGGGGGCTTTGTTCACCTTCCTTTTGGCTGTCCGGGGTGGTAGCTCAGTTGGTTAGAGCGCCTGCCTGTCACGTAGGAGGTCGCGGGTTCGAGTCCGTCCATCCCGCCAGCCAAAAGGGTTCCTTTTCACGGACCCCTCGGGGCTGGCGCTGGCCGTCACGGCTTGTTCACCGGTTTGTGCATCCTTTTTCCTTTCCCCTCCCCCGCTTGTGGACAGAAATAATCTACCCTATGAGCAAAAAAGTCCTGATTATCGGTGCCGGCGGCGTCGGCAACGTTGTGACCCACAAGTGCGCGATGCACCCCGAGGCCTTTTCCGAGGTCATGCTAGCCTCCCGCAACGAGAATAAGTGCAAGGCTATCGCCGCCGACGTGAAGAACGCGACGGGCCGGACGATCCGCACGGCGACCGTCGATGCGGATGACGTCAAGGCCACGGTGGCCCTCATCAAGTCCTTCGGCGCCGACCTGCTCATCAACGTCGCCCTACCCTATCAGGATCTCCCCTTGATGGACGCCTGCCTCCACGCCGGTATCCACTACGTCGACACGGCCAACTACGAGCCCCCGCACCTCGCTAAATTCGAATACTCTTGGCAGTGGGCCTACCGCGAGCGCTTCGAAAAGGCCGGCCTCACCGCCCTGCTCGGCTCGGGCTTCGACCCCGGCGTGACCAATGTCTTCTGTGCCTACGCCCAAAAGCACCTCTTCGACACCATCGAGACCATCGACATCATGGACGCCAACGCCGGCGACCACGGCTACCCGTTCGCGACTAATTTCAACCCCGAGATCAATATCCGCGAAATCACGCAGCGCGGACGCTATTGGGAAAATGGCGAATGGAAGGAAACCGAACCCCTCGACCCGAAACTCCGCGTGGACTATAATTACCCAGTCCTCGGCCCTAAGCCCAGCTACCTCCTCTTCCACGAGGAACTCGAGTCCCTCGCCCAAAATATCAAGGGCCTGAAGCGCATCCGCTTCTTTATGACCTTCTCCGACAACTACCTGAATCACCTGCGGGTGCTCCAGAACGTCGGCCTGACGCGCATCGACCCGATTGAATTCCACGGCCACCAGATTGTCCCCATCCAGTTCCTTAAGGCGCTCCTGCCCGACCCGGCCTCGCTGGGCCCGCGCACCAAGGGCAAGACCTGCATCGGCTGCGAAATCACCGGCCTCAAGGATGCAAGCCACGCAAGGTCTTCATCTACAATGTCTGCGACCACCAGGAGTGCTACGCAGAGGTCAAGTCCCAGGCCATCAGTTACACCACTGGCGTCCCGGCGGCCATCGGCGGTGCGATGCTCGCCACGGGCAAGTGGCTCAAACCAGGTGTCTGGAATATGGAAGAGTGTGATCCGGATCCGTTCATGGAAGAATTGAACAAGCGCGGCCTGCCCTGGCAGATCCAAGAGCTGCCGGTCTAAGTGCCGACCAGCCCATACAAAGCCCGCCATTCAGCGGGCTTTTTATTTGCCCCCACTCTCCACGCCAACAGCGTGAACGCGTGCACGAATCCGACGCCCTCACTGCCGCTTCCGCCAAGTTGACCTCTCGCAGGTGCCGAGCCCCTGTCACGTCCTCCACCGCGGCCTCCTGGAAAGCAACCTGCGCATTCTCCGTTCCGTCATGGACCGTTCAGGTGCTAGGGTGCTCCTCGCGCTCAAGGGTTTCGCACAGTTCAGCGAGGCCAAGTTGATTTCGAAATACCTCGTAGGCACCACGGCGAGCGGGATTCACGAGGCCTTGCTGGGCCGCGAGGAATTCGGCGGCGAGGTCCACGCCTATTCACCGGCTTTCAAGGACGAAGAGTTCGCCCAGCTCTTGCGCGTGGCCGACCACATGTCCTTCAATTCGCTGTCGCAATGGAAACGCTACCGTGCCGCGGCCCAAGCGGCCAAACGCAAGATCTCCTTCGGCCTCCGAGTCAATCCTGAGCACGCCGAGGTTGAAGTAGAACTCTACAATCCCTGTGCGAGCGGTTCTCGCCTCGGCACACTGCGCTCTGAGATTACGGACGTGAGCGACCTCGACGGACTTGAAGGCCTACACTTCCACACAATGTGCCAGCAAGGGGCCGACGTCTTGCAACGCACCGTCGCGGCCTTCGAAAGTAAGTTCGGTGAATTCATCCCGCGCCTGAAGTGGGTGAACTTCGGCGGCGGCCACCACATCACCCGTCCCGGCTACGACCTCGACCTACTCGTCAAAGTCATCACCGACTTCCGGGCCCGCTGGGGACAGCACATTCAGGTCTACCTTGAACCCGGCGAAGCCATCGGCATCGGTACTGGCGTCCTCGTGGGCACGGTCCTCGACCTCGTCCATAAAGGCGTCGACATCGCGATCATCGATGTCTCCGCCACTTGTCACATGCCTGACACCTTGGAGATGCCTTACCGGGCAGACATCCTCGACGGCGACTTACCGGGCAAGCTAGCCCACACCTACCGTCTCGGTAGCGTCACCTGCTTGGCGGGCGACATCATCGGTGACTACTCCTTCGCGGAACCGCTCAAAATCGGCCAGCGCCTCGTTTTATGGACATGTCGCACTACACGTTCGTGAAGAATACCACCTTCAACGGCGTCCCCCTGCCGGCCATTGCCACCTTCGACCCCGCCGTCGGGCAAACACAGGTTATTCGCCGTTTTGGGTACGCAGACTATAAAAACCGCCTGTCATAAGGTCCTCAGCGGGCGGTCAGCATTGCCTAGGTTCTTGACCCAAGGGCTTTTTAAGGCAATTCCTGTAGGCAACAGAATCCTATGAAGCCCACCACCATCATCCTCAGCTTGGTCTCCGCCGCCCTTGCCGGCGTTGCGATCGTCTGCGTCGTGTCCGAAAATGAGGCCCGCGCCGAACTCGCCAAGGTCCAGGAAGAAACCCGCGAACAAGTCCGTGCCGCCCGCGACAAGACGACCGCCTTCGAGCGCACTGCCGCCGCTGCTGAAGTGAAGGCTAGTAAGGCCTTGAAGGATGCTGAAGCCGCTGGTGCCAAGGTCACCGCTGCCGCCGACGCTCACAAGAAGACCGACGAAGACTTCGCCGCTGCCAAGGACGCCCTCGCCAAGACACCACGAAGATTGCTGAGCTCGAAAAGGCTCGCTCTGAGTCCGCCGCCCGCGTGAACGAGCTCACCGCCGAAGTCGCCAAGCTCCGCGATGGTTCCGAAGTACGTGATGCCAACGCCAAGTCTAAGAAGGCTGAAGCTGACCTGGAAGCCGCCTCTTCTGCCCTCCGCGAAGCCAACTCCAAGATGGCTGAAATCGAAAAGACTTTCGCGACCCTGACGGAAGAGAATAACCGCCTCAAGGCTCGCTCCCGCGAGATTGGCTCGGGTTCGACTCCTGACCACCGCCCGCTCTAAGTCTTAAAGAGGCTTCCCCGCGAAGGCCCGGCACCCGCCGGGCCTTTTTATTGGCTGAGCCTTCCACCATGGCCCTACGACGGCTTAGACGGGTCTAACCCAGCTCGCGCTCCCAAAGCGCCCCACGCGCAGCCAGCCGCCTACAAATTGTGGCTAGTGCGTCGAGGATACTCCCGCTTGCCCCTGAAACTACATGGCCCCAAGCGGCGATGGCTACGCGGTAAGCGACCCTCCCCTGGGCAGCTAGGCTGAGTGTAGCCGTCCAAGAGAAGGCTAGCTCACGTGCTGAAGGTGCAGTCGGGTCACACGAGCTAACGTTCGCCGGTGCGGTGGCGACCACGCAACGTCGTCTGACGGAGCCAGCGCGCATCTCCCTACTAAAAAGGAATCCTGACCACCCCGCCTTCTGCTCGTGGCTTTGCCGTGCCATCGCACCTTGGCCATCAGCACGCTGACCGTCGGCAGGCAATCAGGCATCTGATAACTTAAATACGAAATAGGCCGGACGCTTACGCGCCCGGCCTACCCTCGGTGGACTCCCCCAAAGAAAGAGGGCCGGCATAACTGCCGGCCCTCGTGCTATGAAGACTAAATCCTAGGATTTAGAACAGAACCTGAGCCTGGAGGCGGAAGATATCCGCATCGGCATGGTCATCAGTTACCACCGTAGCGACGCCGCTGGTGTAGCCCGAGATGCGACCTTCGAGCTTCGCCTTTTCGTAACCGATCTGGATCTTAGCGTTTTGCTTGTTGAAGTAGTAGTTCAGACCCAAGAAGACGCTGCTGGACTTATCGTAGGTGGCAGCGGTCAGGGGAGCGGTATTGACGTCACGGAAACCGTCGCTGGCCTGCTGACCACGACCGTCGGTGTCGAGGGCGGAATAACGCACCACGGCTTCGAGGTTTTCGGAGAGCTTGTAAGCGAGGGTGATGTTGTAGCCGCTCGGATCGCGATCAATGAATCCCGAGTTGGTAGCAGTCGTGGAGCTAGCATCGATGGCCGTGATGATGTATTCACCCACGATCGTGAGGTCACCAGTCACATACTTGAAGTAAGGGTTGAAGCCTTCAGCCATGTCGAGGGTACCACCCACAGCGGTGAGCGCACCGCCAGAGGTCGACGTCGCACCAGACGGGGTGAGGCCGTAGTTGACGCCGATGGTGGTACCGAGGGGCTTCCAATCGAAGGAGACGTTACCGTAGTAACCGTAGTCGTTCACGCCGGTGCTGTTGTAACCCTGGACGGCGTCGACGATCGCGGCACCGAAAGCGAGGGTGCCGGGGCCGCCTTCACCGATGACGATCTTATTGGAGTAGTGAAGACCGACGTGGCGGGCGCCGAAACCGAGGCGACGACCGTTATTGGACTCGGCCCAGTAGCGGGTGACCATCGAACGCTCGACGGTGTAGAGGCCGGAGGAGGAGGTGTTCTCTTCCTGGCCGAACTGAACCTTCTGGTAACCTAAGTCGAACTTACCGATGGCACCTTCGTAAGTGACGACAGCCTTGTCAGCTGCGCCGGCGCGGACGGTGGTCGCGGTCGTGGTCGTGGTCGTGGTCGTGATGCCACCGCTGCTGGTGCTGGTGCTGGTGCTGGTGCTGGAGGCGTTGGAGTTGTCGCCGAAGTTCCAAACGAGTTCGCCGGAGAAACCTGCACCTACGTCAGCCTTGGCGCCGAGGTAGAGGCGGCGCATCATGACGTTGTTGAGGTCGGCAGCCTGGGTTTCGACGCCCGCGGCGGTCTGGCTGTAGGCAGCGGCTTCCCACTGGCCCTGAATGCGGCCGGAGAAGGTGAGGCGGTTAGCGCCAGCTTCCTTGGTGAAGACACGGTCCATACCGGACTCCGTCTTGGTAGCGGCGGAAGACTGGAGGGTCTTCGCGCGTTCTTCAGCGGAGATCACGCCCTTCTTCACGAGGAGGTCGAGCGTGGCCTTGTCTTGAGCTTGTGCAGAGACAGCGGTGAGGGCTGCGGCCGCGACGAGCATGGTCTTCAGGGTATTATTCATAGGTTTTAGGTGCGATGTGCGAGAGGACTATCTCATCCTATTGTGACAGAAGCGTGGCGAATAGGTGAATAGCCTGCCACACGGCCGACACATGCGCTCGCGCGGTTTAACTCAAAAAGTCCCTAAAACCCTCAAAAACCCCAGCAAAACGAGGCAACCATCGCAATTCGTGCCGAATCAAGCCCGCATCGACGATACGGCTGGGCTGAACTTGGCCACTCCGTCGCACCCGTGGACCCGCCGGGGCGTCAGCGTCAAGATGGGCGGAGGCAAATGCAGTTGGGCAGAAATCCACACAGCTAAGTCCGCCTTGGTCACAGGGTGGCCATCGGTAACGTTATAGAGATGCGCACCCCGTGTCTCAATTTCAGCAGCGGCCAAAATCGCGCCAGCGGCGTCCTCTCGGTGTAGGTAGTTAATGTAATGATCTACGCGGCCACCGATCACATTCTCTCCACGCTTGAGTTGATCGAGGAGGTAATGACGGCCTGGTCCATAGAGACCACCAAAACGCAGAACCGTCGCTTGCGCGATGCCCGACGTGAGAACTGCACGCTCGCCGGCGAGCATCGCATCCGCCGTCGGGGTACCACCGACTTCACTAGCTTCGGTGACGACGCTACCATCGTCCTGCCGATAGACGCCCGTTGAACTCGTGAAAATAAAATGCAGCGCACTCACCTCGCTGGTCCAAGCCAGTGCGCGCTTCACGCCGACATCGTAGGTGCGCGCATAGGCGTCCACCCCCGCACCCCCGGTGCTAGCGGCGTAGACGACGACGTCAAAAGTCGTCGGCAGTGACGTCCAATCATCGGCTTGCAGGTCGCACGCCTGTGCGGAAATGCCCAGTGCCCGCAACCGAGCACAGGATTCTTCCGAGCGGACCACGCCGAGAACGGTATGCCCACGGGCCAGGGCCTGCAGTGCAAAGGCCGTGCCAACATAACCGCAACCGAGGACGGCGATGCGCAAGGAGCCACTCACCGTGATAAGAAGCTGGCCATCCATTCAGCCGGAGTGGAGCCCGCCGTAGCCGACAGAAGGCTCATGAGTTCACGGGCATCCGTCGCAGCTTGCTGGCGGGCTTCGCCATCGTCGACACAAGCCGACAGACGGTGGGCGAGGGCCTGCGGTTCACAGGCAGACTGCAGGTATTCAGGCCAAGCCGGACGTTTCAAGAGGATGTTTGCGATACCGAGGTGATCGACACGGCCCGCGATCAGGCGACGTCCGATAATCCAGGTTAGAGGATTCGTCCGATAGACAACGGCCCCAGGAATCCCCGCGAGCGCGACCGACAGCGACATCGTGCCCGAACTGACGAGCGCGGCACAGCCAGCGACCGGCCCATCGGAGACGGGCCGCAGGTCAATGCCTTTGGCTTCTTCACCGTATTCAGCACACAGTCGATAAAGCTCCGCATGCACTTCCCCGCCGGTGTGTAAGACGAGGGCGCGACGCTTCGGGTGGTCGCGATGGAAACGAGCGAAGGCCTCGATGAGGGCAGGGAAGATTTTCCGGACGGGCTTGGGGCGACTACCAGGCAGGAGCAGCACCGGGCCGTCGGGATTATAGTTTAACGCTGGAACGTGGTCGGCTTCCGCAAAGGGATGGCCGACAAAACGGGCGTCCAACTTGGTGTCGGCATAGACCGCAGGCTCGAACGGGAAAATCGTCCCGACGGCATCCAAGTCGCGGGCCATGGTGAAGCGGCGCTTCGGCTTCCATGCCCATAGCTGCGGACTCACATACTGAATAACCGCTGTCTCGCCACCGCCCGCCCGGGAGAGCCCGGCCAAGCGGAGTTCGTTCGCCAAGCGCAGGTTGAGACCCGGGTAATCGACGAGGACCACCAGCTTGGGCTTCCACTGCAGCGACCAAGCAGTCATCCGAGCAAAGAGCCGGCGATAAAAAGGGTAAGCCGAGAGGACCTCGACGATACCGACGGCGGAGAAGCCGGTCATATCGAACAGCAACTGTGCCCCCGCCGCCTGCATGCGCGGACCGCCGAAGGCTGCCACCCGCAGGTCGGGGCGGTGCTTCAGCAAATCCTGATGGCCTTAGCAGCATGCTGGTCTCCGGAATGCTCTCCTGCCACAAAGAGGACATCGATCCCGCCCGTGCGGGGCCGCTCAAAGGCCGCCGGGATGGACGGGAAGGCGCTCATCGACGAGCCATGCCGGCGCGGATTTGCTCAGTGATGCGCAAGGCAACCTCAAGGGCGTTCCGGCCGAGTTCACCACTGACCTTCGGGCTCTTGCGCTCGCGGACACAGGCCACAAACGACCCGAGCTCAACGGCCAGAGGCTCGGCCTTCTCGATGGGAATCTCTTCCTTGGCGAAGCCGCCTTCGACCGTCGGTCAACGCGCACGGTGTGGCCCTTCTGGCCCATGAAGTCGATGGAGGCGTAACCACCCGTCTGGAAGACTCGAATCTCGCGGTTCTTCTTCTGCGAGACGCGGCTGGCGCTGAGGTTAGCGACGCAGCCATTGCGGAAGGCGAGGCGCGCGTTGGCGATATCCTCCGTCTTGGTGACAACGGAGACGCCGACGGCGTCAATCTTCTCCACTTCGGAATTGGCCAGTTGCAGGACGATCCCGATGTCATGGATCATGAGGTCCAAGACGACACCCACTTCGGTGCCACGCGGGGTGAAAGGTGCGAGGCGCTCAGCCGTGATATAACGCGCGTCGGTGACGGCTTTCTCCAGTAAGACATCACGGGGTTGTAGTGCTCGATGTGCCCAACCTGCACGATGCGGTCGGCCTTGCGGGCCGCGGCGAGGATTTGCTCGGCTTCCTCTAGGGTCACGCACAAGGGCTTTTCAACCAAGAGGTGGCAGCCCTTCTCCAGTAAGGGGATCGCCAAGGCGGCGTGGTAGTTAGTTGGGACGACGACGCTGACGGCATCGCAGGCGGCGGCCATGTCGTCTAAGGTCGCAAAGCGGGCACAATGATGCCGCGCACAGATTTCGGCCGCCCGCTGGTCGTCGGGCTCATAGATCCCAGCGAGTTCGGCGCCTGGAAGGGTTGAGTAGATGCGGGCGTGGTGCTGGCCGAGGGATCCCGTGCCGGCTACCCCACAACGAATGCGCGTGACTGTCATGGCCGAAGGATTCAGCGGCCGCCCGTCTACTTCAACCCGAAAACCCTCCCGCCTGAGACTCGAAAGCCACCCCGTCGAGGACGGAGGCTGCGCCGCGACTACCCGCCGCGGACGCGACGAGTTGTCGCAGAAACGCCCACCCGTGGAGTCCCTTGTTGCTCCCGGCGAGTCTTGCCATCATAGAAGACAGATGACGCGTGATGCGCAGCTGGCTGCCTTAGAACGGCTCATGGATGACCCCTCCCCGGTCGTGCGTAAAGCCGTGCTCAAGGGCGTGCAGGCGGCGGGCACCGAAGGGCTCCTTTGGCTGCAACAGTTAAGCAAGAACCAAACTCTCGGGCCTTACGCGCTAGCCCTGCTCACGGAGCTCCGGACTCCAGAGTCCTGTGCCCAAGCGCTCATCCATTACCTCCAAGCCGGCGACATCGACCTCGAGGAGGCCTGCCTCCTCCTTGAACGCATCCAGAATCCGAAGCTCGCCGATGGGGCCTACAAAGAAAAGCTCGATCAGCTTTGCGCCCGCACCCGCGAGCTCATCGCTGAACCCTTAGACGTTCGCGCCAAATGTCGCCTGCTCTGCCGAGTTCTCTATGGAGAGGAAGGCTATCGCGGCTCCCAGCAATCGTTCGCGACGCCCGAGTCCTCGCTCCTTTCCCACGTCCTCGCCGAGCGACGCGGTATCCCGATTTCGCTCTGCCTCATCTTTCTCCTCGTCGCCCGGCGCCTCGGACTGCCGGTCGAGCCGGTCGGCTTGCCTGGTCGCTTCATGGTCGGGGTCTTCCGCGGCAAGGAACCGCTCTACATTGATTGCTACGAGGGCGGCGCCTTTCGGACGCGGGCCGAAGTCCAGCTGCTGCTACTCGACAACCAACTGCCGGCCGACGAAGCCTTCCTGCAGCCAGTGACCTCGCTCCAGACGATTGCTCGCTGCTGCCGCAACTTAGTCTCGCAATTCGAAGCCCAAGGCGACGACCGAAGTAGCCGCCTCTTTGTCGGCATCGTTCACGCTCTAGAGAAGATCGATGAGCGCGCCTGATACCTTAACGCTAGCGGACCTCCGCACCCGGACGTTCCCGCACCCGTCGCTGGGCGTCCTCGGCGACCCCATCGCGCATTCATTGAGCCCAGCGATGCATAACGCCGCCCTCGCGGCCTTACGGCCAACGCACCCGACCCTCGTTCGCTCCATTACCTGCGCCTGCATATTACCGCCGCCGAACTACCCGCGGCCTTACTAAGCCTACGCGAACTTGGCTTCGCGGGCCTCAACTTAACGGTGCCGCATAAGATCTCAGCCCTCACCCTGGTGACGGAACTCTCGGACGAAGCCCGGCGCGCCGAATCGGTGAATACGCTCGTGCCCACCGCACAGGGCTGGGCGGGCCATACCACCGACGGCCAAGGTTTCCTCGAAGCCCTCCGCGAGCACTCTAGCCACGGGATCTCGGGTCGTCCCGTCCGCCTGCTCGGCGCCGGTGGTGCGGCCCGCGCAGTCGCTGCGGCCTGCCTCGCCGCTGGTTGCAGTGAACTCCACATCGTCAATCGCGATATCGCTAAAGGCACGGCTCTCGCCGCCGCCCTCGCCGACGCACGCGTCCGCGCTGGCGATAGCTCAAGCCTCCCCGCGGATGCGGTCATCGTCAACTGCACCACGCTCGGACTAAAACCCGGCGACACTTCACCACTATCCGCCGAACTACTCCACCCGGGTCAGTTCGTATTCGATACGACCTACGGCCCCCACCAATCGCAACTCCTGCAGGATGCCGCCGCCCGCGGCGTCGACGGTTGCGATGGCCGCTCGATGCTCCGCTGGCAAGGAGCGCTCGCCTTCCGCCTCTGGACGGGCATCATGCCTCCTGCCGCCCCGATGCGCGCCGCCCTCGGCGAGCCCCCCGCAACCCCATGACTCTCGTCGACGTCCAAATCTTCATCGCCTTGCATCCCGCGGTCTCCGCCATTTGTGCCGGGGCGGTGGGCGCCTGCATCGGAAGTTTCCTTAACGTCTGCATTCATCGCCTACCCAAAGAAGAATCGGTCGTCACGCCCGCTTCCCGTTGCGCCTGCGGCCAACCAATCCCGTGGTGGCTAAACCTGCCGCTCTTCGGCTGGCTCGCCTTACGCGGCAAGGCCCGCTGCTGTGGGGCTTCGATTTCCGTCCGCTACCCGATTATTGAGCTCCTCACGGCCGTCCTCTTTGCGGTAGCCATCCTGACCTTGCCTCCGCTTAAGGCGGCCATCGCCGCGGTCTTCCTGCCGCTGCTCATCGTCTTGGCTGGTTGCGACCTCGATGACATGATGGTCCCCGATGCCCCGAACCTGGCCCTCGTCGGCCTCGGCCTGCTTTTTTCCATTCTAGTCCCTTCCCTACAGGGAGAAACCGGGGCAGCGCTGGAAGTCATCAACCGCCTCCAAGCGGCCGGCGACTCGCTGATCGGTATCGCCGTGGGGACGGCTCTCGTCTGGTGGATCCGGACGATTGGGAGTATCCTGATGGGCCAAGAAGCCATGGGCGAAGCCGACATTATCCTCTGTGCCGGGGTCGGGGCCTTCTGCGGTTGGCAAGGGGCGGTCTTCTGCCTCTTCGGGGGAGCGGTCATCGGGGTACTGCTCAAATTCCCGATGGTTATCGCAGTTTTCACCAAAAAAGAGACCGATAGCCACGTCCCGTTTGTGCCTAGCCTAGCGATTGCAGGTGCTATTTGGTTCTTTCGCGGACCCGAATTGGTCGAAGCCTGGCACCTGTGGGTAACCGGCTGAGGTTTCTGGCTTGTCACCCCTTCCCCCCTCTCCCAAATAAACACACCCCCAACCATGAAGCAGCTCGCCCTTGCCACCCTCATCGCCTCCGCCGGTCTGGTCGGATGCAACACGTACGACACCGCGAACCACGGTAAGGCGGTCTCCCTCGAACCGAGCCACAATTTCCTTGGCATCGTCCGTACCGAGCCTGGTTCCTACTCGGCGAACAATAACGCCACGGTTCGCGTGAGCACTAACGAGTTCTACAGCCGCCGGACGTCCTCGGGCGACCGTGTCGTCCTCCTCTGGGGTGCGATCACGATTACCGACTACTAAACCTCACAAGAGACCTTGCAGAAGCCCCGGAAACGGGGCTTCTTCGTTTCTAGGCAAAATGCACGACCCTGGCCGCAACGTCGCCCGACACCTCCGCGCCGCCGCCACCCAGACGCCGGACTTGACGGCTACGCTTTCGCCGCTGTCGGTGAGCCCCCAAGGGCGGGTCGTCCATGCGCAGTGCACGTTTCAGCAGCTCGACCAGGAAAGCGATGCGGCCGCACGGGTCTTCCACGCGCAAGGCATCGCCCAAGGAACGCGCGTCCTCCTCGCGGTCCGTCCCGGCCATGACCTCATCGTCTGCATGTTTGGACTGCTCAAGCTCGGTGCCGTCGCGGTGGCTATCGACCCGGGCATGGGCTTCCAGAGTTACCTGAACTGCGTCCGCCACGCCCGACCAACCGCGCTGGTCGCCGTGCGCACGGCTCACTGGCTCAGCCTCCTACCGTTCGTAGCCTTCCAGAGCCTCGAACACCGGGTCACCGTTGGCAGTCGCCACTGGCGTCAACAGCTCGCGCAAGCCACGTCTTCGGACCCTCGGCCACTGGCGGCGATCTCCGCGCATGATCCGGCAGCGATTTTATTTACATCTGGCTCGACGGGTGCGCCCAAGGGCGTCGCCTACACGCATGGGATGTTTGACGCCCAGATTGAGTTAGTCCGCTCGACCTATGGCATCCAACCCGGCGAGGTAGATATGCCGATGCTACCGATGTTCGCGCTATTTAACCCGGCGCTGGGCATGACGACGATCACGCCGCTTCTCAACCCGACCAAGCCGGCCTCCGCTGACCCGGCACCGATTGTAGCCGCGCTGATTTCCGAGCGCGTAACGAATTCTTTCGGCTCTCCAGCCATCTGGGCGCTCATCGCCGACCACTGCGACAGCAAGCGCCTGGCGCTACCCCACCTGCGGCGCGTGTTGATCGCCGGCGCACCCGTGCCCGATCGATTATTGGAGCAATTACTACGCATCGCTCCACAAGCGCAGATTCATACGCCCTACGGTGCGACGGAATGCCTGCCCGTAAGTACGATTGAGGCCAAAGAGCTACTCGCCACCCAACGAGACACGGCCCGCCAAGGCGGTGGCACGTGCGTCGGCCGGGCCGTCGCCGGCGTGGAGATTCGTATCATCCGCGAAACGGAAGGGCCCTTGCTTACTTTAGCAGAGACAACGCCCTGCCCCCTTGGCGAGATAGGCGAAATCATCGTCACCGGACCGAGCGTTACCCGGGCCTACGATGGCCTCCCCGCTGCGACAGCCCTGGCGAAAATTGCCGACGGCGAACGCGTCTGGCATCGGATGGGCGACCTCGGTGCCATCGGAGCGGACGGCTTGCTACGTTTCTTCGGGCGACGCACGGAGAAGGTCAGGACTGCGCAAGGCGACCTCTACACCGAAGCGCTCGAGCCAGCCTTCCGCGCGCATCCGCAGGTCGCGCGCTGTGCGCTCATCGGATTGGGCAATAAAACTCCGATGGTTCCTGCCCTCGTTGTAGAACCCAAGGAAGGCTACTTCCCGACGAATACCGGTGAACGCGAGAAATTCATCGAGTCCCTCCGCGCTCAAGCGGCCAGCCACCCGCAGGCCGCCGCCATCCAACAAGTCTTTTTCCAAAAGAAGTTACCAGTGGACGTTCGCCATAACGCCAAGATTCACCGCCTGCAGCTATCCAAGGAATGGACGGCCCGTACCCGCGTATGAACCCACCCACCGTCCTCGTCACTGGCGGCAACGGCTTCCTCGGCCGGGCCGTGGTCGAACGTTGCCTCGCTCGCGGCTACGCCGTGCGCGTGTATGGACGCTCGGACCTATCGGCCGACCTGGCACCGCGGGTGACGTTCCACCGCGGCAACCTCGCGGATGCCACCGCGCTCACGGCCGCCGTCCAAGGCTGCGACTACGTCTTCCATGTCGCGGCCAAGGCCGGCGTGTGGGGGGCTTGGGACGACTACGTCCGCAGTAATATCACGGGCACCGAGACAGTCGTGCAGGCCTGCCGCGAGCACGGCGTGAAGGCCCTAGTCTATACGAGTACCCCGAGCGTGGTCTTCAACGGCGAGTCCTTCCGTGGGGCCGACGAGTCCTTGCCTTACGGCACCGAATTTCTCTGCGCCTACGCCGAAACGAAGGCGACCGCCGAACGCCGGGCGCTCGAGGCCGCCTCGGACACCTTGAAAGTCTGTGCGCTCCGTCCGCATCTCATCTGGGGCCCGGGTGATCATCATCTCTTCCCGCGCGTCTTGGAACGCGCCCGTGCCGGCAAGTTGCGCATCGTCGGTGACGGCACCAACCGCGTCGACGTCACCCACGTGGACACCGCCGCGAATGCCCATCTCAGCGCGCTGGATGCCCTCCTCGCCGGCCGCGCCAACGGGAAGGCGTACTTCCTCTCGCAAGGCGAACCCGTGAACCTCTGGGAGTTTATCAACCGCCTCGTTGTGGGGGCGGGACTCCCGCCCATCACGAAGAAGATTCCCCTGCGCCGTGCCTACGTAATCGGTTCGGTCATGGAAGCCCTTTGGACCATCATTCCGCTCAAGGGCGAGCCACCCATGACGCGCTTCGTGGCGGTCGAGCTGGCCAAGGACCATTGGTTCGACGTTTCCGCCGCCCAGCGCGACCTCGGGCTGAAGCCTGCCGTCGATACGTGGACCGAACTCGACCGCCTCGCGGTGACGTTGCGCACGAAATAATACGTTCGCTTGCTCCCGTCGGCTTTCGTCCCATCCCTGTTCCCCATGCCCGCCGACGGACTCCAGCCTGATAAGACTTTTCACGTGACCATCCGGACCTGGTTCGACCAGACCGACGGGCTCGGGATTCTCCATCACTCGCACTATGTGCTCATGATGGAACGTGCGCAGAAGGTCATGTTCATCGCTTTGATGGGCAAAGACACCATCGACCCCGCAGTGGCGCCAGATGTATACGTGGTGGTCCGCGATATCGACCTGCACTACCTCGTCGCCATCCGCCCAGAGTGCGACGTGAAGCTCATTCTCAGTGTCCGCAAAGTCCGTGCGGCCGGCCTGACGGTGGATGTCGAGTTCCGGAGCCCCGATCACGCCATCCTTTACGCCAAGGCCTCCCGCACTATTTGTCGCATGGATGGCGTGTCGCACCAACCCGCGGCGTGGTCGGATGAATTCCGGACCAAGCACGAAGCGTTGCTGCGCTGATCAACCGACCCTCAAGGCCGCACAAATCCCACAAGTCTTCCCATCGCAGCCGCGCGCGGTGCAGTGTTCCCGTCCGTAGAAGATGATGCGGAGGTGGAGTTTATTCCAGGAGTCTTCCGGGAAGACTTTCTTGAGGTCGCGCTCGACCTGCTCGACCGATTTGCCAGGGCTGAGTTTCCAACGTTTAGCCAAGCGATGGATGTGCGTATCCACGGGGAAAGCCGGTACACCGAAGGCCTGTGCCATGACGACGGACGCGGTCTTATGTCCAACCCCCGGCAACTCCTCGAGTTCCTCGAAGGTCTGCGGGACCTGGCCAGCATGCTTGGACATAATCAGTTGGGCTAAGCCGACGAGCGCCTTTGACTTCTGCGGCGCCAAGCCGAGCTGCCGAATCAAGCCCAATACCGTCTCTACCGGGATGGCCGCCAGTTTGGCAGGCGTTCCGGCCACCTCGAATAAGGCCGGGGTCACCTCATTGACCTTCTTGTCCGTGCACTGGGCCGAGAGCACGACCGCCACCAGAAGCGTAAACGCATCCGTATGGTCCAACGGAACCGGCGTGGCTGGGTACAACCTCGCCAGTTTGCGGGCGACATAATCGGCTCGTTGCTGGCGGGTCATCGATACGAGGATTACCCTGCGGGTAATGATGGCAAACGCCCATGAAGACTTATTCACAAGGCCAGAACCGTGGTGGCTTCGTCTAATGGGAAAACCATCTTTCGCTAATACCCCCACCCCTCCAAGGTGGACGGTTGCGAGGGCGTCTCCCCCCTTCAAAAAATAGTCACACTTTTTCATGGCCCAACTGCCCTACGATCCTTCCAAAATCTCACGCGAACTCTCCCGGCACTACATCCCGGCGAGCGAAGCCGACATCCAAGCGATGTTCCAAGCCGTCGGCTCGACGAAGTTTAGCGACATGTACCAGCACATCGCGGGTGACGTGAAGTTCCCGGGGCAGCTCAACCTCCCGGACGAACTGGAATACAGTGCCCTCGCGGACCGCATGCTCGCACTCTCCCAACGCAATGACGCCAAGACGGGCTTCCTCGGCGACGGCCTGCAAGTCTACCAGACGCATGAGATTGTCGGTCACGTCTGCTCGATCCGTAACCTCACGACCTCCTACACACCTTACCAGCCCGAGCGCTCCCAAGGCACGCTCATCACGCACTGGATTTACCAGTCGACCCTCGCCCAACTCACCGGCTTCGAAGCCGTCAACTCCTCGCTCTATGACCGTGCCAGCGCGCTCTTCGAAGCCGCCGTCTGTGCCGTCCGGATGTCGGACGCCGATACCGTCCTCGTTGCGGCGAACCTCTTTCCCGGCGACCTCGACGTCCTCCGCACCCACTGCGCTGAGACCTCGGTGAAACTCGAGTTCCTCGCACCCGAGGAAGAAACCGGCCGCATCCGGGGTGCTGCCATCAAGGCCCGCGTCGCAGAGCTCGGCGGTAAGGTCGCCGCAGTCATCTTCCCGCAGGTCAATAACCTTGGCCTCGTTGAGGACACCGATGAACTCGCCGACGCTTGCGCTGACGCTGGCGTGAAATCGATTGCAGTCATCGACCCGATGCTCCTCGCCACCGGCGGCCTTAAGGCCCCGGCTAACTATGGCCGCCAAGGCGCCGATATTCTAGTCGGCGAAGGTCAGCATCTGGCCATCGGCGCCAACTTCGGCGGGCCCGGCCTCGGCCTCTTCGCCGTCCGCCACAACGCCGAAGCGAAAGAATGAAGTCCGTGAAACGCCGGGTCGCTTTGTCGGCAAGGCCAAGGATAACGCGGGACGCGATTGCATCGTCATGGTCATGGCCACCCGCGAGCAACACATCCGCAAGGACAAAGCTACGTCCAACATC
This sequence comes from Verrucomicrobiota bacterium, assembly GCA_003569205.1. Taxonomy (GTDB): domain Bacteria; phylum Verrucomicrobiota; class Verrucomicrobiia; order Opitutales; family UBA953; genus UBA953. The sequence continues at coordinate 10,911 of BGOK01000017.1, read as the reverse complement.
TGCTCTAATCAGGCCTTCATCGCCACCATCGCCGGCGCGGCCATCCTCGCGCGCGGCGAAGCCGGCATGGCCGCCTGTTGCACCGCCGGACGTGACCGCGCGCACCGCGTGGCCGCCCAGCTGCACACCATCCCGGGCCTCAAGGTCTGCTACGCTCAGCAGGCCTTCTGGAACGAGTTCAGCCTGATGCTGCCGGAACCTGCCGCGGCCGTGCTCGCCAAGGGCCGCACTGCTGGCCTGCACCTCGGGGTCGACATCACTGGACGTACGCCCTGCAACTGTTCGCTGCTCAAGATTTCCTTCAGTGACATCCAGACCGACGCCGACACCGACCGCCTCGTCGCCTTCTTCGAAGGCCTCTACGGCAAGGCTACTGGGTCCGCCGCGCTACCCGCCGTGCCGGCACAGCTCCTGCGCTCCGGCGCGGTAGGTCTACCGTCCTTCCCGTTAGCAGAACTCAAGGCCTACTACAGCAAGCTCGGCGAACTCAATGTCTCGCCCGATACCGGCTGCTTCCCGCTCGGTTCGTGCACGATGAAGTATAACCCACACATCAACGACTGGGCCGCTGGCCTGCCGGGCTTCACCGCTCTGCACCCGCAAGCCCCCGTCGAAGATGCCCAGGGCGCGTTGGAACTCCTCTGGCAGATTCAGCAGTGGATGCAGGCCATCACGGGCCTCCCCGGCCTGACCACCCAGCCCGTCGCAGGTGCGCAGGGCGAGCTCGTGGGGCTCAAACTCTTCCAGGCCTACCACCGCCACCACGGTCAGGCCCACCGCGACATCATGCTCATTCCGTCGTCGGCCCACGGCACTAACTTCGCCACGGCCACGACCGCCGGCTTCGTCAACCGCCAGCGTGCGGACGGTGCACCTTCCGGTATCGTCATCCTCAAGTCCGCGCCCGATGGCCGCGTCGACCAAGCCGACTTCGATGCGAAGATTGCGCAATACGGTGACCGCGTCGCTGGCATGATGGTGACCAACCCAAATACCTCGGGCGTCTTCGAAACCGACTTCAAGCGCATGGCTGACGCCGTGCATCGCGCGGGCGGCCTCGTTTACATGGACGGCGCCAATATGAACGCCATCGCAGGCTGGGTGAACCTCGACCAGCTCGGCGTCGACGCGGTGCACAACAACCTGCACAAGACTTGGACCGTCCCGCATGGCGGCGGCGGCCCGGGCGACGGCATCGTCGGCGTGTCCGCTCGTCTCGTCGACTTCCTCCCTGGCTATCAGATCGAGAAGCAAGGCGACCGCTTCGTGCCGGTCCGCCCTAAGCACAGCATCGGTTCCTTCCACCGCCACTGGGGCAACTTTGCGCATAAGGTGCGCGTCTACTCCTACCTTCTCCGCCTCGGCCACGCGGGCGTTCAGCGCATGTCCGCGATGTCCGTCCTCGCCAGCCGCTACCTCTTCAACCGCTTGGGCAAGCAGTTCCCCTCCCTACCAACCGCCGCCGATGGCGTCCCGCGTATGCACGAGTTCATCCTCACGCTCACGGAAGAAGACTTTAAGCGCATCGAGGCTGCCGGCATCCCGCGCGCAAACATCATCTCCCGCGTCGGCAAGCTCTTCCTCGACTTCGGTTTCCACGCCCCGACCGTCGCCTTCCCCGAAGTCTTCGGCCTCATGATTGAGCCGACGGAATCCTACACGAAGGACGAACTCGATCGCTTTGCTGACGCCGTAGTGGCCATCGGCGAGCTCATCCGCTCGAACCCCGAAGTGCTCAAGTCCGCCCCGCGCTTCACGCCGGTCGACCGCGTCGATGAAGTCGCCGCGAACCGCACCTTGGTCCTCAGCGAGCACCTCACTGCCTTGCCGAAGATTAACGAGAATCGCCTCTCACCGGTCCTCCTCAACGCGATGCCCATCGCCGAGATCAAGGCCCGTATCTTGGTGACCGTCTAAGGCTCCGTCTCAGACCGCCACCGGGAGACGCACGCGGAAGGTCGTCCCGCGGCCGACTTCGCTGGTGACAGCGATCGTGCCGCCATGGGCCTCCACCGCCTGCTTGACGATAGCCAGGCCAAGGCCCGCGCCTTCGGTATGGCGGGAGCCCTCTGGGTCGATACGGCGAAAGCGTTCGAAGATATGCTCTAGGTTCTCAGCGGGGATACCGCGGCCATTGTCGGCCACGGTCAACTCCGCCTGCCCCTCTACGAGGCCCGTCGTAACGACCACGCGCACGCCCGCGGGATTGTGCAGGATGGCGTTCATCACAAGGTTAAGAATCACCCGACCTAAACGCGCTGTATCGGCCAAGACGGAGACCCCTTCGAGTTTAGCGTCCAAGGTGGCCCCCTTCTCCCGCGAGAGCCTAGCCAGCAGCGCCACGGCCTCGTCCGCGAGGTCGGCGAGGTCGCAAGGAGACTTTTCCACTGGTTGTGCGAGGTCGCCGTGGGCCAATTCTAAGAGCCCATCCGAAATAGTCTTCATGCGGAGGGCGGCGTGTTTGACCGTCTCCAGGGCCTGTCGGTATTCCTCCGGCGTCCGTTCTTGGCGAAGGGCACTCTGGCTATCGGAAAGGATGACCGTGAGCGGCGTGCGTAGCTCGTGTGAGGCATCAGCCGTGAACTGCGTCACCCGGTTACGGGCTTCGTTCATCTTTCCAAAGGTGTCATTCAAGACGACGGCCAGACGGCCTAATTCGCTCTCGGTGTCCTCCGCATCAATCTTACGTTCGTAATCCCCCGCCGCGATGCCCTCAGCGTCAGCGGCGATGCGGTCAATCGGGCGTAGCGAGCGGCCAGCGAGAATCCAGCCGATGCTACCGCCTAACACCACGAGGATGATGCCTCCGAGGGCGAGCTTCCAGCCTAGCAGATGAAGTTCAGCCTCGAGGGCGTGCGTATCGGTGCCAAAGACCACGACCATTTGGCCCGGCGGGCGATGGACCAACATGCGTTGCCCCAGGAAAGAGACCATCAGGTTGACGGGCGGGCGGCCCTTCGCCGCGCCTTCGGTCTCATCTAAAATCTCCTCGCGGCAGCGTTCGACCAAGGCGGGCTCAACCGGAGCCAAGGGAGTCTGGAACTGGACTGGACCAACCATATCGGCAGCGAAGACCCAGGTCTTTTCCTTGGCCAAGGCCGCGAGGGCACTCTCTCCCTTGGCTTGGCGTTGCGCCGGTGTGTCTTGATTCCGTGGCCGAACATTAGCATTCGGCGGGGGCGTGCGCGGGCCATTATTACCTGGCACCATATCGTTCACCGCCCCCATGTGCTTCGCCATCATCTCACGCAACTGGAGGTCAACGGCCTGCAGTCGGTTCTGGCGTGCGTGTTGATAGAAAGCCACGAGCAGCACGGTCGCCGTCGTGGCGAGTAAGCCGAAGTTCCAGGCGAGGATGCGCCAGCGGATGGAGTGGAAGACCATGGCCTAGTTTCCGGCGGGAATTTCGTAGCCCATGCCACGGCGGGTCCGGATGAGCTCCGTCCCCAGCTTACGGCGGAGATTACAAACGTGGACCTCGAGGAGGTTGGAGAGCGTATCCTCGTTCTCGTCGAACAAGTGCTCGTAAAGTTCAGCCCGCGTCACAACGGCGCCACGGCGGTGGGCGAGGTACTCGAGTAAGGCATACTCTCGCCCCGTTAAGGCCTCGGGCTGACCCGCCTTGGTGACGCGGCGGGCCACGGTATCGATGATAACGCCCCCGATGGTGAAAGTCGCCCCACCCACGCTATGATTGCGGCGTACGAGAGCCCGGAGGCGGGCTAAGAGCTCCTGTTGCACGAACGGCTTGGCGAGGTAGTCATCAGCACCGAGGTCGAGGCCTACGACGCGATCCTCCACCGAGTTACGGGCGGTCAGCATCATGACGGGCGTCCGCTTCACGCTACGGAGACGACGGAGCACCTCGCGCCCATCCATCCCTGGCATCATGTAATCGAGCACGATTGCGTCGTATTCAAAATCCTTCGCCTTCTGGAGGCCATCTACTCCGTTGGCCGCCGCATCGACGGCATACCCTTCCTCGCGGAAAAGCTTCGCCAGCCCATTACGGAGGTCTGCTTCGTCTTCTACGATAAGGATGCGCATCAGGAGCTGGCCCTATATTCTACCCTGACCGCCCTTAATCCAAGATTAAGAAGTGCCCGGACCTACTCGACCTTGATGAACCTGCCCCGGGAAATAGCCGCGTAGGCTCCACAGATGAGCGCCGATGCTCCGCAGACCCAGAAAACCTGCCCAGAGGAGATGTCGAAAGCCTCACGTGAAACCCATTGAACGCCGGCGGCAGCCATAATCCCGAGGAAGCTCAGGCTACTCACGCTACCCTGCACCGCGCCTTTGCTCTCCGGCGAAGGACGGTGCTGAATGACGGTGACGACTGGGACGATGAAAAGGCCGGCGGAGAAGCCCAAGCAGCCCATGCAGATGCGGAAAGTATCAGCCGTGACACCGTCCAACCCCATCGGCACGGTGCTTAGGGCCAGGCCGAGCGCGCCAATCGGGACGAGGCGATATTCGATACGGCCGCGGGAGGCATAACCCGCGACGACGCTGCCGATGCCGATGCCGATGGCTAACCATACGTTCATCATACTGTTCTGGGTGTCGGTCAGTTTTAGGATGTCCTTACAAAAGACCACCATGTTCATCATCACCAAGGCCGAGATGAAGTAGAAGCCGGTATTGCCCCAGCACGCGCGCCAGAGATCGCGGTCCTGCTTCATAATCCGGAGCTGACGCCAAAGGTCGGTGACGGGATTGATGCGGACCGGGCAGGTCGGATCAGCCGCGGGAACGGGCGTGACTTGTCGGCTGAGCAGCCAACCGACAAAGGCAATGGCCATGAGGATAGGGCCGGCGATCCACGCGCGTCCCTCCTTCAAGAAGGCGTCGGAGAAGATTCCGGCGGCGACCACGCCGAGGATAACACCGAGAAAAGTAAGTAACTCCAGAATGCCATTGCCCCAGGAGAGTTTATCGTGCGGCAAAATTTCCGGTAGGATTCCATACTTCGAAGGGGCAAAGATGGCACTGTGACACCCCATGAGGAAGATGGCACCTAACAAAAGCGGCAAGCTTGTGAGCCACAGGGCGAGCCCAGCGAACGCCATGATGCCCATCTCAGCAGCCTTCACGTAGATCATCATGCGCTGCTTGCTGTTACGGTCCGCCAGCCAGCCCCCCAGCATCGCGAAGAGGATGAAAGGCGCGGAGAAGACCGCCGTCACCATCGCGACCAGCTCGTCGTTCTTTTTTTCGCCCGAGGCGGACGCAGTGGCGCCGGCCAGAAGCACGAGGATGATGAGTTGTTTGAGCGCGTTATCGCTGAAGGCGTTCTGGAACTGCGTCCCCATCAGGCTCCAGAAGCCGCGCTGCCAGCCAACATGAGAAACGGCGGAAGGCGAGGGGTTGTGCATAGAGCATCTCACCCCCCTGACAAGGGAATGACAATCCTATTAGATACCTAGAACTTTAGTTGAGCAAACAGCTCCAAAGCCGACTGCGAGCGGTTAAGGATGTAAACGTGGTAGCCGGGGACGCCGCGGCCGAGGAGGCCGCGCACCTGCCGCACCGCCCATGAGACACCGACCTTGCGCTGAGCTTCTTCATCCTCACCGCAGGCTTCGAGCTCCTGGATGAGCGCGGCGGGAATCTTGGCCTGGCAAAAACCGCAGAAGCGACGGGCCTGCTTGAGCGAAAGTACTGGCATGATGCCCGGGAGAATCGGCACGGAGACGCCGGCCGCACGGGCGCGAGCGACAAAGCGGAAATAGTCCTCGTTGTCCAAGAAGAGCTGGGTGGTGACGAAGTCGGCACCGGCGGCAACTTTGCCCGCCAAGTGACGGATGTCCGACAGGTCGTCCGGCGAGCTGGGATGGCGCTCAGGGAAGCCAGCGACGCCAATGGCAAAGCGTCCCGGACGCTCCCGGCGAATCAGGTCAACCAAGCCCAAGGCATGCGCGAAGCCTTCCGGGTGGGCGGTGAACTCCGTCTGCCCCTTCGGCGGATCGCCGCGGAGCGCCAAGATGCCAGCAAACCCCGCATCGTCATATTTCGCAATGATATCAGCCAGTTCCGCCCGACTGTGGCCAACGCAGGTCAGGTGGGCGATGAGCGGAAAGCCCGCCTGCACGAGCTTAGAGCCGTATTCGAGGACGGTTGAGCGGTCGGAGCCACCGGCGCCATAAGTGAAGGAAGCAAAGTCGATGCCCAGCGGCTGCAACGCCCGTGCGGTGTCCAACATAGCCGCAGCTTCCTCCGGCTTCTTCGGCGGGAAGAACTCCACGGAAACCGTCGGACGGTCGGGGGACCGTAGACGGGAGAGGAACGCATCTCTTAACATCGCATCAACCTATCTAGATTTGATGATGTAAGTCAAGAACCGACGGCTACCTAGCGTTTGCCGTCCGGTTTGCGCTGATTAGCAGGGAGTTCCTCGGGCAAAGCTACATGGTAAGCCATGACCATCCAGCAGAGCATCACCGGATAAATCAGCACGATGAAGCCCAACGAGCCAAGGATACCCAGGGCCACTCCCTGCCCCACCGTGAGGAGCTTGAAGACCACCAAGAAGCAGGTGGGGATAATCACAAAAATGATGGCGGCGACATAGCCGATCGATGTCGTTCCGGAATAGACGCCCGCCGACTTAGCTAGATCGAGCCCGCAGCCCTGTGCGCACGCAGCGTTCAGACGGAACCACGACTTCAGCAGGCCGCGCTGGCCGCAGTTGGGACAATAGCAGAGGATGCCTCGAGCGATGATGTCGCCTCGGGTGATTTTCAACGCTGGTTCGGCCATGCCAACAGCGTCCTCACGTGCGAGGGTAAGACAAGCGAAGACCCGCCCTGCCCTACACCTTGAGGAAAACCTTCTGGCGCTTGAGGAACCAGAACAGCGCCCACTTCACAGCGAAGATACCGGTGACCATGACCAGCGAGGCGATGGCCGGCGGGAAGGCTCGGGCGAGTCCGCCGAAGAGAGCCTGCGCGGTGAAGTCGAAGCTGAGGAACTTCGACGACATGTAGATGAGGACGGAGTTCATGCCGATGACGGCGAAGAACGCTCCAAATCCGCGTAACCAGCCACGCACGTCAATCGTCCAATAAAAGAAGGAGAGCAGCAGACTGCCCCAACCGCAGGTCCACAGGACGAACGAACTGGTCCAGAGATTCTTATTCAGCGGGAAGACGAAGCTCCAGAGTCCGCCGACGGCAAGCAGCACGATACCAGCAATTGCCAGCCCGGCGGCCTTGCGGTCGCCGGAGGCTTCTTCCGCGGAGCGGCGGAGCCAGAGTCCCGCCAGGATACCGAGCAAAGCGTTACCGATGGCTGGCAGAACCGCGAGCAGGCCTTCCGGATCGTGGATGTTTTTGTGGAGTTTACCAGGCAGGAGCAGCCGGTCGACGTAACTGGCGAAGTTACCTTCCATCGTCAGATCGCCGGCAGCGAAGCCAGGGGCATGTCCGAACGACATGATCGCCCAATAGCCGAGCAGGATGCTCGCCAGCCAATACCATAACCGCTTCGGCGATTCGAAATTGAAGGCGAAGATGAGCTGGGCGAACATGCCCGCGAGGCCGATGCGGCCGAGCACGCTACCGAAGCGCATATTCTCGAGACCCTTCCACTGGAGGCCGTTGTTATAGATGATGCCGAGCAGGACGAGAATCAGACCGCGCTGCACAATCTTGCGGCAGACTTCCCCGCGGACTCCTTCTGTCAGGCGACGGGTCAGCGAATACGGCGTGGAGACGCCGGCCATGAACAGGAACAGCGGGAAGATGAGATCGTAGGCCTGGAAGCCGTTCCAATCGACGTGCTTTAACTGCGCATCGATCGCACCTAGCCAGCCCCACTCGGTCAGTTTGAACAGCGCAAGCAGGATGCCGTGGCCGCCGACAATCCAGAAGAGGTCAAAGCCCCGCAGGGCATCCAGCGATAACAAGCGCTCAGACTTCGGGGCAGGCGTTTCCATAGGGGTGAGGTATTCCTAGTCGACCGATGAAGGAGGTCTACCCGGAAGAGCCATCGGGCACCCAAATATTGCTAGAGGATGGGATTCGAAGTCCTTTCCTCATAGCAGAAACCTTAATGTTTATTGGTGTTTGGCGTTTCGTTGGACAAATCATTAGACAACTTAACGACTAAATCAGCCTAATCCTGCAGAACGTGTAAACAAGTGAAAAGTTTCCGGGGCAATTAATAGCATGGGCTCAATACCCATCCTCGCTGCCCTCCATGTGATCAGGGACGGTTTGTGGGGCCCACCTAATGTGACAGCTAGCGCCACAAACCGTGCCAGATTACTAACGCTCGGAGGATACTGATTTCAAATCTTCGTCGCTCGGGACATACCGATCCCAAACCAAGGCGTGAACCTTCCCAAGAGGAAGTCGACCTGAGCCGGCACATAGCTTGCACTTCTCGTCGATAGATCCAGAGCCAATTAGACCGCCCCCTGACCCGCGCTGACTACCGGCAGCAGCCTTGGTGCAATTCGACCTAGCCCCCCACAGTTATAGCAAGATGACAATTTAAACACATAGACCCTGAAGCAAGACCCTGCCTTAAGTGCTTCAATGAAGTTATCTTGGTTTTGCTTGGTGTCCTGAAGCTTCGACACCTCGAAATAACTAAGGGCAGTTTGTCCATTTAACTCAGCCATCTCCCTGGAGACCCTAATCTCGACCTCACCCTGCTTAGGCGATGCTGGATCTGCAAAGTAAATATAAGAAGTGCCCCTGTATTGGTAATCAGATCGATAGGAAGAAGTAACAGGACCGTCTCGCATATCCCGAATCTTGCTCAACCTGAGATGATGGCTGACGGACTAACACACACTCATACGCACCAGGCCTAGCGATTGTAGATTGATTACCAATTCGAAGGGTAACGAGCTTGGTGTCGTACTGAATGACGGCTTCCTTGGCGTCTGCCTCGGTCAAGATTGACCTCGTACCCGAGTAAGAACTCTGGACGCCAACGAGATGACCGCCAGTGTTACCCGCCTTCACCTCGCGGAAAAGGTGCCTGAATGAGTAATAACCTCCCGCGCCAACCGCAGACTTGATGACACTCTTAGCGTAAGGATATTGGACGAATGTCTCCTTGGGTCCAAGCCGGTACTGCTCGCAAAAAGCAGACCATAGCAAAGCAAACTCCTTGGTCGAGTAGTTGCCCGCTGAAGGACTGACCTTGGAAACATAGAATGGCTGCACCGTCACCTGCCCCTTCGCGGGGACGACGAATGCGACAGACATTGCGCATAGAATTAAAGCCAAGTATCCCATGTAATGGTAGATGGAAAACTTACCTGTCATCCGCAATACCTAATCGCCGAGCTGCAAGTCCTACGGAAAACGATGAGTTACCCCTAATGATTTAATAGTATTATTATATTTGTTAAAAAATAATGAAGCCTTACGAGGAATTGAACATGCGGATTGATTGGGAACGGCATACAGCATACTCGTCCTGGGATAATTCCGTTTTTGGTCCAGCAGCGCGCATTTCAGGGGGTGGCTAAGTGTTATGGTTAAGCTGCTACTAGAGTCAACAAGTGAGCTCGGCGATCGACGGGCTTGCCGGCGAACTCCTCGGGGGTCTTGAAGCCCAGGCTTCCGTGGGGGCGGTAGCGGTTGTAGTCCCGCAGCCAGTCGCCCATGGCGACGTCGATGTCGTCGTAGTTGTGGAACCACACCGGTCGGCGAACTCCCGGCGGAAGCAGGAGTTGTAGGACTCGATGACCCCGTTCTGCCAGGGGCAGCCTGGAATCGATGTAGATGGCCTTGATGCCGTTGGCGGCCATGAACTCCTGGACGGTCTCGGCGATGAACTCCGAGCCGTTGTCGGAGCGGATGTTCTCGGGCTGGGCCTGCTCGCGGATCATGGCCTCTAGGAGGACGCGGGCGACGTCCTCCTGCTTGATGGACGGTGCCATGTAGGAGGCCACGATGCGCTTGGTGTACTCGTCGATGATGAAGAGGACGCGCAGGGCGCGTCCCTTCCTCGTGCGGAGCATCACGAAGTCCCAGGCCAGACCTGGTTGGGTCGGGTGGCGACGCCCACGTGCGTGCTCGTGGTGCGTCCGCGGCGACGGACGCCGGCCTTGGGCGCCTCGCCTTGGAGGCCGTGTTTACGGCGTATCCTGCGCACCTGGCGCAGGCCGACGTTCAGGCCGAAGGCCCGGACTTGGCTGAGGATCTTGCGGTGGCCCTGGGTAGGCATGCGGTTGGACAGCTCGATGACGACCTTGCGGATCTGCGACGCCGACGCGCTCAGGCGAGGACGGTAGCGGAGAGCGTTGCGGTTGGCGTCCAGCGTCCGGCAGACGAGGCGCTCGGAGGCCGCCGGCAACCGGCGGACGACCCGGCCTTCCGGCCCGGTCGCCGCCGCCACCAGCGCCCTGACCGCCGCGGGCGTGAGCTCCGCGGCGACCTCCAAAGCGACCTGCCTGACCTCCCCAGGGCTTAGCGTTTTTTTTGGAGGGCGATCTCCATGATGCGCATCCGGACGGCCTGGTCGGCCACGATCCGTGCCATGTGCTCGATCAGCTTCTCCTGCTCCCGCATCTTCACCGCATCCGAGGGCGCCAGCAGGTGCAGCTGGTCCCTCCAGCGCTTGAGCGTGGCGGGGGTGATGTTCATGTCCTTGCAGATCTCGGAGGCCGATCGGCCTCCGTCCTGCTGCTGGACGGCCCGGATCCGGGCCTCCTTGGGGTGGTGTTTGTGTGCCATTATGGGGGTGTTGTGGGTTATTTTGGTGTTGTTGTAAACACCCCCCGAAAGTTACACTCTGCTGGACCAACAAACCGTGACTACCCCACAAATGGCTCTAATCTCTTCATCCGCATTGTCCTCATCGTACCAATACATGCGAATCTCCTCCAAATACTCGATGCACTTGTCGTAATCGCCCAAGTTGTCATAGGCCCAAGCAAGCATGCCG
>BGOK01000016.1 GCA_003569205.1 Verrucomicrobiota bacterium | reverse complement strand
ACGTATGTCGATAAAACCGATACACCCTATCGGCCTAATCGATAGCCCGCCCGACTCGTAGGGTAGGCGGACCGGGGCTCACGCACTCGCTCGGTGCGTCTCACTTAGCGGAATAACGGCTTGGGGTAGTCACGGTGTTTCATCCTGTCAGCGAAGCAGAGACCGCGGCGGAGGTGGATATGGCGGATCATCGTAGTCGGCGCGCGATCCAGGCCTAACGGCCCAATGCCTATCGGCCTTGCCTGTTCGCCCTACGGGCTCACCGAACGAGTTCTCATCCCTCTCAACCTTCGTGCCCTCGGATCCTCCTGTCCTCGGGCCCTCTTGAAATATGGCGGAGAGGGAGTGATTCGAACACCCGGAGCCTTGCGGCTCGGCTGATTTCAAGTCAGTTGCAATGGACCACTCTGCCACCTCTTCAGCAAGTGGCATTCAAAGTCAGCCGGCGTCTTCCCTCATGGCCTTCCGTCAGCAACCATCGGCAGACTCAGACTTCCTGGAGCATCTGCTTGGCATCCCCGAAGGTCTTCGGGCGGACCTCGACCTATCCATGAGCGACATGAAGAGGCGGCAGAGCTGTCGATCGGGCTTGCCGGTGTAATCCAGGACCCGACCGCCCTTGATCCGGCCGCCGGCTCCGCCCAGCACCACGACAGGGAGCTGGTCGTTGTCGTGCTTCGCCCCGGCCATCATGCTGGAGCAATATACGAGCATGGTGTTATCGAGCAAGGTCCGCGGCCTTCCTGGATGGAATCATCTTCCGGGCGAGGTAGGCGACCTGCTCCATGAAGAACTGGTTGATCTTGAGCCAGTCCTGTCCGTCGGAGTGCGACAGGAGGTGGTGGATCATGTAGTCGATGCCGTTGCCGGGCTGTTGCAGGGACTTGATATTAGGGAAACGTAGCGCGCTATGGTCATTGTTCAGCTTGAGCGTGGTCACGCGCGTGGTGTCGGTCTGGAAGCCGAGGACCATGATGTCGCACATGAGGCGCATGTGCTCGGCGATGTCCTGCGGGATACCGTCCGCCGGGCGCTTGATGTTCGGCTTATCTAGCGTCGGACGCCAGCCCTGCAGCTCGCCCCGCTGGCCGGCGGATTCGATGCGCTTCTCGACGTCGCGCACAGAATCGAGGTACTCGTCCAGCTTCTGTTTGTCAGCCTGACTGACGTTGCGGCGGAGATCGCCAGCGTCGTTGAGCACAGCGTCGAGGACGCTGCGGTCGCCAGGCGAAGCGGCATCCTTGAACAGGCGGTCAAAGGCCAACGCGGGGTAGATCTCCAGCGGGGTCGGGGTCGTCGGCGAGCTCCACGAGATGTGTGAGCTGTAGAGCATGGAGTAGTTCTTATGCACGCCCGGGAACGAGCGTTCGCACGCGAGCACGAGGCTGGGCACCTTGGTCGAACGGCCATAGTTCTGCGCGACCAGTTGGTCGAAGCTGGTACCGGAACGGATCTCTCCACCAGAGGTGATGGGAGCCCCGGAGAGGAGATTGCCCGTCTGAGAACTATGGATGTTACCCTTGCGGGCTTCCTCGTGATAGAGGCCTTTGACGAAGAGCAGCTTGGTCCGGAAGTCGTGCAACGGTGCCAACACCTTGCCTAGCTCCATGTCCTTACCCTCCCCTTTCGCCCACCATTCCTTGGAATGGAAGCCGTTGCCGGAGAAGAGCGCGGCGACGCGCACGGGTGCCTCGCTGGCCGGGCGGTTCTTCTTGGGCTCATCGCCCCAGACGTTGGCGGACTCGAGCCACGGCAACGCCATGGTCACGCCCATGCCCCGCAGGAAGGTCCGTCGACTGAATTGGTGCTTGTTCATAAGATCATTGGTTCGTCTTGAAGTCGCGGCCACGCACCTCGCGAAACTGAGGGCTGAGGACGACGAGTTCGAGGGCTCCGCTCACCCGGCCTTCGCCAGTCTTAAGCCGGGCGACCATGGCGTCGAGGAGCGGCTTGTCGGAAAGCTGGACGGCCCGACCGAGCGCATACCCGAGCAGTTTGCGGCTGAACTGGCGGAGGAAGTCATCCTGGCGACGGGTGAGAAGATACTCCCGCAGTCCGTTCAAGCCGTCGACGGAGACGCCGCCGGGGAGCACGGTGCGGGTATCGATGTCCAGGCCGGCCGCATCTTTGGAGCGGGCCCGGCCGATGGCGTCGAATCCTTCCAGGGCGAAACCAAACGGGTCCACTCGCTGATGGCAACGGGCGCACGCCGGATCGCTGCTGTGCTTCTCGATGAGCTGGCGTTCGGTCAGGCCTTGCGGCGCGGTCTCAGGCAGGACCGGCACGTCTTTGGGCGGACGCGGGAGCTTCTCGCCCAGCAGCACTTCGCTGAGCCAGTTCCCTCGCAGGATGGGGCTGGTACGCGAAGCCCCGCTCTGTTTGGCGAGCGTGGCGGCGAAGGCCAGGACGCCGCCGCGACCCTGCGCGCGGACGCCATCGACACGTTGCCAGCCCTCGCCGGTCACCTTGAGACCGTAATGGCGGGCCAACGGGCCGTTCACGAAGGCGTGGTCGGCATTGATCAGCGAAAGCACGGGACGGTCCTGCTGGAACAGGTCGGCGAAGAAGCGCTCGGCCTCCTCCTGCATGGCGCCTCGGAGCGAGACGAAGGTCGGGAAGTGTCGCTCGCTCTTCTCATCAAGCGTAGCGACGTCGCGCACGTGCAGCCACTGGCAACCGAACTCACGGGCCAGCCGCTCCGACTTGGCGTCCTTGACCATGCGACGCATCTGGGCGGCGAGCACAGCCGGCTCATGGAGCTTACCGGAGGCGGCGAGCGCCCGCAGTTCGGCGTCGGGCGCGGAAGACCAGAGGAAGAAGCTGAGACGCGTGGCGAGTTCCCAATCATTGACTGGCGCGGCCTTCTCCCCGGCGGCGGCCTTCTCCCCGCGATACAGGAACGCCGAGGAGACCAGCACGCGGGCAATCAAGCGGCGGACGGCGAGGTCATGCGGCAGCTCCTGCTTACGGAGTTCCTGATACAGGGCGCGGAGCTGGTCGGCTTCGCCGTCCTTGAGCGGACGACGCCAGGCGTCAGCAGCCAGGCGCACGACCGCGTCGACGTGCTTGGGTTCGGCAGCAAGAAGCTCTTGCTGGAATTCCGCTGCGCGGCGCTTGATCGGCTCACGTAGCGGCTCGAAGGCCTTGGGATTGGCATCCTGCGTCGCGAACTGATAAAGGGATTCGAACGATTCCACCTGCAAGAGTGCATCCTGGCTGATGAAACGTAGGTCAGACCACAGGCGGTCGATCTCGGCGGCAGCCTTATCGTCCAGCATCAGACGCCGAAGGGCTTCGTCCTCGCGGTAGAACAACGTCAGCGTCACGACTTCGTCGACCGGTACGACACTGGCGTAGCAGAGCGCCGATGGGAAGAGATCGCGAAATGCCTGCGCCGAACGCAGGAGCTCCTGCCGGGCGACACCGCCCTCGGTCACGAGCAAGGGCGCCGTAAAGCCCATTGCGCCTTCGCCGTCGCTCCACATTCCACCCTTCTTCTTATTAATAGGAGCGCCGGTCGGGACGATTCGGCCCGAGACCGCCGGCGGCGTCGTCGTCACCCACGCCTGCACGCAGGCCTCGGCCGAAGTCTCTTTGGGCAGATGACCTTCAATCAAGAATTCGGCTCCCTTGGGCAAGCCAGCCGGCAAGGCGACTTCGATGATCTGATTAGGCCCGCTGGGTTTTCCGGCAGGCAAGGCCACAGCGATATCAGGCTTACCTTTCACCACGACCCGTGGCTTGGACCATACCAGTGAAGCACGGCCGGAGCGCAGATTGGCCGACGCCAGATAGACCTTAGGCGAATCCCCTGCGGGGACCGCGACCCGGAAATCCTCCATGGTCACGACTGGGTCCACTGGGAGCTGCCAGCCCTTAGGGCCATTTTGCTTACCAATGTGCCCGATGGCGCCGAAGCGCCACAGCGAGTTCTGCCAGGCTTTGATCGAGGCAACCAAAGCCGGGACGTCGGTGGGCGTTGCCTTACGCCAATCGGCACGGATCGGATCCAGGAAGGTCGAAGGAGTAACTTCATTCAGTGAAGACCAGAGCATCCCGAGATACTTCGCGTTGAGCCCGAGTAGCTGAGCGACCTGGGCAATGGTGGTCGTACCGTTACGCAGGGCATCGCGGTGGGTCAGGGTCGCGCTCAGATAAAGCTCGAGCGGCAAGCGACCGTCGCCGCCGACAAGGTCCACCTTATTGCCTTGAACCAGCACGCTCTCGGCTTTGCCGGAGACGCTGTAGCGGGCGTAGAAGGCCTTGATCGCGGCAATCTTCTCATTGGTCCAATCGCGCTTGGTCGTCTTCTCCGAAAAAGCTAACCCGTCGGATAACAGTACCGCGTGCTGGGCCACATCCTTGCCCGCGTCCAGGTACTTAGAGAGAAGCCCCGGCGACATCACCAAAGCCGCACCGACGTTCGTAAAGCCTTCGCCCGCGGAGCCGTCGACCGGGAACTCACGGGTCGGGTCGAGCGAGGGCACTCCCGTCAAGTCTTGGACCGCGTAGGTGTATTCGGAATTAGAGAGTCGGCGGAGCACCACAGGTCCTGGGTCGCCGGCGTTAGCGAGGGCGATTGCTTCGAGCGTCGAACGCGTCCAACCGAGGAGTGTTTGCTTTGCGGCTGCGGTAAGCGTCTTCTCCTTCTTCGGCGGCATCTCGCCGCTGGCGACCTGTTCCAGCACCGCTTCCCAGATCTTGGGGGAGCGACGAATATCAGCGACAGACGCAAATTGCTCTAGGTCGACGTCACCCTTCTGCTTCTTCGTTGAGTGGCAGTTCAGGCAGGAGTCCTTCAGGATCGGTAACACCTTCTCGGCGTAATCGTCGGCCTGAAGCAACGAGACGGACAACAGCAACCCTGACGTCAGAGCAAACAGACGTCGCCAGGGCGGGCTCGGATTCAGGGGTCGCATCCGTAAGCCCTAGGACACCATCCCGCCCATAAGGTTCAAGCCACAAGGACCAGCCAGCCATGTTTGGGCTTTCGTCATCTGCTTTTTAGATGAAAGGCAAAAATCGTCGACAAAGTCGCCGAGAAGAAAGCCATAAAATAAGGGCGGAGAGGGAGGGATTCGAACCCTCGGAGCCTTGCGGCTCGCCTGATTTCAAGTCAGGTGCAATCGACCACTCTGCCACCTCTCCGTGCAAGGGATTAGAGGCGAGGCTCGGATTCGCCTCAAGCGGATTCGGTGTGTTACCCATGAGCAATAGGCGAGTTTCCCTTGGCCGTGGGTTTAAGTCTATGAAAGCGGGTATGAGTACCTGCGATCGCGTGGAAGAACTGGAGGGTCCTTACGGCCCCTTCGCTATCGGCGAACGTGCCATCCAAAGGCTCTGGGCTTCTGGCGAAGTCAAGGGCCCCATGGCCTCGGACAGCGGAAGAAGGTCGAGGTCCTGTCGCCAGGCGACTGGAACCGCGGTGCCGGACCCGACTTCCTGGGAGCCGAACTGCGCATCGATGAGCGTCGCATCCGCGGTGACGTGGAGATCCACTTACGCTCCAGCGATGGCAGGCACACCATCATGACCGTGACCCAAACTTCTCCGGCGTAGTCCTACACGCGGTGCTATTGCCCGGCGTGAAGGACGTGACGACGACCTCCGGTCACCAGCCCGAGACGTGGTGCTCCTCCCCTACCTGCCGCGCGACCCTCGAAGACCTCGCCGAAGAAGATGCCTTGCTCGAACTACGCGGCCGGGCGGCGAAGTGGCCCTCAAGGTGCAGGCGGCCGAAACTTCTATTCTACCAGGCTTACGCCGCCGTGCCGTGGAACGTTTTCGCCGTAAAGCCAAGCACGCTAAGGCCCGCGCTAAAGTCATCGGCTGGAAGCGGCCTGCCACGAACTGGTCGTGGAATCCCTTGGTCACGGCGGTAACCGGGCCCCGATGTCCGAACTGGCCCGCGCCCACTCCCCCTCCGAAATGGTTCTGCTCGGCCTCGATGCGCTCTACATGGAAAAGTGCGGGCGCTGGCGCCTGCGTGGCTTACGTCCCGCGGACACCCCTACCGGCGTCTCGCCCAATACTTGGAACTGAATCGTCGGCAGCCGGATTGGCGCGAGCGGGTCCGCCTCTGGGGTGCCGAGTTGGAACAGGCCGTCCTCACCAGCCACCGCCGCCGCCTGCACGACAGTATTCTCGGATGCGTCTTCCCCGACGGCCGAGCCGACACGCTCTGTATCAATGCCTTACTCCCTTTACTCCATACGTCCGGATACAACTGCGAACGCGCCTGGATCGAATGGCCGCCCGGTAACCACCCCGAGGATATCGAAGCGGCTAGGCGCGTACTCGGGCTCGTCGGCTCCTCGCGTAACTTCGAAGTCCAAGGCATTCTCGACGTCATCCGCCGTAGCTCCCCCCACGCCACGCAGGCTTAAGCCATCATCTTGCGAATCTTTTCTAACGAGACAGCGAGACGGTCCACTTCTTCCAAGGTATTGTAAAAGGCAAAGGAGGCGCGAGCCGTCCCAGGAATACCGAGGTGCTTCATCAGCGGCATGCAGCAATGGTGACCCGTGCGAATCGCAATCCCATCCGCATCGAGCAAGGTGCCGATGTCATGCGGGTGGCTACCTTCGATTAGGAACGACAAGACGGCGACTTTCTCGGGGGCTTCGCCGATGAGGCGGAGGCCCTTGATGGCCCGGAGTCGTTCGGTCGCCGCGGTAAGGAGCTTGTGCTCATGCGCATGCGCGTCGGCCTGCCGCGGCATGAAATACTCCAAAGCGACGGCCAAGCCGATGGCCCCAGCGATATCGGGCGTCCCCGCTTCGAAGCGCTCAGGAGCCTCGCGGAAGGTCGTGCCTTCGAAGTCGACTTTACGAATCATGTCCCCGCCAAACTGGTAGGGCGGTAAAGCATCCAGGATTTCGGGGCGGCCCCAGAGGACGCCGATACCAGTCGGGCCAAAGGTCTTGTGTCCGGAGAAGGCGTAGAAGTCACAACCTAGGGCGGGGACATCGACCTTGAAATGCGCGGCGGCTTGGCAGCCGTCAATCAGCACGGTCGCACCCACCGCCTTAGCGAGGCGGGTCATTTCTGCGGCCGGATTGACCGTACCGAGAGCGTTCGAGACATGCGCGAACGTCAGGAGCTTCGTCCGAGGCGAGAGTAGCCGGCGAAAAGCGTCGAGGTCGACCTCGCCCAGCGGGGTCACCGGCACAACCACAACCTTGGCACCGCTACGTTCGGCGGCAACCTGCCAAGGCACGATGTTGGCATGGTGCTCCAGCGCCGTGAGGAGAATCTCATCCCCCGCCCGCAGATGGGTTCGACCCCAAGTCTCCGCAACGAGGTTGATGCCTTCCGTGGCACCGCGCACAAAGACGCAACCGCGGGAGTCTTTTAGGCCAAGGAAACGGGCGACGACCTCACGCGAGCGCTCGAAGGCTTGGGTGGCATCTTCGCTGAGCAGGTGGACGCCGCGGTGGACGTTCGCATTGCCCTGCGAGTAATAGTCGACCAAGGCTTGGATGACGACCTGCGGCTTCTGCGAGGTCGCAGCGTTATCGAGGTAGGTCAGTGGTCGACCATGCACGGACCGCCCGAGAATCGGGAAGTCTTGGCGCAAGGAAGCAACGTCGAAAGCCATGTCGCCGAACGTAGGAGGGACCCTGCGGGGCGCAACAGGGAAGCGATGATTAAGGGCCAACTGGCAGACGGACCGCGCGGCGAATATAGGTCGGCACGTCCACATCTTGCCCGTCGATGAAGGTCAAGGGCGTCCCGCCGAACAGGCCGCGCCGCATCGAATCCTCCGTCGCAAAACCAAAGATCTGCTGGTTCTCCTCACCGGGCTTAGTGCCCTTCCCTTTTTTCAAGGGCTTAAGCGCGGGGGTCGAGGCGCCCAGCACGGCCACTTCGACGCGATCACCAAAATCTGCCACCACGCGCGCACAAAGTAAGGTCGTGGTCTCCCCGCCGAAACGCATGCGCACGGCGGCCACCGCTTCGAAGGCTTCGGTGGCCGAAAGCGTGGGACCACCCGTCACGGCCACAAACAGCGAAGCGGCTTTGGTCGTGGCACCGGGCGCGTGGGCCAGCGGACATTCATTGGCGGCGCGGGCGGCGGCGAGCGCAGCACCAGGCCCCTCACCACGACCATAGGTAAAGAGCGTGGGCGAACCAGGCGTCGCCAAAATCGAGCGCACCGCAGCCGGATCGGCCGGCACCAAAGCGCCCGGCACGAAGGTCCCAGCTAAAGCCCGCAAGGCCCCACCGACCCACTCGTCGGCAGCGGCAAAAGATTCGGATAACGGAGCCTCCTTGGAAACCTGCAAGAGCAAGAGGTCGTTCTGCACCGTAACCAAGCCATGGGCCTTGGCGCCCAACTTATCGAGGGCTTCGCTGGCTTGGCGTTTCCGCCGTTCCCCCTCATGCGAAAAGGGAATCGTCGCATAAGCCAACACCGTCGCGCCCGCATCCGTGGCGACCGTTGCGAGAAAAGCCGCAGCGCCGCTTCCCGTCCCGCCACCCAAACCCGTGACCAACACGACGAGCGCATAGCCCGTGAAAAGTCGCCGCAGTTGCGGCTCCTCAGATTCCGCCGAAGCAGTGCCCACGGAGACCTCGCCACCGGTCCCCATCCCGCGAGTCTGGGCCCGGCCCAACTGGATTGTCTCCCGACCGTTCGCTTGGACCAAAGCCGCCGCGTCCGTATCGATTAAGGCGACCTTAACCTCCGCGGGCAAGCTGGGTGCGAGCCGCGCAACGATGGAGCACCCCGCCCCACCGAGGCCGACCAGCAAGATGGCGCGGTTGGGTTCCATCTTAGAAGCGGAACATGTCCTTGAGCCAGGCAAGTACGCCCTGCGGTCGACGAACAGGCAGCGGAGCATCCTCAATGGCGGCCTTCATCATGCCGATGACGCCTGCGTATTCGGGCTTCCGGTAAGCCTCCTTCTCAAACTGCGGGATGCCGACGCGGGTGGGCAGGCCCAAGATACTCGTGCCAGCTTCCGCCGCGTCAGCGAGATTAGCCGTACCGCCCGTCAGGATGGCACCCGAGGGCAGAAAGTTCTGGTCGAGTTTCATGACATGGCCAGGGAAGATCTGCTCGAGCTGATGCAAGACGTCCTTGCGGACAAACTCCAAGGTCTCTTGGAAGCGCAACGCGGTGACCTGCGTGATGGTCCCACGGTTAAACTGCTGGTCACCCACGCCCTTATCGCCGTCTTTCCAAATAGTCTGGTTCGCGTCGTTCTCGCGGTGCACCGCTGATGCAAAGCGTACCTTGAGGTCCTCCGCCGTGTCGCGGCTAATGCGCAAAGCCACGCTGAGATCATTGGTGAGGTGCTCGCCGCCGACCGGTATCGAGCCCGCACAAAGAATATGGCCTTTGAAGTAGAGAATCCAATCCGTCGTGCCCGCGCCAAAATCGATGACTAAGACTCCGCCCAGTTTCTCGGCTTCACTAATCAGCGCACAAGCCGCCGCATGCGAGGCGAGGATGAAGTCGCGGACATGAATGCTCATCGCATTGATCATCTTCACCCGAAAGCGGACATTACCTTCTTCCATGGTCACCCGCCAGAAATTCACTTCCAAGCGCTTACCCTGCAGGCCCACGGGATTCTCGACGCCCTTGCCGTCCAGCATCGTCGGCTGGCGCATGTAGAGAATCGTAGCGCGGCCCTCCGGGGGCTCAAGGCGCTTGGCGGACTGCATAGCCTCTTTGAAGTCCTTGATGGTCACCTTGCCATCATGGGCGGGCACCGCCACGAAGCCCTTGACGCGTTCACCCGTGACCGAAGGGCCCGCGATGGTCAGGTAAACTTCCTCAATACCGCGCTGGGCGACCCGCTCGAGGTCGTTCACGGCTTCGTGAACGCAGTTGTGGAGTTTCTCTAGGTCAACGACGGTACCCTTGACGACGCCTTCCGTCCGGCGCTCGCTGAAGCTGAGCATGCGGGCCTTACCGTCGATGACCTGGCCGACGAGGCCGACAGTCTTGTGGGTCCCGATGTCGATGACGGCGATCAGGGAGGGAAGTGACTTAGATTTGGTCATCGAGGGGTGGCAGGCACGAGGCGGGGTTCAGGGACAGAGCGCGCAGAGGTGCGGTTCTGGATGGAAAGTTTGAGCACATACGCCGGGGCGGTGTTGCCCGGGCGCCGGAGTAGGCCGTCGAGGTCGAGGCGCGAGAGAATCGCCAGTTCGTTGCGCCAGTTGGCGGTGGAGAAGACAATCTCGGTCAGCACCGCACGGTCGGCCGGCTGGGACCCCCGCCGGACGGTGACACGTAGATTGGAGCCAGGAGAATCTTCCTGAGCCCCGAAGCAATCACGCAGCGAAAGCTCACTCCACTCCCGGTACTGGTTCGGATAGGCCGATTGCGCCGCAAGCAAGAACGGGCCCGCTACTTCGATGCCTTCAATCGTCACTTTATCGCCGCTACCAGTGGTCCGATAGTCTATAATTAGTGGCAGGTTACGAATCGCTTCGGAGGGGTAGCCCGCGCCTGAGAACTGCACGCCTTCGGGGCTGACGAGTCGGATAATCATCGGGCCAGAACCAGGTAGGCTGGCAATTTTCGCCACGGCCTTACGTTCACGTAAAATGATTTCTAACGAACCATCCCCGCGGCGACGAACATCTGCGCTCGCAATCTGCGTATCCGCTTCGAGATCCGCCTTCATCGCCGCGACGTCTTTGGCCGCTCCGTCTTTTCCCTGCGCGACGAGCCGCTGTAAATCCGTCACCGGAAAAACCCGTCCGTCTTGAAGCGCATGGAGCCATTTCCCCCGACCACTGCAGTGGTGTCGTCGATGGAGACCCAAACAATTCCACCCAAGGTCACGAAGAAGACCACCGCCACGAAAAGCGGTAGACGCGAACGGGCGGCGCGCTTGCGGCCGAGTTCATCGCCCGGCACGCGGCGGATATCTTGGGGAATCAGTTGGCGCCACTCACGGTCGGCGGGACCCATGAACGCATCGCGACGTGGGCTGAAGAACTGACGGAGACGGTTAAAGAGGTTCATGCAGAGCGGTAGGCGCGCGCGGCGGCGCGGGTAAAGACAGGGGCGGTCATACGCTGCACGAGCGCGGGGAAATCAAGGCCGGCACAGGAAGCGCTCTTAGGCATCAAACTAGTTTCGGTCATGCCAGGCATCGTATTAATCTCCAAGAAATAGAATTGCCCGTCCGGTTCAAGAAAGAGGTCGGCCCGGGCGAAGTCGCGGCAACCACAGGCCTGAAAGAGCGCCTCGGCCGCGGACTGGATACGCGCGGTGAGTTCGGCTGAGACCGGGGCCGGGTAGATATAGTCCGACGAGCCCTTGGTGTACTTACTCTGGTAATCATAGACGCCCTTGCGGGGGACAATCTCGACGAGGCCCATGGCTTGACCGCCTAAGATGCCGATAGACATCTCGCGACCCAGCAGGCGCCGCTCGGCCATCCACTGGCCGGAAGGTGGTATCTGGGCCAAGGCGGCAGCGATGGCGCCCTCCCCATCCACCACGTAAAGGCCGACGCTACTGCCTTTGTCGGCTGGCTTGAGCACGACCTGCGGACCGAGTTGCGTCATGAGGACAGCGGCGGTGGGCTTGGCGGCACCGGCAAAGGCGACCTCCGGGATGGCCGGAACACCCGCGCGACGCATGGCGTTCTTGGTGGCCACCTTGTCGAGGCAGAGACGACTGGCCGCAGCCTCGCAGCCCGCGTAGGCGACACCCCGTGCGTCTAACTCAGCTTGGACGGTTCCGTCCTCCCCATAATCGCCATGGATAACCGGGATCACAACCTGGCGGGCGGCGTCGAGCCACTCAGGTAGTTCGTTGCGCTCCAACTCGACCAAGCGACAGCCCGGCAAAGCCCCGGCGACGGCCCGCCCCGAGCGAAGCGAGACTTCGCGTTCCGGCGATACGGCGCCACAGAGCACGACAGGCTGTAAAGGCAGACTCATAGTAAATCTTTCCATTCGCGCCCGAGGGCCACGATTTCAGGTTGAAGGACGCACCCATGGCGCTCTTGCACGGCTCGACGGACCTCGCGCATGAGGGCGAGAACATCGGCCGCCCGGGCGTCCCCGAGGTTGACGATGAAATTGGCGTGAATGGGCGAGACCGTCGCTGCGCCGACGTGCGTGCCCTTGAGGCCGCTGGCTTCGATGAGCCGCCCAGCCTTATCGTTATCAGGATTACGGAAGACGCACCCTGCGCTCGCATCACGTGGCTGGGAAGCCCGGCGCTTCTGTCCCATCTCATCCATCGTCAGGCGAATCGCATCCGTGGTCGCCGTCCCGCGGGCGCGAAGGACCGCCGATAACACCACGGCCCCATGAAGCTGCGGACAATCGCGATACAGGGCGTCAAAGCAATCGCGCCGGGCAGCCCGAACGACCCCACGAGGCGAGAGCCATTCAACCGACTCGACGACGTCAAAGATCCAGCCACCCATGGCGCCAGCGTTCATGCGTAAGGAACCCCCGATGGTCCCCGGAATGCCTTCTAGGAATTCGAAGCCGGTGAGGCCAGCCTTGGCGGCGAAGCCGCAAAGTTCTTTAAGTTTGGTGCCACCCCCGACGCGGAGTCGTCCGTCTCCAAGGTCGGTCACCTGCCCCCAGGTCTCGGCGGGGAGATGCAGAATCAGGCCGTCGTAGCCATCGTCGGAAACCAATAAATTAGAACCACGGCCCAAGATAAAGTAAGGCAACCCGAGACGTCCAGCGGCCCGCAGCAGCACGACGACGTCATCGACGGTGGCAGGCTCTGCATACCAGCGCGCGGCACCGCCGACCCCGAGGGTCGTCCGACGCGCCAAGGGTTCACCGGCCCGCACGATGCAAGCGGTCGAAACCTTACCGGCCACGAGTTCGCCGAGGTCTTCGGTTAAGGTAGGTAAACCTTCCGCACGGAGTACCTTCGCAAAGAACTCCGCGTCGCGCTCAATATCCCCGGCGCCGACGAAAGCGACAACGGTATCAGCCCCTGCGGATAGGCCCGATAAGAGCGCTGGCAAACTCGCCCGATCTTCGACTAAACGCAGGGAGGAGCCCGCGACGACCGCATCGGAACGACCGCCGTCGACGGCGGCTTCGCCCGCAGCGTAGACTGGCAGCACGATGGCGTGGTCGGCGACCTGCAGGGCTTGGCGGAATTCTGTCGCGTATTGGCGTGTGCGCGTATGGCGATGCGGCTGGAAGACCACAATCAAGCGGCCGGCATGGGTGTCGCGAATCCAATGCAACAAGGCGGCAATCTCCGTCGGATGATGCGCGTAGTCGGCCAGCACGCGGAGTCCACTGCGCTCAAATAAGATATCCTGCCGGCGACGGATGCCGCTCCAACGCGCTAAAGGCGCCGCCACGAGTCCACCGGTGACGAGGTGCGTCACGGCCAAGGCCATCGTCGCATTGGCCCGGTTAAAAGCACCAGCGACAGGTAAAGTCACTTCGACGTTGGGGAAGCGACCGCCAAGGCTCAGCCGCGAACTCGCGTGGTCGCCGGACAAGAAGGCCGCGACGTAGTCGCCATCGCTCCCAACACGGAGCACCTGAGCCTGCAGGCCTTGCGTCAGGCGCTCCAAGCGTTCGTTGCCGGCGGGAATGACTACCGCGGTCCGCGTGCGCTCAAACAAGGCGCGGAAGACGCCTTCCAGCGCGGCTTCGTCGCGATAATAATCGGGATGATCCCAGTCGAGGTTCACGGCGACAGTCACGTCGGGCGAAAAGGCCCCAATCGTGCCATCACTTTCGTCGACCTCGGCGACCACCCAAGGCGAAGCGGCGGAAGCGCGCGCTGGCGGGAAATCTGGGTCGCGAAAAAGCCCGCCCAACACGTAACCAAAATCCGCGCCCGCGGAAGCCAACGCCGAGACTAGCATCCCGCAGGTCGTGGTCTTGCCATGGCTACCGCACACGGCGACGAATCGACGACCCGCAACACTCTCCGCAAGTAATTCACCCCGACGCAGGACGCGGGCGGCCTGCTGCGTGGCCAAATCAAGCGCTGGATGGCCTGGCTTGACGGCGCTCGAGCGACCCACGACGACCGGCGTCCGGCCCGCGGCCCAAGGATCGCGCAACAACGGGATTTCGGCCGTCGCTAGATGGGCTTCCATGGGACTGCCCGTGGCATCATCCCAGCCCGAGACATCGCACCCCGCCCCTTTCAAGTAGATGGCCAAGGGACCCACGCCCATACCGCAAGCCCCGAGCATCCAAGCAGAAGCAGGTACGCTCATGCGGCCGGGGCGCGCGGGTCACGCGCGAGCTGGACAGTTTCTTGGAAAAGTTCGTCCCAGCGATTGTCGGCATCGGCGAGGGCCAAGGCATTGCGCATTTCGGCCAGAGCCGAGTTATTGGAGAGACGGTCGTAAATCAAGGCCGTGGCGTCCAAGAGATCTCCCTCCGGCACCAGCAGCGCGGCCCCAGTCTCGACAAAATACTGCGCATTGGCCGTTTGATGGTCGTCGGCCGCAAATGGGAATGGCACCAAGATTGCTGGCGTCCGGCACGCCGCCAATTCCGCCAAGGTACCCGCACCCGCCCGCGTTATAGCCAAGTCGGCGGCCGAATAGGCGAGACCCATCTGGTTGCAGAACGGCAGAAAACGAACGACCGAACTTCCCGCGCGGACTTCCCCGCCCCGGCCCCCGGGACCCGTCAAACAAAGCACATGTAGTCCGCGGACCGAAATTTCTGCCAACTGCGTCTCGACCCATTTCGTGAGGGCCCGCGAGCCCTGGCTCCCACCCGCGACCAACAATAACTTTCCAGTAGTCGGAAAACCTAGTGTTTTCCGGGCGACCTCCTTAGCGGAAGGCCGAATCTCTTTCCGTACCGGAAAGCCTGAATCGTGCTGACGTTTTAGCGGGATGCCTTCCAGCCGCACCCCGGCTGGTAAATGCAAGGCGCGCGCAAAGCGGGCAATCAGTCGGACGGCCTTGCCCGGACGACGGTTGGACTCATGGACGATGACTGGAATGCCACGCAGCCAACAGGCGAGCGCGGGGCCCACGCTCATGAAGCCACCGAAGCACACCAAGACATCCGGGCGAAAGCCCCGAAGTAAACGTAAAGAAGAGCCAATAGATGCGACCAGCGCCGGTAAAAATAGTAACCGGTTTATCCACCCTGGACCAAAGCCACGGCCGCGACCGGCCACAAAAGTAAACTGCGGGTAGTCCGCCGTCATGCGCGCATCCACCGTCTTACGGCTAACCACCAAAACACATGCGTGTCCGTCATCCGTGAGCCGCTGAGCCAAGGCGATACCGGGGGCGATATGGCCACCGGTCCCGCCGCAGGCAAGCAGCACGCGGCTCATGCGCGCGCCTCCTTGGGGGTGAACGGAGACTGCCCAGCCTCGCGGATGCAGTTTAGGATAAGTCCCACCATGCAGGACATGATAACGAGATTGGTGCCACCGTAACTTAGAAAGGGTAGCGAAATTCCTTTGGTTGGTAACAATCCGGTGACGACGCCCATATTCACCAACGCCTGGAGCACCAAGAACAGGGTCGCCCCCAGGCAAATATTCAGGCGATAGAGGTCATGCGAGAACTGCATGGCGCGGAAGGCCAACCAGAAAATCGTTAAGTAGGCCAAGGCCACTAGGACCGTGCCGATGAGACCGTGTTCTTCGCCGATGTTCGCCAAGACGAAGTCCGTGTGCGCCTCGGGTAGGTAGGCGCGAACTTGTAGACCATTGGCGGCGCCCTTCCCAGTCAAGCCACCGACGCCGAAAGCGATCATGCCCTCAAAAAGCTGGTAAGCCTCGTTATCACGATGCCCCCACGGATCCATGAACGACGTGAAACGGCGGAAGCGGTTACCCCAGTTCAGAATCAAAAGCGTGAAAGCTCCACTGCAGATGACGAAGGTCGGGATAATGTATTTCCAACGAACCCCTGAGATATACATCATCGTTCCGCCGACCGCGGCACAGAGCACGATGGTACCAAGATCCGGCCCCAGCGCGATGCCGAAGCAGATGCAGCCGATTAGGAGGGCGGGTTTGACGAAGCCTTCACGGCAATCCAACCAACCGGATGGGGTGAAAAGATAGGGCTCCCGCGTACTTAAGCAGAAGACTGGCTTCCGCAGGTCGATGGTATGACGCTGGAGGCGCGATAACATGTCAGCAAGAACAAGGACGAGGGCGAGTTTGCCGAGGTCCGAGGCCTGGAGGCGGAAGAAGCCGAAGTCGATCCAGCGCCAGGAACCGTTCACGGTCACACCGATGCCGGGAATACGGGCAGCGACCATGGCGAGCATCGCGGCTCCAAGAATCCACCAACGGTACTCACGGAGGCGCTCGAGGTTGACGCGGAAGGCGAGCCAACCGGCCAAGAGCGCGAAGGGCACGTACATCAGCTGGCGATCAAACGCCGCCGTCCGATTTTTCGAACTCAGCGAAATGCCCGCACTGTATTGATTGACGAGGCCAAAACCGATCAACCCCACCGCAATCACCGCAATCCAAAAGGCGTGGCTCCCGAGAAAACGGGGGCTCTCCTGTTTGGGCGCGATAATCACGGGGGGCGGGCGGAACTAACCGAAGCGGATTACTTGGTCGGAGCGGGAGCCGGGGCACCCGCATCCACTGCCGGAGCCGGAGCTGGCTCAGCCGTGAAGCGGATAATCTTCAGGGGCTCGATCGCGGGGCCAGCGGGAGCGGCTGGCGCGGCGGGAGCGCTACTTGAGGACTTCGGAGCGGCCGACGTGGCCTTCGAGGCAGCCTTCTTGGCAGCGCCAGGGGCCGGAATCTTTAGCTTTTGGCCTTCGCGAATCACCGAGTTCCTGGAAATGCCGTTGCCGGCAGCGAGGTCATCGATGCTGACCTTTTCGCGGGAAGCGATGAGGGACAGGGTTTCGCCCTTAAGCACGGTGTGCGTGCCACCCACGCCCGCAGGCGTTACTGGGGTGAGCTTGGTGGGCTTAGGGGTCGACAACGTTGCGACCGGCAGGGGCGCTAGGCCAGTGCCGCCCGGAGACGTCAGCGAAGTCGCAGGGGTGCCGTTACGGGCACCCGCGGAGTATGCGGTGAGGTCGGGTTCCTTCTCGTAGCCGCTGGTGCTACGGCAGCCGTTGACTCCGACGAGGACGGCGATGACGCAGAGGTGCAGGAGCACGACGGCGCTGACGGTGATGATAGGACGCATGATGTGTGTGTGGTTGGGTTTGGGTTGGAAGATTGGTGAACGAAAAGTTAGCTGCGGTTAGCCAAAGCGGTGGCCGCACGCTCAAAGACGATGCCGCGCTCGGCATAGCCTTTGAATTGGTCGAAGCTGGAGAAGCCAGGGCTCAAAAGAATAGCCACGGGGCCGTGAGCGTCCTTGGCGGCAGCGACGACGGCGTCCTGCAAGGAAGGGAAAAAACGAGCGGGCTTGCCGAGGGCGGTGAGCGCACGCTGTAGCTCAACCCCTGTCTCGCCGATGAGGTAGGCGGAATCAATGCGGGGGCCAATGGTCGCAGCAAAGCGACTCAGGTCGCCCCCCTTCCACTTGCCGCCACCAACCCAACGGACGGGAATCGTGAATTGCTCCAGCGCGGCATAAACAGCGTGGAAATTAGTGCCCTTGGAGTCGTTCCAGAATTCGATGCCACGGGCTTCAGCGACCTTGCGGAGCCGATGCGGAGCCGGCCGGAAGAGTTTAGCGGATTCCTCGAGATGACGCAAAGGGATGCCGCGGGACTGCCAATAGCGGACCGCCAGCGCCCAGTTCTCGCGTTGCGGCCAAGACTCGAAGACCGAACCAGCCGGGATGGAGTCGGCGACTTCGGCCCGCGTGGCGATAATCGTGCCTTCGGGCATCTCGATGCCGAACTGTTGAGCCGCAGCCTGGACCGACTCACCCACAATCAGGGTGCCGCCGACGACCATCCGTTCGACGAGTTTGAACTTGGCTCGAAAATAACTCTCGAGCTCGCCATGGCGATCGAGGTGGTCTTCATCGAAATTCGTCCATAGGACAATTTCCGGCGCGAAGTGACGTAAGTCCTCCGCCTGAAAAGAACTGACCTCGACGACCGCCAGGAACGCGGCGTTCGAAGAGGTGTTGGCCAAAGAGGTCAAGGGTAGGCCGACGTTACCACAGGCGATCGCATTCAGGCCGGCCCGCTTGTGCGCAAAAGAAAGGAAATCCGTGAGCGTCGTCTTCCCGTTCGTCCCCGTGATGGCGATGGAAGCGCCCGACCAAAGTAAGGCGCCGAAATCCAACTCCGCGAGGCAGAGTAAACCGGCCCGACGGGCCGCCAATATCCACGGGTGCGGCTGCGCGAAGCCCGGGCTGTAGACCATGAGGTCATGGCGCGCGGCTTCTTCCGGACCAAAGACCGCGTTGGCGCCTTTCTCGTCGTAGATGACGGACGCAAAGCCCGCCAAGCCCAACGCTTCGGCGACCGCACGACCGCTCACCCCAGCCCCTAAGATGGCGGCGGGGCGGGTCAAACGACGACGGAGGCTGTCGGGGATTTCGGTCATCCGATTTTCAACGTTAGCAGGCCGAGTAGGCCGCAGAGGAAAGAGAGAATCCAGAAGCGCGCCACGACCTTGGTCGCGGGCCAACCCTTCTTCTGGAAATGATGATGGATGGGCGTCATCAGGAAAAGGCGCTGGCCGCCCGTCCACTTGAAATAACTGACTTGCAGAATGACCGAGACAGCCTCGACGACAAACACGCCACCGACAATCGCGAGCAGGAAGGGCTGGTGCATTAAACAGGCCACACAACCGAGGGCGCCGCCGATACCGAGAGCACCCACGTCGCCCATGTAGACTTCCGCCGGGGCCGCGTTATGCCAGAGGAAGACAAGGCTGCCGCCGACCAAGGCGGCACAGAATACAGCGAGTTCGCCGGCGCCCGGCACGTAGCTGATGTGTAGGTATTTGGCGAAATCATAGCGACCAGCCAAGTAAGCAACCGCCCCGAAGATGGTCGTCGTGATGATAACGCAACCGATGGCGAGCCCATCCAAGCCGTCGGTAAGGTTCACGGCATTGGAGCAACCCATGCAGACCAGCGCAATAAAGGCCACGGCAACGCTCAGACAGGCAGCGAAGGGCCAGCCGAGCGAATCCTGCGACCAGATCGGCCCTTTCAGAATCGGCAGCCAAATCTCGCAGAGGCTACTCCGATAGGCGGGATCGAGGAGCACGATGCCGATGGCCAACAAAGCGACGATGGCTTGGCCCCCGAGTTTGGTGCGTGCTGAGATGCCATCCGAACTGCCGTGGCGAACCTTCAGCCAATCATCGACGAAGCCCAAGAGGCCCATGCCCAGAAGACAAAAGAGCGAAGCGAGGACGAGGACGTTGGGCTTGGCCCAGAGGAGCACCGCAGGAATCATGGCGGCACCGATGAGTAAGCCGCCCATGGTCGGGACCTTGCCCCCTTCCTTGGCGAGGTCACCCATGAGTTCCTTGGAACGCTCTGGCTGACGGAGTCGGCTGAGCGCACGGATAATCGGGCCCGAGAACAGCATGCCCAACGCCAGCGCCGTGAAGCCGGCCAAAATGGCGCGGACGGAAATATACTCGAAGAGACGGAAGGGTCCCCAGAAAGATTCGAGTTGGTTGAGCAGGTAAAGCATGTCCTAGTGGAACGAAAGTTGAGCGGAAAGGTCGGTCGGCAGCGCACGCTCTAAGGCGAAGGAGCGACTGCCTTTGACAAAAATGAAACCCGCATGGGCGGAGACAACGGCTTGGACCTCTGCCAGCGTGGCTGCGGCACGGCGCAGGCCTGAGCCGACCGGTAAGCCCGCCAAGACTTGGGCGGCATCGCCACCGAACGTGACCACGGCATCACCCGCACGGACAGGTAAATCGGCGCCGCAGGCATGA
Source organism: Verrucomicrobiota bacterium (assembly GCA_003569205.1). Lineage (GTDB taxonomy): Bacteria > Verrucomicrobiota > Verrucomicrobiia > Opitutales > UBA953 > UBA953. The sequence continues at coordinate 33,278 of BGOK01000016.1, read as the reverse complement.
TGAAGCGCAGCGGAATTCACGCCGAGTTCGGCCATGCCGCCAATCACCCAGAGACGAGGCTGCGCGGAACCCTGGCTGAGGTGATCGAAGCAACGCGCAGCATCCAGCATCGAAACCGGACTGGAATTATAACAGTCCACGTAGAAGGTCTGTGCGGATAGAGCGTGTAAACTGCCCCGCCCGACCGGTGGGGCCCAGCTGGCCAACGCCGTGCGTAAGACCGTCAAATCAGCGCCAACCTCGCGGGCGGCAAGGACCGCCAAGGCGGCGTTACATGCTAACCCATCGGAAACTGGGCCCAGTAAAAAGACTTCACCATCGAGACTCAAAGTGCGCCGACCTTCGGATTGGCCGAGGACCGCCTCAACTAAACGTGCAGGACGCACGGGCGGATTCGCTTCGCCGGCGAAACGCACAGCGATGCAACGGTCGGCCAAGGCTGCGAACTCTGGCCAAGCCAACAGCGAAGCAGGCAAAACCGCGCGGCCACCCGCTGCAAGGGCCGCCACTAACGTCGCTTTCTCCCGGGCGACCGCCGCGAGCGAACCGACACCTTCCAAGTGAACCGGCGCGACGGCGGTCACAATGGCCACATTGGGCTGAATGACAGCGGCGCTGACGCCGAGTTCACCCGGCACGCTCATGCCCGCTTCAATGACCGCAAAGCGATGGAGGTCAGCCCGAAGCCGTAAGAGCATCAACGGAACCCCCAAAAGATTATTGAGGTTAGCTTCCGTGATAAAGGCTGTCGGCCCCAGTAGAGCGCCCAGCAGGTCCTTGGTCGAAGTCTTGCCGACGCTCCCGGTGACGCCGATGACGGGCCCCGGGAAACGTTGCCGCCAAGCTGCAGCGATGCGTTGCAAACCCGTTTGCGGATCGTCGACCACCAACTGGGGCAACGTATCTGCCACCGGATGCGCCACCACGGCACAAGCGGCCCCACGGGCGCGGGCGTCGACTAAGAAATCATGGCCATCACGACGCGCTGTCTTCAGGGCCACAAAAGTATCCCCAGCATGCAAGGCGCGTGTGTCCGTGCCGAATCCAGTCACGGGAGCCAAGGGCGAGCTCGTCCAAGTCCCACGGGCCCAGGCGGCAAGGTCGGTCGGCGCAAAAGCAGTGGTCATGACGCATTGCCCCTCCGTAGGTCGAGTAATTCGCGGACCACTTGACGGTCGTCAAAGGGCACCACGGTATCGGCGAATTCCTGGGTCGACTCGTGGCCCTTCCCAGTGACAACCACACAATCGCCCGGACGGGCGGCGGCGAGGGCGCGGCCGATGGCTTCGCGGCGATCAGCAACGAACTCCACGGTCGGCAAGGGACCTAACCCAGTTCGCATGTCTGTAAAGATGGCATCGATACTTTCCTTCCGCGGATTATCGGAAGTCGCCCACGCCAGATGAGCGAGCTCGGCGACTACCTGAGTCATCGCTGGACGCTTACCGCGGTCCCGATTCCCGCCGCAGCCGAAGACACAGAGGACACGGCCCGGCGTAATGGCTCGAAGCATACGGAGCGCATTACGTAAGGCGTCGTCCGTATGGGCGTAGTCAACGAAGACCGGGAAAGCTTGCCCGACCTCGACGCGTTCCATGCGGCCGGCCACCCCAGGAAAGGACGCCACGGCGGATACCAACGTCAGCGGCTCGCGCCCCAAGGCTGCGGCCAGGGCCAAAGCGCAGAGCACGTTGGAGACGTTATAGTCGCCTGGGAGTGGCGAAGAGAAACTAGCGGAGCGTCCTTGCCAGACGACGGTGAATTCCGTGCCCGCCAGGGTATAACGCACATCGGTGGCGCGGAGGTCGGCATCGGCAGAGAGGCCAAAAGTCAGGACGGGACCGCGACGTCGGCAGGCCTCGGCGAGGACATGACTAGCGGGGTCATCGAGGTTAAAGACGCTCACCCCCGGGACGGAACCGTTGCGACCATCGAAGAGGACCGTCTTGGCGTCCAGGTAGGTAGCGAGGTCGCCATGGTAGTCGACGTGATCGCGCGTGAGGTTCGTGAAGGCTGCGGCGGCAAAATGGAAACCATGCACGCGGTCTTGGTGGAGCGCATGCGAACTCACCTCGAGGCAGGCCCCGGCGCACTCAGCGTCGGCCATCTGGCGGAAGAAGGCCGCGAGGTCAGCCGACTCCGGTGTCGTTTTATAAGAAGGGATGGAGCGGCGACCGAGGTGGTAACGGACCGTCCCGACCAGACCCCACTGGCTACCATCGGTCTGGAGCAAGTGACGCAGGAGCGACGTCACCGTCGTCTTACCATTGGTCCCCGTGACGCCAACTAATTGCAGGGCGGTTTCGGGATGGCCGTGGAAACGCCGAGCGACTTCCGCCAGGACCTTGCGCGGGTCGGCGACCTGCGCGGCCGCCACCGCGGGGAGGCCGGTGACGGGACGGGCGGAAATCACCGCAGCCGCGCCACGGGCGATGACGTCATCCAGGTATTCGTGGCCGTCGGAACGGAGGCCAGGTAAAGCGAAGAATAACGACCCCGGCAGGATGCGGCGGCTATCGGTCACCAGCCCAGTAATCTTCGCTGTCCAATCGCCCGAGCGACCCAAGACCGGGAGGCCTTGGAGCAAGGTTTGGAAAGAAGGGCGTTCCATCGGGTCAAAACGGGTCTGGCTAGGCGAGCGGTTCATCGACCGACGAGCGTGGCCGTTGACGCGGTGCCGTTAGGGTTACCCGCGGCCGTGGCGACGATGCCAGCGTTAGCCTTTGGGAGGTTGAGCCACTTAATACACTCCAGGGCGACTTCGCGGAAAATTGGGGCCGCTACCTTGCCGCCATAACCCACCCCTTCACCATGCGGCTCATCAATAATGACGGTAATCGCTAACTTGGGGTCGTTGACGGGGAAGAAGCCCGAGAACGAAGCCACGTGGTGTGAAGTCGAATACTTACCGTCGATGATCTTCTGCGTCGTGCCCGTCTTGCCGGCGACTTCATAGTCAGGAATATCCGCAATCGGGGCGGTGCCACCCTTCGCGCAGACGGCACGGAGTAAAGTCGCCATGGACGCCGCCGTGTCGGCCGTGATGGCACGGCCCTTGGAGCGGGGCGGGTAGTTGAGCACGACCTGCTTCGTCTTCGGGTCGTCAATCCGGAGAACTAACTGTGGCTGCATCAGTTGCCCCTCGGCGGCGACAACCGACATTGCGTAATGCATCTGCATGGCGGTCACACTGACCGAGTGGCCCATCGGCACGCGGGAAACCGTTAAGCCATCCCACTTCGACGGCGGGATGAGCATACCGCCCGACTCGGCGCCCGTCAGGAGGCCCGTGTTCGCCCCGAAGCCGAAGGAACGAATCAACTTATCGAAACGCTCTTCGCCGAGACGCTCCGCGTAAATCATCCCAATCTGCACGGTCCCACGGTTGGAGGATTCCCGGACGATTTGTCGGACATCGACGGCCCCTAGGGCGTGCGAATCCGCGGGTAAAGAGACCATCCGACCTTTGTAGGGCACGGCCGACAGCCCACAGTCGTAGACGGAGTTAGGCGTGATGAGTCGCTCCTCGAGTGCGCCCGAGACCGAGACGATTTTGAAGACCGACCCAGGCTCGTAGATATCGGACACCGCGCGGTTGCGCTGGCTATCCATCGGCGCGAGCTTCGGGTCGAAGAATTTATTCAGGTCAAACGTGGGCCAATTAGCCAAACCAAGGATACGGCCAGTCTTTGGTTCGCTGACGATGATAATACCCGACTTCGGCGTATACTGGTGGGCGGCCTTTTCTAAGGCGACCTCACAGGCATTCTGGACGAGGCTGTTGATCGTGAGTACAACCGTGCTGCCGTCGATGGGCGCAACTTCGCGTAAGCGGTTACTGGCAATCTCGCGACGACGGCCATCGCGCTCGGATTCAATCCAACCCTTCTGCCCCTGGAGGAAACCGTCCAGCGACTTTTCAATACCGACCGACGGTACCATCTCTTTGTTAACGTAACCAACGACGTGTGCCGCCAACTGCCCTTTCGGGTAATTTCGACGATACTTGAGTTCGGACCGCACGGCCTTGAGCTTTAGTTCCTGGATCTTCTTCATGGTCGCCTCATCGCATTCTCGCGCGAGGACGACCCAGCGGACACGGCGGGCGACGCCTTCATCGTCCACGCGGGGAGCGGGGTTGAAAGCCGCTTTGACCGTCAAGAGCGGCAGGCGCAAAATCGCGGCGACCTCAACCGCGCGCTTATGGTCGTCCTTCAGGAGTGACTCTGGGTCAACGCCGATGTCCCAGACATCCTCGGACACGGCGAGCAGGTTATCCTGCGAGTCCCTGATTTCCCCCCGGCGACAAACCTTCTCCTGGAAAACATAACGCCGCTGGAGTGCCTCCGCCCGGAGGCTAGGGGCGTCAATCCAGTGGAGCCAGACGAGGCGACCGACGACAACGAGGAAACAAGCGGACACGACCCAGGCGAGCGAACGGAAGCGCAATCGCCTGGCGTGCGGAAGGGTCATCGCGCTCCGTTTCCTCCCTGCCCCGTCGTCGGACGGAACGCGATGTTGAGAGCCGTCACACGAGGGCTCGCAGTATTGTTAAGGGGGACCACGGCGGTGACCATGGGGGTAAGGCGGATGAAAGTGACCTGTTCGGGCACCGGGGGCTTGAGGTCTTCGCCGGCGATCTGCTTCAGCTGCAGGCTGTCCTGCGTCTGGTCGCGGGCACGCTTCAAGGCGTCGAGTTCCTTTTTGGACTCGGCGATGCTGCGCTCGAGACGCTGAATCCGGGCACCCACATCGTCGCTACGTAGGCGTAGCTTCATAATATGGATGGCACCGACGGCGGCGACGGCAAAGCAAGCCGCGAGCATGGTACCGATCAGGAAGCGGCGGGGGCTCATGCGTCGGTGCGGCGCAGGGCGCGCAGGCGGGCCGAGCGGCTCCGCGGGTTACGGTGTTGTTCCTCGTCGGACGGCTGCACGGCCTTACGCGTCAGGAGTTCGGCATGGCTGACGCGCTCGTCCTGGAGACGATTATCGTCGCGGTCGACCGGGCGTCCAGCGACCTCGTTCATGTAGCGCTTAACCATCCGGTCTTCGAGCGAGTGGAAAGAAATAACCGCCAAGACGCCCCCCTGCTCGAGTTTGGCGAAGGCCTTAGGTAAGGCGGCGGCGAGGGCGCCGAGCTCATCATTGATGGCGATACGGATACCTTGGAAAGTCTTGGTCGCCGGGTGCGGCCCGCGGGGACCAGGGGGTGGCGGGGCGGCTTCGGCCACGAGTTCAGCGAAGGACGCTGTGCGGGTGAGGCGACCCGAACCGCGGGCGGCCTCAATGGCGTTGACGATCCGGTACCAGCGCGGCTCCTCGCCGAAATCACGAACGGCTTGCTCCAGCTCACGCCGGTCAGCACCTTCAAGAAACTCCGCCGCCGTGCGGCCCCGACGCGTGTCCATACGCATGTCGTTCGGGGCGTCGAAGCGGAAAGAGAAACCGCGTCCAGCGTCGTCCAGCTGATGCGAAGACACCCCAATGTCCATCAGCACTCCAGCAAAACGACCCTGAACGCGGTCAAGGTCACGGAAATTTTCGGCGTGGAAACACAACCGGGAGCCATACTTGGCTAACAAGGGCGCGGCGCGTTCGCCCGCTTGGGGATCGCGGTCGAGTGCCACCACGGTGGCACCAGGCGCGCGGTCTAACAACCCCGCCGTATGCCCCCCACCCCCGAACGTGCAATCCATGTAGGCACGGCCATCCTGCGGAGCGAGGAGCGCGAGGCACTCCTCCAGCAGAACGGGAACGTGGTTGGTCATGGCGGCGGGGCTGTGAATAACGTGTGAGTTGTGTAAGTAACTTTTGGATACTAGCTCAGAGTCCGAGCGCGGCGAGCGCGCGCAGGATGGTTTGGGTCTGCTCGGACGTGCGGTCGACGACCGGCGGATTTTTTGAAAGGATTTGGAAAGTGGTGAAGCCGCCCTTGAAGACGACGTCGCGGCCCAGCTGGGCTTCCTTCACCACGTGCTCGTTGAGCGTGATGCGGCCCGCTTTATCACAGGCGACCTGAATACTGTTTGAAGCGAGCAAGCTCAGCGCGTTCATCTTATCGGGATCACTGACCGTCACCTGCTGGGCGGCGTCGGAAATGCGCTTCACCATCACCGGCGGGAAAACGACAATCGCTCCGAGCGCGGGATGGAACATCGCCAAGAATCCCGATTCCACCGCGCTCTCGAAACGCCAGGCCGCCGGAATCGTGACACGATTCTTCTCATCCAATTTTCCATGATGGATGCCGGTGAAGAGACTGGAGGTGGAACCAATAGACATGGGCTGGGGGAGCACCCCCATTTCACCCACTTTTCCCCACTCTCCCCCACTCGTCAAGAAATATGCCCCATTTTGTTATCCACAGGCGCGATCCAGGGGCTGGTACCTAACTTATGAATGAAATCAGTCTTTAAATTACTTAAGTAGTTAATTAATAGTAACTTAAGTGCTAAGAACGAAGGATTTTCGTCATTTCGCACCCCCTCCCCTCCGGCCAGGGGCTGATCTGGCCGGGCACGCCCTCCCCCCGCGCCGCCCCCGTTTTGTAATTACTTTTCACCTACCGTCGACGCCGTCAACCCCACGGGCCCGTCCCGAAATCGGTTGCCAACCTGCGTCCGCTGTGTTTCGTTGTGCCTACCGCATCCCTCCTCTACATGAAGCACGCCGTTCCCTTCGCCCTCCTCGCCGCCACGCTCGCCTTCACCGGCTGCAACACCTACGTGGGCGTCGATAACCCTGATCAGCCCAGCTCGACGTACTCGAATGCGACGGGCGCTTTAGTCACCCGCTATAAGGCCTCGCCTGAAGTGGTCTTCAACGCCGTCAAGCGTGCCGTCGACTCCCAGAGCGATACCATGAAGCGCATGGGCGAATCCGATAAGCGCGTGAATAACGAACTCCAAGAAGTGACTGTTTATGCTCGGGCCATCGGTGACCTCGAAATCAAAATTGAAGTCGCCAAGGTCGAAGACCCAGTGACCAAAGAAAACTTCACGCAGGTGACTGTTAAGTACGGCTTCTTCGGCAACTGCGAACAGAGCCAGCAGATCGTCTCCCGTATTTCCCAGAACCTCCGCCGCTAAACCCGTCGGGCGGAACCGCCATCGGACGCCGCCTGGCCTTTTGGCTCGGCGGCGTTCTTTTTTTAAACCACCATTCACCAAGACATGGGTAATATCTTCGGACAGTGTTTCCGCATCGCGACCTTCGGCGAAAGCCATGGCCCGGCCCTCGGCGTCGTCATCGACGGCTGCCCTCCGCGCGTGCCGTTCGACCTCGCCTTCCTCCAGAGCGAACTCGCCCGTCGGCGCCCCGGCCAGAGTAAGCTCACCACGCAACGCCAAGAAGGCGACGTCCCGGAAATCCTCTCGGGACTCTCGCCCGACGGACTCACGCTCGGCTCCCCGATTGCCATCGTCATCCGAAACGTGGACCAACGTTCGTCGGCCTACACGGAGATGAAAAGTGCCTACCGTCCATCGCATGCGGATTTCACTTACGATACCAAATACGGGATCCGCGCCGTCGAAGGTGGCGGCCGCTCCTCCGCCCGCGAAACGGCGGCCCGCGTCGCGGCTGGCGCCCTGGCCAAGACCGTCCTCAAACATGCCTGCGGGGCGACCATTACCGCCTGGGTCGAGAGCATCGCCGACATCCGCATGCCTGCGCCGACGAAGACGCCTTCCTTGAAGCAGGTCGAAGCCTCGCCCACCCGTTGCCCCCATCCCGCCACCGCCCAACGCATGGAAGCGCGCATTCACGCTGCCCGCGCCGACGGGGATTCTGTCGGGGGCGTCGTCTGCTGCATCATCTCCGGTCTCCCCGTCGGTCTTGGCTCACCGGTCTTTGATCGCTTCGAAGCGGAACTCGCTAAAGCCATGCTCTCGTTACCCGCCACCAAGGGCTTCGAGCTCGGTAGCGGCTTCGCCGGCACGTTGCTCAAGGGGAGCGAACACAACGATCTCTTTGTTAAGAAGGGCGGCCGGATCCGCACCCTGACGAACCGCTCGGGTGGCACGCAAGGCGGCATCACCAACGGTGAAGACGTCGTCTTCCGCATTGCCTTCAAGCCCACCGCGACCGTCCTCAAGCCGCAAAAAACCGTCAGCCCCGATGGTAAGGCTACCTCACTGAGTGCGCGCGGCCGCCACGACCCCTGCGTTCTCCCCCGCGCGGTCCCCATCGTCGAAGCCATGGCCGCCTTGGTCGCCGTGGACCATTGGATCCGCGACCGCGGACAGAACGCTCCCTTCGGCCGCTGCGGGCGTAAAGCATGACTCCTCTCATCATCGTCCTCGGTCCAGCTGGTTCCGGCCGTAGCATCCTGCTTAAAGAACTAATTGAGAACGCTTGGCCGGCCGGCAAACAGGTCCGCACCTTCCGTCTCAGTAGCGATGCGCCCACCGACCACCCTGACACCGATTTCTGGACACTGACCGAAGGCCAAGCCGTCCTCCCGGCCCCAGGCACGGAAGATGCGGCCATTTTAGTCTCCGATGGCCGCGGCTCCGTGGTCGACCAGATGGAGTCATTGCACCGCGCCTTGTATGGCTCCACGCAATGGCAGATCCAGCGCATCGTCACCGTGCTCGATTGCACGCTGGCCCATCGCCATCCGGTCGTAGCGGAATGGTATGGCGCCGCCGTTCACTTCGCCGACGCGGTCATCGTGACGCGCCGCTGGGAAGTGCCCGGGCAGTGGCTGAGCAAATACCTCGCCACCTACACCGACGCCTTCTACCCCTGCCTCTTCGTCAACTTACTCAAGAACGGTAGCTTAGCTAATCCCGCCGAGGTCATCGAAGGCGAACCGCTCCGGATGTCGCACATCTTCGATGAAATCGACGCGGTCGACGAAATGGAGTTCGACGAAGACAACCTGCCCGATGAGCCGTTCGACTTAGTCCGGCTGCCCGATAAATATTTTGCGCGTGACGATTATGGCCGCCGCCTAATCTCCGTGCCGGATATCGCGGAAACGCTCCGCGTTGAGGGACGCTAACGCGGGGGCGATGCGTTTCCTCATCGCCACCTACGCCTGGTTCCTGGCCACCCTCCCGGAAGCCTTCGCGCGGGCCAACGCTTGGGCGCTCAGTTGGGTACTCTGGGGCCTGCGCCGCAAGATTATCACGCGTAACCTCGCGGCGAGTTTCCCCGAGAAGGATGCCGCTTGGGTCCGGCGCGTCGGCCGCCTCTCTTGCCGGCGGACCGCCGAGATGGGGCTTTATGCCATCGCCTCCCCCCAGCTGAGCGAAGCGGAGGTGCGCACCCGTATCCAGCTTCATCCGGAAACCTTAACGGGGCCCCATAGTGTACTTTCGTCCAACGGCCTGGTCCTCTTCGTCCCGCACTTCTCCTTGATGGAGATGATGTCGGCGGTGAAATTACTCGACGCCGATCTGGGCCGACGCGAATGGGTGACGCTTTACCGACCACTCGACCTCGCCGCCGCTGAGGTCTGGGTCAAAGCATCCCGCGAGCGCTTTGGCATGCGCCTCGTTTCCCGTCGCGACGGTTTCGGCCAAACGATGCAAGCCGTGCGCAGCGGCCAAATCGCCGTCATCCTGTTCGACCAAAGCACGCACCTCGGCGCTCAGATGGAGTTCCTCGGCCGACCAGTGGCGACCACCGACCTGCCGGGTATCATCGCCCAACGCTTTAAGGCCACCGCCCGTATCTTCTGGTCGGAGCGCACGGGATTCTGGCGCTGTCAGCTACGCAGCCATGCCCTCTCGGCCACGGACTCCGTCGGCTTGACGCTCGAGTCTAATGCCTGGCTGGCGGCACGACTTCGCTCTAACGACGATGCCTGCGCCGATTGGCTCTGGGCACATGACCGCTGGAAGCACGGGCAGTCGCCGGAGATCAAGCCGCTGCAAGCCTAAGGGCTTACTGACCAGCGGGCGCCGGGGTGGCCTCCGCTGGGCGCTCCGGTGTTGGCCGACGCTTACCGTCCGATTCCTTACCCGAGGAGGCACCCTTGGCTTTGGCCTCTTTCATCATTTCCGGACCATACTTTTCCATCAACTTACGGATATAACCGAAACGCTCTTCACGGGAAAACTTAAGGAACTTTTCGCGCTCGGCCTTCGCTTGGTCAGCGGGCATCTGCTTCAGGTGATGCTCCAGGACCCGGGAAGTAAAACTATTACCTGGTCCGTTACCCCCGCGCTCGCGCAACTCCTTAAAGGCCTTACGACGCTCCTCGGGACTGGCGTCTTCGACTTCGGCAAGTTTCTTAGCGAATTCCCGACGGTCATCGCCGGACATGTGTTCAATGTGTTCGATGGCTTCACGCATCCCACGGATACGCTCTGGAGCGAGCTCCATAATCTTGCGAATCGTTTTGATTTCCTCGGCCGATGGCTCGGTGGCGGGCGGTCGATTGGTCGGGGGCGACGGGGGGTCCGCCGCCCAAACGAGAGCTCCCAAAACGACCGGTAGCAGATGACGTAAACGCATTTGCTTAGAACTCGGTTGAGGCGAGGGCATCGACGACCGACGAGGGCTTATCGACGACCGGGGTCAGGATGACTAGATCGTCGGCCACGCCGAAGATTGCATTCAGTTTGGCGGACTCATCGCTGGCGAGTAATGCCAAGGTCTGCTGGACCAAGGCGTCGTCGGCCGACGGACGGGTTAAGACCAAGGCCGCGACCAAGCAGGCGGCGAGGGTCGAGGTGACCGAACTCCAGCGGATGACTTTACGACGAAAACGGTCGGCGTGGACGGCACCCAAGACGCGCTCGGTGAACCCCGGGACAAACGCACGCTGGCCGGGCGCCAAGGCGGCGGCGAGGTCGCGGTCGAAGTTACTGTTGGAAGGCTTTTCCATGGGTCAGTTCAAGGAGTGAAACACCGCCAAGGTCGGCAGGTTGCAGGGGTTAGGTTTTTTCATAATAGTCCTTTAGAAGTTCTCGTAAACGGGTGCGGGCGCGGTGAATCCACGTTTTTACTGAGGAAACAGGGGCTTCCATGGCCAAAGCGATATCCTCATAAGGCAGGTCTTGCTGGACAAGTAGGAGGATAGCTGTCCGTTGTTCGGGGGGAGTTGGGAGACCGCCCGCTGGAAGGATTCCTCGAGTTCGACCACCTTACGGGCGGACTCGTGGCTAGCATCCCCAGGTTCAGGAGCAGACTCTAAGGTGCTGGTCGGCTTACGGGACTTCCGTCGCCACTCGTTCAAGACGAGGTTATGGGCGATATGGATTAGGTATGTGCTGAGTTTGGCCTCCGGACGCCACCGAGCGGCCGCCCGATGGAGCCGGACGAAGACTTCCATGGCCAGCTCCTCCGCCGTCGTCTGGGAGCCGACTTCGGCCCGCAGATAGCCCACCAAACGGGGATGATGACGGTCCACCAGCTGGCGCAAGGCCTCGTCATCGCCCGCCGCGACCAGCGACATGAGCCGCTTGTCCTCCTCGTCCTCAGGTAGGGCTGGTTTCTCCGCAGGCATCTAAAGAATCAAACCACCCAAAGGCGGAAAAGTTAAGGAAACGGCGGACAAAACTTATTTCTTGGCTTCCACTGGCTTGGCCGTGGGCGGAAGGGCCGGCTTGGCCTTGGCTTGCTCGATCGACTTGACGACTTCGGCGGCCGGCAAGACGACGGGAGACATCGAGATGCCACCGTTATCGCCCGCGCTCCCAAAACGGGTCGTGATCAAGCCCGCGAAGTTACCGGCATTGCCGAAGACGGGCAGGCCAGTCGTGGTAAGATGGATGGAATAATAAGCGCGGGGTTTTTCGAGCACGGCGCGGACGTAGTCGCATTCGACGCTAGCCGTGCGGCCCATGGCCTTGTCCAGTCGCGAGAGGACGACGACTTCGTCCAAGACCCCGAGCTTCTGGGTTTCGGCGAGCACAATCGGAACGAACTTGGCATCCTTGGCCTCTTCAGCCCCTGGCTCCGGGCGGAGATAAGCCAGGTTGAGGTCGCGGTCCTTAAATACGACGACCGCAGGAATTTCCGAACCGTCTGGCATGATGAAACGGGCTTCTTTCACTTCGCTCGTCACGGAGAGTTTCACCTGGTTGCCGCGCACATTCACCGTGCGGCCATCGGCGGCCGTAGCCGGGTCGATGGAAGAGGCCGCCACCACGACAAGGCCATCGGCGGTGACCACGGTACCAAACTCCTCGACCGTCTGGTCACGGCTCTGCGTGGGACTATCGCCGGCCGCCATGGTCAAGGCCACGGTGGCGCGGACGGTGATGACGGAGTCGGCGTGCGCCTTGAAGAGACGACGCGCGGTCACCTCGATCTTCGGAGCCGGATCAGCGGCGAGCGCCGGCGAGAAAGAGCCGAAAGCGAGGAGGGCCGCCAAGGCGAGGGGGAGGGAACGCATAGTATTTATTTGGTAGATTCGAAGGCCGACCAATCGGGCTCAAACTCAAGGTAAGCCCCCGAGATGGAGCGGCGAACCTGGAAGACGACGTGGCGCGGCTTAGCGGCCGCGAGCTGGGTTAAGGCCGCTCGCAAGGTGAGGTTATCGGTGACGGGGGTCCCGTTAATCGTGTAGACGATGTCGCCCGAACGGAGGCCCGAGAGGTCCGCCCAGCCCGAACGTTCAACCTTGGTGACAATCACGCCCTGCGTCTCAGTCGAGACCTTACGTTGCACTTTGTCATCATAGCCGAGTTGGCGGGCGGAGAAGCCGAAGCGAGCGTCCTTGACGGTGGGGAGTTCGGACGGTGGCGCCGGCACTTCCGCCAGGTGCAGCGTGACCGCCAGCGCCTGACCATCGCGCAGTACATCGAGGGCGACGTCTGTACCGACCGGGTATTCGCGGAGTAACGCGGCGAAGACTTCGGAATCCTCCGGTCGACGCGCTGGGATAACCTTGCCGTCGAGTTTCACCAAGAGGTCACCGACCTTGAGGCCAGCCTTCTCGGCATTAGAACTCGGTAAGACCTGGGTGATGCGGACGCCGGCCTTGCCCTTGAGGTTAAGGGCCTTGGCAATTTCCGCAGTGAGGACCTGCGTGGAGACGCCGGCCCACGGCTTGGGGGCGCGCGGCGCGATGGCCGGGTCCACTTCGGGGCCGACGCGTACCACGGAGAGCATCTGCGAGCTGCCGCGCGCAAAACCCACTAGCACCGGCTCGGGCTCAGTCTTATCCTGGAGCAGTTCACGGGAGACCTGCCGTAAAGCCGCGGCGTTAGCGACGGGCCGACCGGCCACGGTCAAAATAATATCTCCATCCATCAGCGCGGGCTTGGCTTCCGCCGATGGGCCACCTGGACGTAAAGAATCGACCATGACGCCTTGGGTGTCGGGTCGCTTGGTGTAGAGCGCACTCATCCGCGTCAGGTTACGCACGGTGAGCCCCCACGCGGTCAGCTCGAGTTCACGGGCTTCGTTCGCTTCGCGCGCCAGCGGCGTCACGGTCAGCGTAAGCCCTTGATCGCCGCGGCGGACCACAAAGGGTACGGCCACGCCCGGACGGAGCGCTGAGACCAAACGGTGATAAGCTGGCATGTTCTCATCGCAGTCAGCGGAGACTTCTTGGCCGGCAACGGAAGTAATGATGTCGCCCTGACGGAAGCCAGCGGCGGCGGCAGGCGAACCTTCCAAGGCCCCGCGGACGAGCACGCCCCGGACGTCCTTGACCGAGAGCGAGCGCAAGAGGGGCTGGACTTCGACCCCAGTCCAACCGCGGGTAATGCGGCCCTGCTTGATCAGTTCTGCAGCCACGGCTTTAGCGGTGTTTGCCGGGATCGCCCCACCGAGGCTACCGACGCCAATTTCGTTAATGCCAGCGATGCGTCCGTCGGTATCGACGAGGGGCCCGCCCGAATTACCGCCGAAGATAACCGCATCGTGGCCGAACCAGCGCACGAGTTCCCCGACGGATTCACCATCGAGGCTCATGCCCCCCACGAAACGCGTCATGACCATGGCGTCGTTAGCGATGATACCAAGGGTGACGGATTGCGTGAGGCCAGCGGGGCAACCCATCGAAAGGACGGTGTCACCGACGCGAACACGGTCAGAGTCCGCAAACTCCGCGATGGGCAACGGGGTCTTAGAACGACGACGGCTGAGGTCGAGTTTGATGACAGCGACATCGGTCATGGCGTCAGCACCGACCAGTGTGGCCGGCAATTCTTCGCGATCAGCCAGACGGCATACGAACGTGGCCCCACGGCCAGCGACGTGATAATTAGTCACCACGTGGCCCTCGGCGTCGATGATGGCCCCAGAGCCGACGGAGTGTTGGCGGAGCATGCGGCCGTCAGCACCGTCCTCGGAAATCACCTCAATCCGGACGATGGTGGGCGTCATCTTGGCGATGGCCCGCTCGACTTCGGGTCGACGGCGCTGGGCTTCATCAGGACCAGCCATTAAGGCAGCCGCACCAAACAATAGGGCAAGGAAACGCATGTCAGGAAGTGGGGGCGATAGGACGAGCGGCGAAGGCTCGCAGGGTACGCAGGAAGAAGCCTTCGAGGGCAGAGATGAGGTGGTAGTTGAGTTCGAGCCGGATGCGGGCCTGCTCCAGCAGATCGACCGCTGCGGCTACTTGGAGGCCACATGACGGGTGGGCGCGGCCCACGAGGCGAAGACGTTCTTCCAGGGCCGCCAACATGCGGGTGCGGATGCCTCGGCGAATCGATTCCTCGTACGCGATTTCCGCATCATCCTCGTCTTGGTCCGTCGGTGGAGGCGGTGGTGCGACCTTCAAGGCTTCTTCGACGAAGAGCTCCAGCAGGACCTCAAAACGGGCGCACAAGGCATAGAGTGGAATCACGACCTCGGTCGAACGGCCGGTGGACGTACCAGCGCCAGCTAAGCGGCTCATCAGTTTATCGAACTCGCGCAACCAATCGGCCCAAGCGGCATCGGTCAATTCGGGCGTTGCCCCGCCCACATGGAAACGGAGACAACGGCTCAGGATCGTGGGTAGGACGCGGTAGTAGTTGGTCGTCTGCAGGATGATCAACGTCCCAGCCGGTGGCTCTTCAAGCGTCTTCAGGAAAGCGTTAGCGGCGACCGACTCGAAGCGGTCGGGCTCGTGGACGATGACGACACGATGGGCGGAGACCGAGGTCAGCCGTAAGTCAGTGACGACCTCCAAGGTGTTATCGATGTTGATGCGGCGGGATTTCTTGGACGGACGCAGCACGCGGCAATCGGCGTGCGCAATCGGGTCGGCCACCTCGAGGTGAATCGAAGCCAGCCGGTCCGCAACCTTTTGGAGTAGTTCCGGATTAGGACCCGTGAGGAGTACGGCATGCGGCATGCGGCCCTCGGCCCGGGCACGCAGCAGGACCTTGAGCGCCGGCAGCGACTCGAGGTCAGAGGAAGCGGCGGCTGACTTCATGCCAGATCTCCTCGGAAAGGGTTTGCGGATCGCGGGTCGCGTCGAGCACGAGGAAGCGCTGGGGTTCGGCCGCCGCGAGTTCGTGGTAAACCGCCCTAACCTTACGGTGGAAATCTTCGCCCAATGCTTCGAAGCGGTCGTGCTTGCCGTGGTCGCGGATAGAGGCCCGACCGAGGCCATGCGAAGGGTCGAGGTCCAGTAGAACGGTTAGGTCTGGTTGCACGGTACCGCAGGCCAGACGATTTGCCGCGACGATGAGCGCGCGGTCGAGCCCGCGACCGCCGGACTGGTAGGCCACGGTGGAATCGATGAAACGGTCACAAAGGACGAAAGTGCCTTGTTGTAATTGCGGATGGATGACCTCGCCCACGAGTTGCGCCCGGCAAGCGGCAAATAAAAGTGCCTCAGTCGAGACCGCCAAGTCGAGCGTCTCGCGGCTCTTGAGCACGTCGCGCAGCTGTTCACCCAAGGCGGTACCGCCGGGCTCACGCAGTTTGAGGGCGCGACGGCCGTGCGCCTCCAAGCGAGCGGCGAGGAGGCCGACCTGCGTGGACTTCCCTGCCCCTTCGCCTCCCTCGAACGTGATGAACTTACCGACGGACGACATGCGGGGAATTGTTACGGTTCGCGGGGGTCAAAGCGAGCGGAGAAAGCGGAGGAGACCGCCCATAAAAAAGGCCCGACAGGGTCGGGCCTTTCGAAGGGAGCGAACGCCCCGCTTAGTTCGTCGGCGACGGGTTAGGCTGCTGCTGCTTTTCAACGACCTTCTGCACGGTGTCCGTGATTTTGCTGATGGTCGCGTCGAGGGCGTTACCGCCACCCGTCGAAGTGGAGGCCGGAGCCGTCGGAGGAGTCGTCGCCTTCGCAACCGGTGTACCGTCCGCATTCGTGGCAACTGGATCGGAAGAGGTCGCCTTCGGGGTGCTGACCGTGACGGGCGTGATTTGGTCGGCGGTCGGAGCGAGTTGAGCCTGGGCTTCAACGCCCTGAGAAATGGCGGCCGGCAGCGAAGTCGAGGCGGCGATGGTCGCACCGATCGAGCTGATGGTCGCACGATCCATATCGGCGAGCGAGATGGAGACGGAGCCAGCCGGGGCCGTTTCCGTGGTGCCGGGCTGCGTATTCGTGCCAGGCTGAGCGGTGCCGGGCGCGGGGGCTTCGCCTGGGGCGGCGGTGGACTGAGCGGGAGCGGTGGCACTAATCTGCTTGCCGGGTTCAACCGAGATTGGACCCGAGTTAGCGGCGTAGACGGTGGCCTCGACCGAACCCTTCACGCAACCGACGACGAGTTTACCAGCATTCGCACCCGAGGTCGTGTACTGCACGGTGTAGATCGTACCGCGGATACGGGCAACGCCTACCGGCGTCTTGATAACATAAGAGGACTGCGGGTTAAGCTTACGGACTTCGCCGATGACCTTACCGCGGGTCACGACAATCTCGGTGACGGACGGGCTCGGTTCCTTATCCAACTTCTGGTATTCGCCGTCGATAATCAGATCCGAAACAACCTGACGGAAAGTGCGCACTTCCACCAGTGAATCCGGATTGATGATGAGGGTAGAACCGTTGGAGAGAATCAATTCGGCCGTCGACAAAGCGGAAGTCTCGACGCGGTAGCCTTGCTCGAAGACGCGGCCCGAAGCGAGGGCGGTCTGCTGGGCAGCGGGGTCGAAGAGCGTCGCAGTGCCCTTGACCATGCCGACTTGAACCTTGCCGTTCTGAAGAGCAGCGGAGGCGACAACCGGGAGGAGCGCGAGGGCCGCGAGCGTGAGGCTACGGAATAGGGTATTCATTGAAGTGGGGGTGAAGTTAAAACACTAAGGCGAAAGCCTTACTGGGCAATCCGTAATAACACCCAACAGGAAGGCCTCCCAGTCACCTGGGAGGCCTTGCATCACCGAAGCCTGAAACGGCGAGCTTAGGCCGTCGGGTAGGCTTCCAGCAGGCGCTGAACGCGCTTCTTGGAGAGTTCAGCGTAACGCGGAAGTCCCTGTTCATAAGGAATTTGCAATTCGCCTTGAATGAGTGGGAGCGCGTAACGGGCGAAGTCCGGGTGGATGGACATCTTGTCCTCGCCGATCCACTTTTCAGGGAAAACCTTCACGCCATTGGCGATATCCGCGAGGGGGGCCAGCAGGGTTTCGACACCATATTGTTCCTTTCCTGTGCGGCTCATGATGACCATCTTGCCGGACTCGCCCTTAACGGCGGCCTTCACGGCTTCGCGGCCACAGAGCTTGGCTTCTTCGACGTCAGTCTTGGATGCGTTATGGGAAGCGGCGCGCTGGGCGATGCCGAGCTTCGAGGCCCGGGCCTTGACGCCCGAGAAGCGCTCTTCGACGAGCGTGCGGAGGTATTCACCGGCACCGCCGAGAACGGCGTGACCGAAAGCATCGGTGTTGGTGGTATCGGCACCAAGGAAGTTACCGGCCTCGTCCTGCACGCCTTCGGAAACGACGACGAAGCAGTGGAGGTTGGTCTTCAAAACTTCTTCGACGCGACGGATGAAGTTGTCAGCGTTGAACGGGACTTCGGGCAAGAGCACGATGTGCGGGGCCGAACAGCTGTAGTGGGTATTCTTAGCGGCGTTCTTGGAGTCGTCGCGCTTGTCCTGGCGCTGAGCGAGGACGGAAGCGGCGGCGAGCCAACCCGCATTACGACCCATGACTTCAAGGACGGAAACGAAGTCGTTGCGGCCCATGGCAGCGTTATCGAGCGACATTTCGCGCACGGTCAGGGCGATGTGCTTGGCGACGGAGCCGTAACCTGGGCAGTGGTCGGTGAGGGGCAAATCGTTGTCGATCGTCTTAGGCACGCCGATGACGCGGAGTTCATAACCGCGCTCCTTGGCAAGGGCATCGATCTTGGCGGCGGTGTCTTGGGAGTCGTTGCCACCGATGTAGTGGAAGTAACGGATGTTGTGCGCTTCGAAGACCTGGAGGATACGGTCAAAGTCTTCCTGCTTCTTAACCTTGTAGCGGCAGGTCCCGAGGGCAGCACCGGGGGTGTGCTCGAGGTTACGCAGGGTCTGCTGGGACTCTTCGGCGAGGTCGATCAGCTGCTCGTGTAGGATGCCTTGGATGCCATTGAGGCCACCAAGGATCTCGACGATTTCGTCTTCATGGTTCAGGGCCTCGGCAATGACACCGGCGAGGCTGGCGTTGATGACGGGCGTGGGACCGCCGCTTTGCGCGACGAGAAGGTTACCAGAGAGGGAAGACATGGGAGGGAACAGGTGAAAGGTGGGTTTTGGGAAGCCCCCCGCCCCTTGGCAATACGGAAAACCCCGCCCCACCCCGACTCGCCCGCCCAACGCGGCTTAAAGGATGCGTCCAGCCTTGATTTGCTGGGACTCGGGCACTTTTTTCGTCCAAGCCTGCACGGCCAAGGAGAATGCCCCGACCTGAGCCTGGGCCGACCCCGTCAGTTCCCCAGCCTTGGTGACGGCATCCATGAGGACGGCCTTAGGCAGACGGAGGCGAGCGTCAGCCGCCAAACGGTCGACGAGGTCGTTCCGGTCCACCTTGCCGGTCCGGAGGTCCTTGGCGACGGCAACCGCATGTTCCTTGATGGCCTCGTGGGCTTCTTCGCGGCCCGCGCCAGCTTTGACGGCTTCCATGAGGAAGGTCGTGGTCAACAGGAACGGCAGATAGTGGCGGGACTCGCGCGCGACGACGGAGGCGTTAACTTCCATCTGCCCTAAGACGGTCAGGAAGGCTTCAAAGAGGCCATCGGTCGCCAAGAAGCTGTCCGGCAGGAGGACGCGACGGACGACCGAGCAGGAGACGTCGCCTTCGTTCCACTGTTCGCCCGAGAGCGAAGCCGCCATCGCCAGGTAACCGCGGAGAATGACGTGGAAGCCATTGATGCGCTCGCAGGTGCGGGCATTCATCTTGTGCGGCATGGCGGAAGAACCGACCTGACCGGGCAGGAAGCCTTCGCTGGCGAGCTCGTGGCCGGCCATCAGGCGAAGGGTCTTGGCAAAAGAGGATGGGCCCGAAGCAGCCGACAGGAGCGCCGCGACGACTTCCATGTCCATGGAGCGCGGGTAGACTTGGCCAACGGCGCCGAGGACGTGCGGGATGCCGAGGTGCTTGAGGACGCGCTCTTCAAGCTGCCCAACCTTGGCGATATCACCGGAGAAAAGGGTGAGCTGATCGAGCTGTGTACCGACGGCACCTTTGAGGCCGCGGGCCGCGAACGCCCCGAGGGCAGCGTCGACCTGCGCAACGCCACGGAGGCATTCTTCGCCAAACATCGCCCAGCGCTTACCGACGGTGGTGGGCTGCGCAGCGACATTGTGCGTGCGGGCGGCAATCAAGAGGTCGCGGTCGGCTTCGGCCCGATGCGCCAAGGCGGCCACGGCGGCCACGGATTTTGCGCGGATCAACTGCAACGAGCGGTAGACCTGGAGCTGCTCGACCGATTCGGTGAGGTCGCGGCTCGTGAGTCCCTTGTGGACATGCTGATAACCAGCCAAAGCACAGAACTCGTCGATGCGTGCCTTGACGTCGTGCCGAGTGGTTTCCTCGCGGACGCGGATGGACTCAAAGTCGACCTGGTCCTTAACGCGCTCGTAAGCGGAGATGGCTTCGGCAGGGATATCGAGGCCGAGGTCACGCTGGGCCTTCATCACCGCAATCCAGTACTCGCGCTCGAGGACGACGCGGCCGCGGGTAGACCAAATCGCCTTCATCGCCGGGGAGGCGTAGCGGTCGGCAAGGACGTTAGGAACGGAATCGTGGTCCATCGGAAGTAAGGTTTATAGCAGGGTTAACGGCGGACGGCAAGCGCTCGAAGAAACAAGGCCCGGACGGCGACTTCCTCATCGCCACCAGAATTGGAGACATCGAAGCATTCGGCACAGCCCAGTTGGGCATCGACCAATTCGGCCAAGGAGTAGCGGGCGGCGGCGGGAGCGACCTTATTACTGATATACCAAGCGTTCTGAGAGAAAACGTTGGCGGACGACTTTGCCGCCGAGCCAAAGGTGGAGCCATGGCGCATCGAAGCGGTTTCAAACGATCCCTTGGGTAAGCCCGCTTCGGAGACGCGGAAATCACCCGAATCCGCGAGGCTACGAACCTGGATCAGAAGCCGAAGGCGGTTCTGCAAGGCACTCAGCAGCGGCCGACAGGAATCTTCGTTGAAGAAATATCGGTCTAGGGCTTCGAGCGACCAAACGAGGTCACGCTCCGCGAAAGCCTCGATGGGTTCAAAGAAATCGCCTTCGCCGAAGGTCGGCACGAGGAGGTGGACGTCAGACTCTTTAAGGGTACCGCCGGGGCCAGCGTAGATGGCGAGTTTTTCCGACTCCATCAGGACCATCCGGGTCGACTGGCCGACGCGCCCGACGATGACTTCCGGGACGCCGCGGGCGAACTTCACGCCGGCCTCGCGGAAGGTCTTCTCGATGAGGCCGAGCTGCATGTCGCCCTGCGGGTCATCCTTCGAGAAAGGGCTCTTCGCCGCCGAAGCATGAATGATATACTCGTTGGCCTTATCCTTGTAGGCAACGAGGTCTTTGCGGCGACCGTCATACGGCGTAAACGAAAGGATGATGGCGACGGGGCGTTCGCAAGCGGCCGCCCCGGCGAGCACGTTGGCCATGGCTAGTTTCACTTCCTCCGACCGCGAAGGGACATTGTCGGCGATCCAATTGATATTACGCAACCAGACGACCTTGGCGGCACCGAACATCGAGAGCGTATTCACCGATTCCAAAAACTGGATTTCAATGCCCTGGGCATCGTCGACGCGCGTGATGGAGCCAGCGATGATTTCCTTGTCCGCTTCTGGCCCAGCCTTCTGGACGGCCTGATTGTACAAGGCACGAGCGTCCCGTTCGACGAGGTATTCGTCTTTGCCGGCGACGATGGCGAGGGAAACAGGCATCCGTCGCCAATGTCCCCGCCCTCCCCGTGCGTGGCAATCCTAGTCTGTCCACAGTAGGCCGGCGGTGAAATCCTCTGGCCCCTCAGCCACCCGACTTAATCCCCCAACCGTTAAACGCCGTGGAGGAGGTCCTCGACGCGGTACTTGTTCAATTGGCGGCGCATGAGGTCGAGGGCGGTGTTCACGGCGCGAAGCTTCACTTGGACGCGGTCACCCGGCAGGTGGACACGGCGCGACCAAACCCCCGTCGGCGAGGCGTAGCCAATGTAGACGGTCCCCACCGGATCGGCATCGGTGCCGCCGCCGGGACCCGCGTAACCAGTTACAGACAAAGCGTAGTCCGAACCAAATTTCTCCGCGGCCGCGGTCGCCATGGCGGCAGCGCACTCAGCAGAAACCGCACCGTGCTGGGCGAGGATCGAATCAGGAATCCCCAAGATGTTCATCTTCGCGTCATTACTGTAGCAGACCGCCGAACCAGCGAAGACTCTGGAAGCCCCGGCAACATCGGTGAAGGCGTTCGCCAAGAGGCCGCCGGTGCACGACTCGGCCAAGGCCACGGTCTTTTCGAGCGAGCGGAGGTGCTCGACCACAATGGTCGCCAAGCAGGAATGGCCAGTGCAGACAAAATCGTTGCCGACGACATCACGCACTTTACGGGCGACGGCACAAAGGTCATCGGCCGTGGCACCGCTGCCTCCAGAGGCGATACGTGCGTCGACCACGCCCGTGTGCGTACCGAAGGTAAGCACCATGCCAGGAGCGAGCAACGGCCGGACTTTCTCTTCCAAGGGGACCGCGCCGATACCGAAAGTGCGGACCTGGACATACGCCTCACCCTGACAGGCGCAACCGATGGTTCGCAAACGCGGCACGACCTGCGCTTCAAACATCGGGCGAAGCTCTAGGAAGGGACCAGGCAACATCACTAACGCCGTCCGGCCTTGATGGAAGAAGACGCCCGGGGCAGTGCCGCGGCTATTCGGCAGGCTTTCGCCGCCGGCAGGGACTGCGCATTGACTCAGATCCGCGGCAGATACTGTGCGACCGATCAAGCTGAAGCGCTCACGCAAGGCCACTTCCGCAGCCGAAACGTGCTGCAACTTCACGCCCATGGCCGCCGCCAAGGAAGCGCGCGTTTTGTCATCGGACGTTGGGCCAATGCCACCCGTCGTCACGATGAGGTCATACTGGCCCCAAGCGGCTGCGATGGTAGCGGCGATTTCTTCGGCTTTATCGCGGACGACTATCGAACGCGTAATCGGCAGGCCACGGCGGGCTAGTTGCTCTCCCAGCCAAACGAGGTGCCCATTCTCCCGTAGGCCATCCAGCAGTTCATCCCCAATATTAAGGACCAGAACCTGGCGTGGGAGATTAATACAGGTTTCCATTTGCGGGGTGGGAGCAGAAGAGCAGGATTAAGAGAGTCTTTCAAAAATGCAAACTGATCGGGAAGAACTTTCGCCCAAAGCGAAGGCGCGCCGCGCCCCTCGCACTCCCGGGGTATACCTCATGAAGGACGCCGCAGGGCTGGTCGTCTATGTCGGCAAGGCCAAGGACCTCCGGCGACGCCTAGACTCCTATTTCGTGACCGCCAGCCGGCTCGCCCCCAAAGTCGCCGCCATGATGGAACGGGTCCGGGATCTCGAATGGCACGAGGTCCGGACCGAAACGGAGGCTCTTTTGCTGGAGGGGAAGCTCATCAAACGCTGGCGACCGAAGTGGAATATCCTCTTTCGCGACGACAAACAGTTTCCCCAAATCCGGGTCGACCTCGCCGACCCTATCCCCCGCTTCCGAATCGTCCGGGCCCGCACGACCGAGTCCTGCCGCTACTACGGGCCATTCCCACACCAACAAGCGGTCCGCCGGACGCTCACCGAGATGCGCAAGCAGTTCGGGATCATCCTCGCCGAAGCGACCCCCACCCTCCTGCCCGATGGCCGTTGGCGGCTCTTCGACGACGCCCGCGCAGAAATTCAGAAATTCCCCAACGAGGTCACGGTGGAGGCCTACGCCGAACGCGTTCGCCTGGCCTGTGACTTCTTGGAGGGCAAGGTCGCGGATTGGACCACCCAAGTCGAAGCGGACATGCGCAAGGCCGCCGAGGAGCGCGACTTCGAGACGGCTGCGAAAATGCGCGACTTACTCGATGCGCTGACGCGCACAAGCGAGAAGTCCCGCCGCTTCCTACGCGAGAACCCCCTGCCCCGCCGCGATGAATCCAGTGCGCTGACCGAACTAGTCGCGCGCCTCGAACTCGTCGGACCGCCGAACACGATCGAGTGTTTTGATATCTCGCACATCTCCGGCACGCTCGCGGTCGCGTCCATGGTGCGCTTCGTCGATGGGCGCGCGGAGAAGAACGGCTACCGCCGGTTCAAAATCAAGACCTTCGAAGGCAACGATGATTTCCGCTCCATGCAAGAAGTGGTCGGACGACGCTACACGCGCCTCCACGAGGAACACCGGGCCTTTCCGGAACTCGTCATTATCGACGGTGGCCTCGGCCAAGTCGGCGCCGCGCTGGAGGCCTTTAAGGAACACAACCTCGCGCCACCGCCGCTCATCGGCCTCGCCAAGCGCGAGGAGACCATCGTCTTCCCGGATGGCCGTGAACTAAAATTACCGCGGCACGACGTGGGGTTAGCGCTACTCATGCGCATCCGCGATGAGGCGCACCGGTTCGCGAACGATTTCAACGCCGACCTGCGTAGCCGCAAGCTACGCGAATCCGTCCTCGACGAAATGCCGGGACTCGGACCCAAGCGGCGCGACGCCCTCCTTGCGGCGTTCGGTAGCATCCAAAAGTTGCGTAAAGGTACCGTCGAGGAAATCGCCGAAGTCAGCGGCGTCAGCGTGAAGCTAGCGGCCGATATCGTCGACTACCTCGTAAAGCGCGTTTAAGAAGCCGCTACGACTGGCTGTGCGGAGCTAATGGACTTCGCTACCAAATCCGCGATGCGTTCAGCGCCGCGGGCATCGCCGAGTCCGTCGACGCTGCGCTTCCATTCCTTCCACACGGCCCAATCATTGGCGAAAGCGGAGGCTACAATCGCCCGAGCGGCAGAAGGGGTAAGTCCATAGGCGCCCGCGCCATGCTCAGTGATGAGCCGACCGTTGCCGGCTTCCTGTCCGGGGATGACCTGGGTGATCACCATCGGGACACCGGCCGCCACGCATTCGTGGGTGGTCGCGCCGCCCGCCTTCGAAATCACTAAGTGGCTCGAAAGCATGAGGTCCGGAATGCGGTCCGTCCACCCAAGCACCTCGGCCCGACCAGCGACGGCTTGCTCGACGGCCGCTTTGAAGTCGGCGTCCTTACCCACCGTCACGACGAGTTCCAAACCAAGGGTAGAAAGTGCGGCAGCGAGTTCGACTGCATCACGCTTGCCTGGGTTAAGCATTAGCAAGACGCGCGGCCGCGCTTCCCCCGCCACGGCTGAGGAGCGCGGAGCCAAGCGGGCCGCCACGGGAAATCCAAACGGTAAGACTTTGGCTGCGGGCACCCCTTGGCGAATCATGACGTCGGCCGTGGCCTGATTCGGCGTGATGTACCAATCCGAATAGGCGCGATGCCAGGCGCGATTCACGGAAATCGAATCGGTGACCACGGTGATCAGGCGCGGACGGGCGGGGTCGGCGACGCTCCACCGACGGGCCATCATGTAATTATACAGCGGGTAGGCAGTAATAACCACCGGTGGCTGCTGGACATCAAGCAGGCGGTTCAACTCGCGTTCGACCGGACGCAGAAACGGCAGCGAGGCACGCACGAGCGGTAGGCGGTCGATGGCACCATAGAGGCAGCCCCAGAGGCGCGGATAGAGATTGGCCACGCGGATATAGCTGTCGCGCTGCGAACGGGCCTTTTCCGCCCCATAGGCGTCCAAGAAGAGGTCGTGTAGTTTGCCAGAGAATGCCCCGGAAGGATGCCGACCCAAGGCCTCGACGATCGCACGGGCAGCCGCGTTATGGCCTTCGCCAAACCCCGCGGACAGGACCGGGACTTCGATCATTAGGCAACGGCCGGCACGCGGCTCGCTTCGGGATAGGCACCCGCCTCGTAGGCCGCACGCTGGGCGGCAATCAAAGTACGCAATTCCGCGCGGTCCACGACGCGGAGGCGACCATCGGCTTCTTCGACGATGGCAGTCAAGGACTCGACCCAATCACCGGAGTTTAGGTAACGCATCTCGCCGATCATCCGGTCTTCGGCCTTGTGGATGTGACCGCACATCACGCCATCGCAGCCGCGCCGACGGGCCAAGGCCTGCAGGTGGTCTTCGAAACTAGAGATGAAACTGACCGCCGACTTCACGCGACCCTTGATCGCCTGCGAGAGGGAGAAGTACTCTTTGCCGCGCCAGGCGCGCCAGCGGTTATAGAAACGGTTCAGGTCGAGCAGGAGCTGGTAGCTGATGTCCCCGATGACGGCCAACCACCGCATCTTCGCCATGACTGTGTCGAAGGCGTCGCCATGGATGCAGAGGAAGCGCTTTCCATCGGCGGTCTCATGCAGGTGCTCTTCGGCAAGTTCGATGCGATCGAGGCTCAGCGGAATCAAGCGGCGAATAAAGTCGTCATGGTTACCGCGCAAGTAGACGACGCGCGTGCCATCCTTTTCCGCCATCTTGAGAATGCGACGGACCACGGCGGTGTGCGCCGGGCCCCAGTGATTCTTGCGCTGCAAGGACCAGAGATCGACGATGTCACCGTTGAGGATGAGTTTATCGCAACGGATACCGCGTAAGACCTCGAGTAACTCGCGGGCTTGGGCGTCCTTGGTGCCGAGGTGGAGATCCGACAACACGAGGGTGCGGAAATGGACCTTGGCGCTCAACGGACGTAGTGTTTCTTCCATGGAATCGAATCATGCCAGCGTTGGGTGACGAAACCGTGGCGAAACCGTAGGTATCCGGTGACGATTATGATTATTAACACCTAAACCACAGACTTACCCCCAATATCCAGTCATACAATCGTAACAATTGTAACAGACTGATGTTACGGATGTCGATGCCGTGAAGTGGGGTCTGGTCAGCCGTATCGTCTGGGCCTGGGTCCTGACGATTCCCATCACGCTTACGCTGGGTTACCTTTTTTACCGTGCCTGCGTGCTATTCGGCTGGGCGAAGTAACGCTTAGCGCGGAGCGACCAACTGAAATCGCTTACTCGGCGCTTCCGCATACTGCGCGAGTAGCTCTTCATAAGCGGTCGCACCGGTCGCATGGGCGGCCCGACGGAGGACGGGCATGATTTCATCGGGGTTACTGCCATGAATCTGCTGACCGGGCCAAGGCTTCGGCTGCTTGCCCAAATAGGGCACCAGATAATCCAAGGCCACCCGCAGGGAGCGCCCGTCCTTGGAACGGTAGGCCCACAGGTCGACGCCCGCGTGCTGGCCGAGCAAGGCGAGGTCGACCAAGGCACGGAGGTTGAAGCACGAGTAACTAAAGGAGGCCGTGCGGCTCAGTTCCAAGGGCTGCCGTCCATCCGGCTCAATCTGCACTTCGATCCGCTTCACACCGGCTTGATCGAGAAAACCCTTGGCCTCTTCGGTCCGCTTAAGCACGAGGGCCCAATGCACGGCCTGCACGTCATACCAAGTGCCGTGGTTGTTCTTAGCAGCCCGTTCATCCTGGCCGTTCTTACTGCGTAAAAGCCATTCGTAATACTGGTCACCCCAGCGCTCCACTGCGGTCTGGTCGTCCTTCGTCCACGCTTTCGAACCAAGCAGCAGAATGGCGGCGTCGGCCGACACCGCCAACCCGCGGGCTTCGATGATACCCGTCCCGCGTCCGTCGTTCACGCCGAGCACGGCTTGGGCGAACTTAAGATTCGGATTCATCCGGGTCGCGGGCGCGAGAAACCAAACGCGTAGATGCTGGGCAGCGTGCGTCGCATACTTTTCCTCGCCCGTGAAGTAGTAAGCGAGCGAGAGTGCTTCCACCGTTGCGGCCAGCGCACGAACACGCAGCGTATCATTGGCGGCGAGTTCCCGGGACTCCGGGTTCACTTCGCCGTCTTTGCGCAGATACGGCAAGCCTTTGGGCTTAGCGGGATCGGGCCAGAAATACGGTGCCAAACTCATGTAATCATGCGCATCGCCGCTGGCGGGAGCTGCTTCTTTTCCGTCACCGAGGCGGGGGCGACCAAGAGCGCTTTCTCCGCGTCCTGCTTGAGTTTTTTCAAGGCCCCGACGAGCACCGGGTCACCGGCGGCGATGGCTTGCTTGGCTTTTTCTAACGCCCCGGGCTCAGCGCCAAAATAAGGGCGTTCGGCACGACCACACATCGGTAAAACTAAGACTAAAAGGAGGAGCGCAAATGGCTTCATGGCGAAATCAACGCGGCCGGACGCCGACCCGATCAGCCCAGGCATTCCATAGCGCCGCGAGTTCGGCGGTCTTAGCGGGCTGGCTCGCCGCCAGGTCGTTTTCCTCCGAGGGGTCCTGGGAGAGGTCAAACAACTGCCACTGCACTGGCGCTGCCTGGCGCTTGCCCCAGACGATTTTCCACTGACCGAGGCGATAGCCACGGGCACCTTCATGCGCCGTCGGGATGCCCCGTTCCGGCCACGCGAGGCCACGCATCAACGGAACGAGGGAGACACCGGACAGCGGCTTAAGCTTCACGCCCGCAATCTCCACCGGACGCACTGCACCCGTGGCTTCGGCGATGGTCGGGAAAAAGTCCATGACGTGCGCCGGGGGCCGGATCCACTCGCTCCGGGCGGGCCACGCCGCCGGCCAATGCGCAATGAGCGGCGAAGTGATGCCGCCTTCGTTGCAGAAGTGTTTATACATGGCGAGGGGCGTATTACCGAGATTTGCCCAGCCCGACCCATAGGACGAGAACGAGCCCGACTGGCCCATCTGCGCCAGCTGTTCGCCCGCATGCAGAGTCGTCTTACCCGTGCGCGAGGCGCTATCGAAACCGAAGGGGCCCCATTCGTAGCAGGCACCGTTATCGCTGGTGAAAAGGATGAGCGTGTTCGCCAGCTCGCCACTGGCTTCGAGGTCGGTCAGGATGCGACCGATGCCGCGATCGACGTGCTCCACCATGGCGGCGAAGGTAGCCATCCGACGCGCGAGGTCTTCGCGGCGATCGGCGGGCAGGCTTTCCCACGCCGGGTTTAGTTGCCTGGATAACCGTTCGCAATGTCCTCGCGGTCCACGGGCACACGAGCCCGCGGCGGTAAGGTCGCGGTCGCGGGGACCAGGCCGAGTTTCTTCATCCGCTCCAAGCGTTCCGTGCGGAGCACGTCCCAGCCACGACGATAAGTCGCCATGTTCCGGTCGATCGAGGCTTGCGGCGCCTGCAGCGGGAAGTGCGGCGAAGAGTGCGCTAAGTAAAGGAACCACGGCTTGGCTTTATCGGTCCGGGCCTGGCGCAGAAATTCACAAGCGTAGTCGTTGAAGACATCGGTGGCGTAGAAGCGGCCGGTCTCGTAGTTAAGCTCTGGCTTTACAGTGGCAGGTAGACGGACGTATTTGGCCGCGTTCCACTGGCCTTCCGAATGTGCGCCAAAATCCTTATAGCCAAAATAATGCTGGAAGCCGCGGTCCATGGGGCCGGGCACACCCATGTGCCACTTACCCACCATCCACGTACTGTAGCCACGCGCAGCGAGGAGTTCTGGGAGCGTCTGGTTACTAGCAAGGAGGTGCCCCGTGTACGCTTCACCCGCGTTCGGCGTTGGCTTAGAGCGGACGAAATCACCAATGCCCGCCTCGTGCGGATGGAGGCCAGTCAGCAGCGACGCGCGCGTCGGACAACACCGCGCCGAGTTATAAGATTTTTCGAAACGCACCCCGCCCGCAGCCAAGCGATCGATGTTGGGCGTCGCGATTTCACCGCCGTAGCAACCGAGGTCCGAATAGCCGAGGTCATCGACGAGGATGACGAGGACGTTCGGTGGGCGACTGGCGGGAGCGGCCCAGGCCGTGACGAACGAAAGGTAAAGGACGAGTAAACTTCTCATCGACGCGCGGCTTCAGCGCCCATCCAGCGAACGGCGTTTTCGATGACCTTCAGGTTTTCGGCCTGTCGGTAGATGGGATAAGTCTCATGCCCAGGACGGAAATAAAAGACGTCGCCTTGGCCGACTTTCCACAGCGCACCACTGCGGAAATGCTCACCTTTATCCCATTTTTCCTCGAAAATCACGCTATCAGGCGTCGGTACCCAGAAGGGCTCGCCGTACATTTCGGTCTGCGGAATATCCCACTTCGCCGGCAGGCCGGCCGCAATCGGGTGCGCGGGCAAGAGCGTCGTTACGTGCGAAGGCGCGCCATCCGCGCGGTAGGTGGGGAACACGCACTGCGGCAAAGTCAGCTGCCAGACGTCGCCGACCTTTTGCACATTCGGGGTCGGGGCAGCGCCCTTCTTGGGCATCACGCGATAGGGCTTATCATTAAGGTACGTCCATTGCGCCGTCGGGCGTTCCGCCGCCGGCACTTGGGCGAGGGCATCGGCCTTGGCGCGTTCCTGCATCAACCGCACGAACGGCTTCGCCCAGTGGGCCGAGTGTAAGGCGATGAACCCCGTCTTACCCGCCATGACCCGCTGGACGAGGGCCTCCATGCGCGCGTCGTTTTGCTGCAAAGGGCGCTGATGGCACCAGAAGACCACGACATCCGTCGCCGCCAAGGTGGCGTCCGCCAAACCCTGGTCCGGATCATCCATCCCGACGGACTTAACGGATAGCCCGGGCTGGGCGGAGAGGTGCTTCGCCAAGGTGTCGCCCAAGAAGGCTCCCGCGTAGCCTTTTTTCTGCTCCGGCTGGCGTTCGTCCCAGACCAGGACGCGGAGGGGGGCGGGGGCCGCCGAGAGCCCTAGGCAGGTGACTAGTAAGAAGAGAGCGAAACGAGGCATGGTTGGGGGTGAGACTATCCCTACCCCTTTGGCCACTGGTTAAAAGTCTCAAGTCAAACCTCACCCCGAGAAATTCGGTTAAAAATGTGCTTTTTGCCCTTCCTTCTTGCTCCCATGGGGGGCTGTCCTAACTTGCGGCAAACGACCATGGTCAAATCTGATTTCGGTTATAACAGCAAGATAGAGGGCGAAGTCATCGTGACCCGCGCCGATGCCGTCGTGAACTGGGTGCGCAGCAACTCCGTCTGGCCGATGCCGATGGGTCTGGCCTGTTGCGCCATCGAGCTCATGGGCGCCGGTGGTTCCCGCTTCGATATTTCCCGTTTCGGCATGGAAGTCATGCGCTTCTCCCCTCGTCAAGCCGACTGCATGATCGTCGCCGGCACCGTCACCTACAAGATGGCGGAAGTCGTCCGACGCATCTACGACCAGATGGCCGAACCCAAGTGGGTCGTCGCCATGGGCGCCTGCGCTTCGACCGGCGGTATGTACCGCTCCTATGCGACCCTCCAAGGCGTCGATAATATTGTCCCGGTGGATATTTATATTTCCGGTTGCCGCCCCGCCCCGAAGCGTTGCTGGACGGCATGATGTTGCTGCAGGAAAAGATTCGCCAAGAAGGCGGCTCCCTTAAGCGCACCTTCCGCGGCCGTACCGTCGAAACCAAGATCGTCCGCTGAACATGGAAGCCGCCGTCCTAACCGACCGTTTTCCGCGCACGCAAGTCCTCCCCTCCCAGGACATGCCGACCTACCAGGTCGCGGGCGAAGACCTCCTCGAAACCGTCCGCTTCCTTCGCGACGCCCAAGGCTTTGACCTCCTCGCCGACCTCTGCGGCATCGACTGGAAGGACCGCACACCGCGCTTCGGCGTGGTGATTCACCTGCTCAGCACGACGCATAAGGAATACGTCCGCCTCCACGTCGGCGCCGTCCATGACACCGTCCCGAGCGTGTCGTCCCTCCACCCCGGTGCGAACTGGCACGAGCGCGAAGCGTTCGACATGTTCGGCATCCGCTTCGATGGCCACCCCGACCCACGTCGTATTTTAATGTGGGACGCGTATCCTTACCACCCGCTCCGCAAGGATTTCCCACTCGCGGGCATCGAGGTCCCCCTCCCTGCCGCCGATGTCGCCGAAGTCACCGGCCAAACGGTCGAACCCGCGCCGATGATGGGGGGACCGTTCGTCTCGCCGGGCGGCAAGATGTCGGAGGGCGAACCGAGCGCGCTCGACCAATCTTGGAACGAGGAGAAGCCCAAGGCCTAAGCCCTTTTCGACGTGAAGACTACTAAGGAAATTTCCCTCGGCGATATCGCCGCCCGCGCCGAAGAACTTCGCGGTGAGAACATGACCCTGAACATGGGTCCATCGCACCCTGCCACGCACGGCGTGCTCCGCCTGAGCCTCGAGCTCGACGGCGACAAGGTCATCAGTGCGATCCAGTCATCGGCTACCTGCACCGCGGCGACGAAAAAATCGCTGAGAACATGACGTTACAACCAGTTCGTGCCGTACACGGATCGCTTGGACTACCTCGCACCGCTCGCCAACAACGTTGCCTACGCCATTGCCGTCGAAAAGCTCGCCGGCCTCAAGATGCCCGAACGTTGCGAAGCGATTCGCGTCGTCTGCTGCGAGATGGCGCGTATTTCGTCCCACTTACTGGGTCTCGGCGTCTACGCGATGGATACGGGTGCGTGGACGGTGTTCATGTACACGTTCAATGAGCGCGAAAAGCTCTACACGCTCTTCGAAGAGCTCACTGGCGCCCGTTTCACCACGAGCTACACGCGGATTGGCGGCCTGACCCGTGATCTCCCCGAAGGCTGGCTCAAGAAGGTTGAAGTCTTCTGCGACGGCGTCCTCAAGGTCATCGATGACGTGGATAAACTCCTGACGCGGAACGGCATCTTCCTCGAGCGCACCGAAGGTATCGCGCCGATCTCGAAGGAACTCGCCCTCGCCTACGGCCTCACTGGGCCCAACCTCCGCGCCTCCGGCGTCGGCTTCGACCTCCGTAAGGACAAGCCTTACTCGGGCTACGAGAAGTATGACTTCGATGTACCCGTGGGCACCAAGGGCGATTGCTTCGACCGTTACCTCGTTCGTATGGAAGAGGGTCCGCCAGTCCGTCCGCATCCTCCGCCAAGCCTGCAAGTCTATGCCAGGGGGCGCGTGGTACGCCGAGGACGCAAAGAAGATTTTCCTCCCGCCTAAGGCT
This sequence comes from Verrucomicrobiota bacterium, assembly GCA_003569205.1. Classification (GTDB taxonomy): domain Bacteria; phylum Verrucomicrobiota; class Verrucomicrobiia; order Opitutales; family UBA953; genus UBA953. The sequence goes on along the minus strand of BGOK01000016.1, from coordinate 942 downwards.
AAAATCATGACGAAGATGGAAGAGCTCATCCAGAACTTCATGATCGTCACCGAGGGTCCGCAGATTCCGGCTGGTGAAGTCTACTTTGAAGCTGAAAACCCGAAGGGCTCCTTGGGCTTCTACGTCGTCTCCAATGGCGGCGGCGTCCCCTACCGCCTGCGCATCCGCGGCCCGAGCTTCGTCTCGCTCTCGATCCTGCCCGTGATTGTCCCGGGCAACTACCTCACTGACATCGCTTCCATCCTCGGTTCGCTCGACTTCGTCATGGGCGAATGCGACCGCTAAAAACCATGCACGAAACTTCCCCTTCCGCCCCCGCCCGCGCGCTCACGCCAGAAACGCTCGCGAAGGCTCCCGCCATCGTCGGCCTGTACCCGCAAAAGCGTAGCGCGACGATGCCACTCCTGCACCTCGTGCAGGAAGACCGCGGCTACATCACCCAAGAGGATATGACCTGGGTCGCCGAGCTCGTCGGCGTGACCCCAATGCAGGTCCTCGAGGTCGTGACGTTCTACCCGATGTACGTCAGAGCCCGATTGGCCGCCGCCACGTGCGCGTCTGCCGCACGCTGTCCTGCGCCCTCCGCGGTTCCTACGCGCTGATGTCCGAGCTCGAGAAATCCCTCAACTGCGCGCGCGGTGAAACCTCGCCCGATGGCAACTTCACCCTCGAGTTCGTCGAATGCATCGCCGACTGCGGCTGCGGCCCAGTCGTTCACGTCGATAGATCGATGCACGAGAACGTGAAGCCCGAAGACGCCGCTGCCTTCACGCAGCAGCTCAAGGCCACACTCACTGACCCGACCTACGGGCAAAAAACTCCCGTCCTCGGCACGCCCGAGTGGAACGGTTAATCTCTAACTCTTCTTAGCGACATGTCCGCCGTCGAACGCCCCCTCATCTACGCCAACCTCCGGAAGCCCGGGTATTCCGTCGACATCGA